>JBBQYG010000027.1:0-32753 GCA_038208905.1 Candidatus Sumerlaeia bacterium | reverse complement strand
ATCGGGTTCGCAGCCCGACGATGGGGTCGGAGTCATCGGCACGGGAAGTTTTGCGCGGCGGGTTCTGCTGCCGCTGCTGAAAAAAGAGGGCGCCCGCGTCGTCATCCTCGCCTCGCGACGCGGCGTGTCGGCGGCGCTTGCGGGGAGGCAGTCCAACGCGGCGGCGACAACGGATCCCGGCGAGGTGCTGCGACATCCCGGCGTAGGCACCGTTGTGATTGCGACGCGCCACGCGGACCACGCGGCGCTGACCTGCGAGGCGCTGGCGGCAGGAAAGAATGTCTTTGTCGAAAAGCCGCTCGCGCTCACTTTGTCAGAGCTTCGCGCCGTCCGCGATGCGGCCACGGGGGCCAAGGGCTTGCTTCACGTTGGCTACAACCGACGCTTCGCACCAACGATTCGCACGATGCGGGAGAAGCTCGGCAGCGCGAGCGGCGTGGCATTCGACTATGTGGTGAACGCGGGAACGCTCCCGCAAGGACACTGGGCCGCCGACATCGCGGCTGGCGGCGGGCGCCTGGTCGGGGAAGCCTGCCACTTCGCCGATACGCTGCGATGGGTTGCGGGTGCGCCGTGCGATTCGGTGTACGCCATTTCCGCGCGCGACGGCGCGGGCAAGCCGGTCGAGGATCGCGTCACGATCCAGCTCGGATTCCGCAACGGAAGCATCGGCACCATTCAGTATTGGTCTGGCGGACCGAAGACGCTGGCGAAGGAACGCCTTCTCGCGATTGGCGGCGGTGCGGCGGTGGAACTTGAGAACTTCCGCCGCCTCACGGTGCATCGCGGCGGCAAGGTGGAACGTGCCAACAGTGCCCAGGACAAGGGCCACCGCGCTGAAGTCCGCGCGTTTCTCGGCGCCGTCGCCCGCGGCGGAGAGGCGCCCATACCGCTGGAGGAGCTGTTGGAAGTATCCCTCGTCACTCTCGCGGCGATTGAGTCGCTCCGCACGGGTGAGGCGCAGCGCGTGGCCACCTGGTGGAAGGCACTCGACGCATGAAGATCATCATCGTCGTCGGGACGCGCCCCAACCTGATCAAGGCGGCGCCGCTTCATCACGCGATCGTCGCGTGGAACGCGGCGCACCCCACGCGGCGGATCGAGCACTCGCTGGCGCACA
Source organism: Candidatus Sumerlaeia bacterium (assembly GCA_038208905.1). Taxonomy (GTDB): domain Bacteria; phylum Sumerlaeota; class Sumerlaeia; order SLMS01; family SLMS01; genus JBBQYG01. The sequence continues at coordinate 31,633 of JBBQYG010000027.1, read as the reverse complement.
CGGGGCAGCATTACGACAGCGCCATGAGCGAGCAGTTCTTCGCCGAGTTCGGATTGCCGGAGCCCGCGTGGAGCCTTGGCGTCGGCAGCGGAACCCACGCGGAACAGGTGGGTCGGTCGATGGTTGCGCTGGAACGAGTGCTGGATTCGGAGCGACCCGACTGGACCATCGTGGTCGGCGACGTGAACGCGACGGTGGCGGCGGCGCTTGCGGCGAAGAAACTCCAGCTAAAGGTCGCCCACGTAGAGGCGGGCCTGCGCTCCCACGATTGGGCAATGCCGGAAGAGATCAACCGAATCGTGGCGGACAGGCTTTCGGATCTGCTGCTGACAACGGGGGAGACCGCGACGGGCAACCTCCTCGCAGAGGGGACCGAACGCCGCCGAATCGTGGCCGTGGGAAATGTGATGATCGATTCGCTGGAGCGCTTCCGCGACATCGCCGCGCGCATCGAACCGGAGGCCGCCTGCGGGGCCAAACTGCTCACGTCATCCACGATGCCGTCGCTGGTGCCGCGAAACTTCGCCCTGGCGACGCTGCATCGGCCCCACAACGTGGACGCGCTGGCTCGCCTTGGCGAATTGGCGACGGCGCTGGAATCACTCTCTCGCGAGTTGCCGATCGTGATGCCGGTGCATCCGCGCACGCGGTCGCGGCTGCTTGAGTTCAACCTGTGGGAGAAGCTCGCCTCGGCGCGGTCCATCATACTGACGGAGCCGCTAACCTACACGGAACTCCTCGCGCTGACACTACGCGCGCGCGTGGTACTGACGGACAGCGGCGGCATTCAGGAGGAGGCGTGCGTGCTGGGGACGCCGTGCCTGACGCTGCGCCCGAGTACGGAGCGCCCCGAAACCCTGCGGGAGAATGGCGGCACGAGCGAGCTGGTTTCGGGCGGGGGCGCGGAACTGCGCGCGGCGTGGGCGCGGGCACTCGCCGCGCGGCGCGAGCCGTTTCGGCCCGCGCTCTGGGATGGAGCCGCGGCACACCGCATTGTCGAAGCCCTTGTTGCGCGGAACGCGGATTCGCCCATCGGAATTGCGGAGCCGGGAGTCGCACGATGATTGCCAGCCTGGCGCGCCTGATCGGCCGGACGTCGGCGAACTATCTGTACAGCATTCTATACACTCGTCCCGATCAACTGCTGTGGCGAGTGGCAGAGCGCATCCGTCGAGGCGTCGTGCGCGCCCGGCGCCCCAGCTCCCGCCCTCCGCGAATTCGGCAGCCCAGCGCCGCGCTGATCGAACGCTATGGCCCGCTCGCCGCCGCCCGGCTGACGCGTCCACCGGGCGCATGGGACGCCGCCCGGCCCGAATCGCTGACGTTCCTGAGTCAGGGCATCCCGCTCGGATTCCCGCCGCGCTGGGATTACATATCCGTCGATGGAAAGTGCGCCGATTCGCACCTGTGGTTCTTCCATCTCCACTACTTCGATTGGATATTCGACCTGCTGGGGGCTCGCCGCGAGGATCTTGCCCTGATGGCTATGCGGAGCTGGATCGACCGCAACCGCCTTGGCGGGCCGGCAGGATTCCTGGGGCCGTGGCATTCCTACACGATTTCCCGGCGCCTCCCCAACTGGATCGCGGCCTATGCCACGCTGGAGCGGAGTGGCGTACTGGACAGGGACTCGCGGCGCGAGCTGCTGGGGTCGATTGCAAAGCAGGCGCGTTTTCTCTCCACGCATATCGAGTGGGAACATCGAGGGAATCACCTGCTGGAGAACTTGATCGCGCTCAACATCGCGGATGCGTTTGTCGGAACAGGTGCCAAGCGGCGCACGCGGCACGAGCGCCTGCTCGCGAAGCAACTCGAAGAACAGATTTCGCCGGGCGGATTCCATCACGAGTTCTCGCCGATGTATCATGCGGAGTTGCTGGAGCGGCTCTGCGATCTGCTCATCCTGCGGCGGGGGGACGGGAGCGATCTGACGCGTCAGCTGGAGGACACGGTGGGCCGCATGGCCGCCCTGCTTGTCTTTGTGCTGCATCCCGACGGGGGCTTGCCGCTGTTGGGGGATTCGGTTCTGGCCCCACGCGATCCCGGCGCGCGGATCCTCGAGCGCGAGGACGTTCGGATCGCGCCGAAGCCCGACTCGCGGGGAGGCACGCTGCGCTTCGGCACGCGGGATGGTCATGTGGTCTTTCGCGATCTGGAGCATGGCGACTTCCTCATTTTCGACGGCGCGGCGCTTGGGCCCGACCATCTTGGGGCTCACATGCACGCGGATCTGATGGGCTATGAGCTGACCCTCTCGGGGCGGCGATTCATCTCCGACGGCGGCGGGGGAATCTATGTGGCGGGGCCGTCGCGGCGTCGGCTGCGCGCCGCGCGCGAGCACGCGGTCCTGCGCGTGGATTCCGTCGAATGCGCGTCGCCGTGGAAGAGCTTTCGCATGGGGCGTCGCGGGCATCCCTTGGAGCTCGATGCGTCGCCCCTCGGCCCCGAGTCTTTTCGCATCCGCGGCCTGCACGACGGGCACGCTCCGGCGGGAGTCCTTCACGAGCGAGTCATCGAAATCGACGCCTCCTCGCGTGTCTATACAATCACCGATACGCTGGTACCCATTCGCGGAAAGGAACCAGCAAGGCCGCGCCGCGTGGAATGCTTTCTTCCGCTCCATCGCGGTATGATCGTATCCCGCGAGGGGCCCGCCTCCTTCATGATCGGCGCATCCGACCATCCGCATCTGGCGCGCCTTCAGGTGGAATGCGGGTTGCCATCGCTGGAGGTTGACGTGATCAATGGCTGGCAATACGAGCAGTTCGGCGTCGCCCGCGAGCGCCCCGTGATCCGCGCGACGACGATGCTCCGCCCCGGGATCCCGCTGGTTGTCAGGATCCAGCCGCTCTGACCGGTGCCGCCTTCGGAGAGCCGTAGCCATGATGTCGTCCACCCAGGACATCGTCCTCTTCCTCGCGCTGGCGGCGCTGCTGCCGCCGATCATGTTCTGGCCGCTGCGCCGGGCGGTTGCCATGATTGCGCCGAATCGCGAGGAATCCGAAGGCGCGGTTCTGGCGGGTGGGCTCGCGCTCCTCGCCACGTTTCTCTGTCTGCTGCCGATGATTCCAATGCTGGATTCAGCGATCTCGCTGCTGCCGCTTGCGGCGGCGCTGGTCCTCGCGGCGGCGGTGGGCATTGGCGAGCAACTCCTCCGCCCGCCCACGCAGATCACCATCGCGGCCCGATTCGTTCTCGCGAGCGCCTGGTTCCTTCTCGGATTCCGGTTTCGCATCGGACCGGTGGGAGGCGATCCGGAGGGACTGGGCGGCCTGCTTCTCGACTACTTCGTGACGGTGCTCTTCCACGCGGGATTGATGACGAGCCTCAACATCTTCGACCGTCTTCGCGGTCTCGCGACTGGGGTCACGCTTATCATCGGACTCACGCTAACCGGCCTCGTCCTCAACTGGTCGAGCGGCGGCGCGCCGGTGATCCTCATGGCGATCTCGGGAACGTGCCTGGGGCATCTGCTCTTGAACCAGTGGCAGGACCGGCTTCGCCTGGGCATTGCGGGCCAGTTCATGCTGGCGATTCTGCTCGCCTCCACCACGATCTCCTCACGCACGTGGGGCTTCACGCTCGGCATGTTCCTTATCACGCTCATGGCGGTGGCGGTGCCGATGTTCGACCGTGTCTATACGGGACTCGTGCGCCTGAGCACTGGGAAGCAGTTCGATGGAACGGGGCACCTGCGGTCGTTGATGCTGGAGGCCGGCTTCACGGAACGGTGGGTCGTTTTTGCGATCTGGATCGTGGTGTTGCAGGTGGGCGTGCTGGTCAATGTCGTCTATGCGACGGAGTCGCTTCTGATAGCCTTTGCCGGCGGCGGAAGCCTGCTGGCGCTCTATGCGTTTGGCCTGCTGCTGCTGGCTCGGTTTGGCGAGCGCATGGAGCGAGCGCGCGATCCGCTTCGGCTGCGTATACTGTTTCTCTCCCACTATTTCCATCCCGAGGTGAATGCACCCGCGTCGCGTCTCTACGAGCACGCGCGGCGCTGGACCCGCGCCGGGCACGAGGTGACCGTGATCACCAACATCCCCAGCGCCCCCCATGGCTGGCCCTATGCGGGCTACTCAACGGCGTTCTGGCGCGAGGAGAACGTGGATGGAATACGCACAATCCGCGTGTGGAGCTTCGTCGCCGCCAACAAGGGCCGCTATCGGCGGATGCTGAACTACCTTTCCTACTTCGCGTCGGCACAGGTGGCGCTCCTGTTGCTGAGGAGGCACGACGTGATGGTGGCAACATCGCCGCAGTTCTTTTGCGGCATGGCGGGGGCCGTGGGATCGCTGTTCCGCAAGGAGCCGTTCATTCTGGAGATCCGCGACATCTGGCCCGAGTCCATCGTCGCGGTGGGGGCTGGTCGGCGAAGCACGGCCTATCGCATCCTGCAAGGCATGGCGCGCTGGATGTATAGACGCGCGCGGCTGGTGGTGACAGTGGGCGATGGTTACAGGGGAAAGCTCCTGGAGTCCGGGGCTATCGAAGCCGCCCGGATTGCGGTGATACCGAATGGCATCGACTTCGATTTGTTCCACCCTCCGGAAGGCGCTCGCCGACGGGTACTCCTCGCGAAGCATGGCATCGCGGATGAGTTCGTGGTGACGTATGCGGGAACCCTCGGAATGGCGCACGGGCTGGAAGTTGTCCTGCGCGCGGCGCATCGCCTTGCGGCGCGGCGCGACATCGTCTTTGTGCTGGCGGGCGACGGGGCCGAACGCGCCCATCTGGAGCGGGAGGCAGCGCGGCTGGGGCTTGATCGCGTCCTGTTTCTTGGCCTCCTCCCGAAGGAACAGATCCCCATCCTGCTCGCGGAATCCGATGCATGCCTGGTGCATCTGCGCCGCGAGGAATTGTTCGAGACCGTGATGCCATCGAAGCTCTTCGAAGCGATGGGCGTCGCGCGCCCGGTGCTATTGGGCGTGCGCGGAGACGCGGCGGAATTGCTGGCGACGGCCAACGCGGGGCTCTGTTTTCCGCCGGAGGACGATGCAGAGCTGGCTCTGGTGGCGCAGCGCCTTGCGGGAAACCGCGAACTGGCGGAGGCACTCGGCAACAACGGCGCGGCCTTCGTGATGGCGCGCCAGTCGCGCGACCGTTTTGCGGCGGAGTATCTGGAAGTCATGCGGCGGGTCAGTCGCGGAAGCGAAGCCGCGGATATGAGAGAAGCGTCGGAAGCGGGACCGGCTAAATCCGGCGAGGCACCGGGCGGCGCCGCGTCGCGATAGGTTATCGCCAGCGCTCAGGCGGGGGTGGCAGCGTCGTCTTCAGATCGAGTGCCGCCTCCTCAAGCAACTCCGCCACCACGCGGCAAGGTAAGCCAACCACGTTGTAGTAGTCGCCCTCGATGGCGGAGACGAGTTCGCCGCCCGCGCCTTGGATGCCATAGGCGCCCGCCTTGTCCATCGGCTCGCCCGTGGCAACGTATGTGTCGATTTCTGCTTCGGTCAACTCGCGAAAGACGACGCGCGTGGTTTCGGCGCGCAGGTAGGCGGTGGGCGAACCGGCGCAAGTCAGGGCGACGGCGGTAATGACGTCGTGACGCTGGCCCGAAAGCACTCGGAGGATCTGGCGCGCGTGGTCGCGATCCACGGGCTTGCCATAGAGGATGAGGTTCATCGTTACCACGGTATCCGCGGCGAGGACCCATCGGCCCTCCTCGCTGGCGCGCGCCACGTCCATCGCCTTCGCATACGCGGCGCGCAGCGCAAACGTCCGCGGGTGATCGGCGGCGATGAGAGACTCGTCCACCGTGCTCGGCGCGACGTCGTGGGGGATACCCATCGCGATCAGCAGTTCGCGGCGGCGCGGCGACGCGGAGGCAAGAATAATTGGCGTCATTTCCTGGCCGCGGCCGAAGCTTCCATCAGCTTGCGAATGTCGCTCTCGTCCTTTGCCACCTGCTCGCGAAGGGGCTGCGAGTCGATTTCGAGTTCAACCAGCCACTCCTCTCCCCCGCTCGCAATGGGGCGCGCCTCGCTTCGGAGCACCTTGGCACTGCGGACGTATTGATTGAGCCATTGCGCCTGAACCGGCGAGAAGATAGCCCACTCCTTAACCGTGAGTTTGCCGCTCGCCCGTGTTTCCAGCAGCTTTTGCAGGAGCTGGCGCCGCGCAGCCTCCATCGCTGCATTCTGCGCACGTGCGCGCGCGCTCAGCTCCTCCGCCACGGTGTCCGTGGGAGAGAAGCCCCCGCCCTGATCGAGCACGACGCCGGCAAGTTCCTTGATGGGAAGGGTAAGCCGGATCAGCACCTCGTCGGAGCCCTCGGGACGCTGCGCTTCCTCCGTCCACCCGCCGGTCAACAGTTGCCGAATTGCAGCGGCAAGCGCGGGGCGGCGCGCGGCGAGGTCGGCCACCGTGGGGCGGACGCTTTCGCCCGGCGGAGGCTCGGACGCGGGAAGCCGACCGAGTCGGTTGGCGAGGTCCTCGATGGCGCGGCGGCGCGCCTCCAGGCGGGACTCCGCCGCAAGCAGGCCCGGCGTATATCCACTGGGAACTGTGGCGTTCTCGCGCGGGGTCAGGCCGTATCGCACCTCCGATTCCAGCACCACCGAATCCCACGGCACGATGCGGCGCTGGGCGCCGGGCGCGGTCAGCTCGCTTTCGATGGGGGCGGTGCCGGTGGAGAGCGGGGTGTCTTCCGCTTTTCCCTTCGCGCCGGTCGAAACGCACGCTGAAAGGAGCAGCACGGAGAGCGCTGCGCCGAGGAGGATGCGCGAGGGCGGCATCGATTGCTTACCCGGCGCTCGGCGCATCACGATGGCGGATCAGTCCTTCTCTTCGCCGCGGGGATTGTCCCTCAGTACGCGGTCGAGAACGCCGTTCACAAGCTTGGGCGAATCGTTGTCGCCATAGCGCTTGGACAGTTCGATGTATTCGTTGATGGCGACGCGCGGCGGCACGTCGTCGAAGAAGAGCAGTTCGGTAATGCCGAGCTTGAGGACCGATCCATCCTCCGCCGTGAGGCGACGCACGGACCATCCCTCGAGCGAGCGCTCGAGCACGGAGATCACCTTCTCCCGCGAGCGGTCAAATGTGCGGAGCAATCGGACGGCATAGCCCTTGTCATCGAAGAGGCCGGACGCTCCCTCAAGGGTCTGCACCAGTCCCTTGGCCGCAGCGATGGCCTCGCTTCGTGCATCGTCGAGGTGAAGGCGCGTGTTCACGGTGCCCTCGGTCCCCTTCTTCCACTTGCCGCGCTGGTCGGGGGGCTTGACGGCCTCGGCGAGGGACTCACGCGCTTGAACGAGCGACCGCATGGCGGCCTCGCTGGCGTCCGTAAGCTGGCGGATCGCGGCCATCGTCTCCTGCAGCGTCTCCAGGGTCTGGGTCGCCTCGACGGCAGCGACGGAACCCAGGAAGTCGTTCTCGCTGAACTGCTGGCAGAACAAGATGTGGAGCGCGGTTTCCCGGCTTTTGCTGCGGTTGACTTTGGGCTGGCTCAAGTGGGTTGGAACTCCGACCCGGCGGGATGGCGCGGCCCGGCTCCGGGCGACGGGGGAAATTCGAGGCCCCCCCGGGGGGATGGCAACCCCTAAGATTTGGATGGCCGGAGCAGGCGCTTCTTTGTGACGGTGCGCTTTCGATTCAGTTCGCGGATTTCGTCGGGGGTAAAGTGCGTCCACGGCAGAAGGACGCTCTCCTGGAAGGTGTTGGAATTCGCCACGTAGATGCTGGTCGCGTCGGTCCCGGCGGAGATGCGACGCATCCTCTCTCCCTTGGCGAGCGTCACGTGGTCCTCCGCCTCCAGCCAGCCGGCGTGAAACTTGAAGCGGCGACGGAATTTCGTCTTCAGTGGATGCTTCTGGACGATCAGAACTTTCTGCAAGGCAGACCGCACGAAGTTGGCGTTGAACCGCCCAGCAGTCAGAAGGAACAGGCGAAAGAGCACCTGCTTGAAGGGAGTGGGCAGGAGCTGCTTGCGGCGCTGAAATACCCCGGCGATGTCGAGCTCGCGGGCGTCCTGGTCCACCTTCACTTTGTTCTTCGCGACCAAGTGGGTCACCACCACGGTCTTATCGTCCATCTCGCCGATCAGGCCGGTGTCGCCCGCAAATGCGCCATCGCGCGAAACAGCCTTCCATGCGCCCCCTTTCGAGGCGTTCACCACGGCATGGTAGGCGGGCGTGCGGATGACGAAGACCTTGGCGTTGGGGAACCAGCGCGTCTCGACGCCGTTGGGCAACTCCACGGGCCCGGGCCGGTCCCCGTCCCAGTGGTCGCGCCACGCGTGCATCCAGTCATAGACATAGTGCGCGGCCATGCGGTCGTCGTCGTTGAAGTAGCGCTTCCGCATCGGCGCCGCGCGGTGAAGGAACGAGTCGGCAATCTCCGCCGCGTGGCGGGAGAACGGCGCCAACACCTCGAAACCATGCGGATAGAAATGATAGGTGTTCCTGCTGCCATACTCGCCGGCATAGGAGCCGTCGGGGTGCATGAACCAGTGGGCGAATTCGGCGGCCTCGACGAGGGGCTTGAAGAGCGACTCGTCGCCGGACTTCTGCCAGAGCTTGGCGAAGAAGGCGATCGTGCAGGAATGGTAGCCCTGATCGGCGCCTTCGTACTCCTGAAACCATCCCTCCGGATTGCGCCAACTCATTGTAAGGTCGCGAAACCGATCGGAGCCTCGGCGGTATTTCTCGTCCTTCGTGAGCAAATAGACATTGTAGAGCGCGAGCGCCGCGAACGCCTGGTGGTTGGCGAGCTTGCCGGTCTCGTTGTGCTTCAGCAGCCAGTCGCCGCGCTTCGCGAAAAAGTCCAGGAAGCGATCGGGGCAGTCGTCCAGCTCAAGGCAGCTCTCGGTCATGGCATAGAGCGAAAAGACCAGGGCGCCCATCGCGCGCTCGAAGGGGAAATAGTCGTCCGTGGTGCCATTGGGATAGGAGGAGACGCGGGCATACTCGATCCCCGCCATCGCCAGCTCGCGGAGGCGCTCCGCACCGCGATACCGGTTGTGGGGCATGTTGTACTTGTAGGCAAGCGCGAGGGGGAGCACGAACTCCTGATTCATGCCGCAGGGGAAGTCCATCGTGCGGTAGTGCCAGAAGCTGCGATCGAAGCAGCCGTATGTCTTGCTATACGGATTCTTGTCCACCATCAGGACGATGCGCGGGATCGCGCGGATGGCCTCGAAGGCATACCAATCCCGGTGGCCGGGGGGTGGCTGGGGGGCGAAGACCTCCCCGAGGTCGCTGGTCATTGGGCGGGCGGCGTCCTTCAGTAGAGGGGATTGGTCGCGGCGGTGATTCTGACTTCCTCGAGCAGAACCGACCCTGTGGGAGAACGATTGTCGTAGGAAAATCCCATCAGGTCGAAGAAGACGGTCAACTCGGGAATGTCGCCGGTTTGCGCCGGATACGGAGTCGGGTAGTCCACGTTCGGCATGTAGCCATACATCGTGTACCGCTCGCCATCGGAAGGCGGGGTGGACGAGCCGTTGGCAGTGGGGAGAACGATCATCTCCTGAATGAACGGGTAGGCGAGGCTCATAATGCGGAGGCGGAAGGCGGGTGCGGCCGCGCCGGACTGCTGAGTGGAGACCTTGAAGTCCACCTTGAAGCGGGTGCCCCTCGCGATGGGAACCGGAGGCGATGCCCACGTGCCAAAGGAGAAGTCGGCGAGCTGGCGGATCTCCAGCCCCCCGCGGATCGCATCGTAGCGGAATCGCGGCGTGTTCACAGGCGGCCCGACGCCGCCATTGGTCCAGACGATCGGATCGCCGGGGTTGAAGGAATCGAACGCGATCTGCCTGTCGAACTGAGCGTCGAAAATGGCGCGGTCTATGTGTCGCACGCGAACTCCCCTGACGTCCATTCCCGTGTGGAGCGACTGGTTGAAGAAGTCCACGTAGTCGATAAAGAATCCCGTGTTGAACCTTTCGGGCAGGCTTGCGCCGAGCCGACGATAGCCTCCCTGCACGAGGTCAACGATGAGGGGGTACGGCTTCTCGTCGGTTTCCGCGCTGAAAGGGGCGTCGCCCCAGACGCCAAATGTTGAGGCGATATCGAAGTTGCTGGCCTCGCCGAGTCGCATGCGGATTCCGGGGCGACCACTCGGCGCCAGGGCCGCCAGTTCGGTGTCGATGATCAGGATCTTGTCTGAGTCCTGGAAGATGTCCGCGCGATGGCGGGCAACAATGCCAAGCGCCTCGTTGCCGGGGGCCTTGAGGCGAATGCGGCCGGGAAGGAAATCAACAACGGGTCGCGATCCGGGGAAGTTCTCGAGGTACTCCCATTCGGACGTCCGCTTGTAGTTGGTCTGCTGTCCGGGATATGTCGGGTCGGGGACCTTGGAATTGTCGGAAGTGATGGTCGCGAAGGCGATGCTGTACTCATTCTGAAGCTCGTAGGCTCCGAGATCGGCCACGTTGGCCGTGGGCCCATCGTCGCCAACGCCCGGTATGTCGATGGTACGGGAGTTTCCCTCCAGATCCTCCGGAATAAGCCCGGGAATCGGGGCCGCGTCGATGGCGGGAGACGTCGCGGAAAGGCGATAGTTCTTGTTAGCAACGTCCAGGAAAAGCGGATCGGCGATGGTGTTGGCGCTGACCTCGCCGGTGTTGACGATTGCTGAATCGAGGTCCGCCTGCGATGCGATGATTGTGGAATTCTCGTCGAGGTATTGTCCACTCGAGTTTTGCCATAGGATATTGCGAACCACGAACCCACCGTGCGTGGGGGCGGGAATCTGGATGGGATTTCCGTCGGGATCGGTCTCGGTGATGGAGCCCGGGTTATCCTCCTGAACGCCGAACTTCCCGTTGTTGGCGATGATGTTGCCATCGAGATTGGGATTCGCCAGACGCATATACACGCCGGACTCGCGGTTGCCGACGATCGTGCAGTGGGAGACTTGTGGATTCGTGGAGTCGCTGATCCGGATGCCGAAGCGGTTTTGCTCGACAAGGCAGCCGCGAACAAGCGGCGCGGCGCGAGAGATGCGGATTCCGTCCCCGGAGCACCGGCGCACGACGCAGTTCTGGATCCCCGCGTTGTTGTTGCCGGTGATAGTAATCCCGTCGCCGAGGGCGCCCTGAATCACAGAGTTCAGAATGGTGACGGTGCCGGTGCCACTTAGCGCGATGCCGCCCGACTGGACGTCTCGGATCATGGTTTCGAGGATCGAGGCCCTTGCGGCGCCATCGACGCGGATGCCGGTTCCGCCGCCAAGAATACGGCAGCGTTCGACATAGGCCGGATTGGCTCCCCCCGCCGTTCGGATCATGATGGAGGCGAATTGTCCCCCGCCGAACTCAACCTCGAAAATTCGCCCGCCGGGGAGTAGCTCCACGCTGTAGAATCCGCCGAAGATCGAAACGCCCCTCAGGAGGGCGGCCGTGTCCACCCTCAGCGCGGGGGACCCGGGGACGCCCACCGCAAGCAGCACCGTGGGCGCACCATCGGCGGCATAGGCGAGGCCGCCGGTTGAGGCGAAGGGGATGATCTTGAAGCCGCCCTCCACCGTCCGGCCCGGCCCAATCACAAGGGGTTCCGCCAACACGTACTGCCCGGATTCGATCAGGATCAGGTTCCCGCTCGCCTGAAGGGCGCGCTTCAGAGAGGCGAAGGGGCTGGCCGCTGTCCCGTTTCCCGTCTGGTCGTTGCCGGCCACGGCGACGTGGATCTGGGCAGGTACAACCGAAAGCCCGGCGAATAGGATCGCCGCCAGCCAGAGCGCCATCATCGTTGATTTCACGCTGAATCTCCTCATTCCTGTCTCCCCCGGGGACCGTCTCCAGAGGCAGGCTTTGGCCTCGCCCGCCCCGTGTCAAGAGCACGCCCCCGTTCCGACAATCCGGCTGATCCCAAGGTTCCCGGTTGGGCGCTGCGATTCCAGCCTAGATCACCCAATCGCCCTGCGGAATATCCTGCCGGAACTCCGAAGGCTTCTGGTCGCGATACTGGAGTTCGGGGTTCTTGACCGTGACGCGGGTGTTGGGGGGGACGGACTTGGTGACGAAGACGTTGCCGCTGATGACGGCTCCGTTGCCGACAACCGTTTCTCCGCCAAGGATAGAGGCCCCGGAATACACGGTCACATCGTCCTCAAGGGTCGGGTGGCGGCGGACGCCGCGAAGCGACTGGCCCCCGCGGGTGGAGAGCGCGCCGAGGGTGACGCCCTGATAAATCTTTACGCGCTTGCCGATGACGGTGGTCTCCCCAATGACGACACCGGTGCCGTGGTCGATAAAGAAGTGCTCGTCGATGGTGGCTCCGGGATGAATGTCGATTCCCGTCAGGCTGTGTGCGTGCTCGGTCATGATGCGCGGGATCAGGGGGACACGGCGCAGGTGCAGCTCGTGGGCGATGCGGAAGACGAGCACCGCAAAGAAACCCGGGTAGGAGAAGATGATCTCCCCGATGCTACGCGCGGCGGGGTCGCCCTCGAAGGCAGCGCGTGCGTCGGTGGCAAGGATCGCGCGAAGCTGCGGAATTGTGCCGAGGAAATCGCGGACGATCTCCTCCGCCTCCTCCGCGCTAGGCGTCGGCTCGCCATTGCCTCGCGTGCAATCGTGGCGGAGCGCGTCCCGCACCTGGCCCAGCAGCTTGTCATGAATATCGGCCAGAAGGCTTCCCACGTGATACGTCAGCGTCTTGGACGCCAGGTTCTGACGCCCGAAGTAGCCCGGCAGCAGCAGCTCGCGCAGCAAGTGGATTACGCCCACCACGGCGTCGTGGTTTGGGAGGGGACCGATGTCGATGTGCCGCGTGCAGGGTTCGATCTCGTAGCTGGCGACGATGGCCTCTGAGAGGGCGGCGAAATCGCTTGAGGGCGCGGTGCTCACAATAGGGGTGACTCCTGATGGCCAGATTCCCGACGAACAAGAAAAGCCTTCACTATCGGGGCGGGGAGAGCACAGGGGAAAAACGACCAGAAACAACATCGGGAGGGCCAAACTGGATACTGATGCATTTTCTGGCGGTTGATGTTGACGGTGTGCTGCCACGGGATGTGGTCTCGCCTCGATTCAGATTCTCCCGAGGATGCCCCTTCCCGATGAGCGCCGCCGCCCCCGCCCTTCCTCTCTCCTTCGAAGCGAATCCCAACCGCCGCCTGTGCACCCAACTCCCCGAAGGGAGCTTTGCCCGGCTGCCGATCCGGACCCCGGTGCTGGTTCGTTCCACGGACCTGATCGCGACGATCACCCAGTTTGCCGTCCCCCATGCGAAGCCCGGCGACGTGCTGTTCATCTCGGAGAAGGCCGTGGCCGTAACCCAGGGCCGCGCGATCCCCGAGTCGGAAATCAAGATCGGACTGACGGCGCGGATCCTGTGGCGCTGCGTCGGGAAAGTGCCCTACGGCATCGGGCTCCGTCGTCCGTCCTCGATGCAGTGCGCCGTGAACGAGTGCGGCGCCGCGCGCATCTGGCTGGCGGCGATTGTGGGCGCGCTTGGCAAAATGGTTGGTCGTAAGGGCGACTTCTATCGCGTCGCCGGTCCCCAGGCAGCGACGATCGACGCGGCGACAACATCGCCGCTCCAGCCCGATTGCGTGATTCTAGGCCCCAAGAATCCCGACAAGGTCGCGTCGGATGTCCTCCGCCACACCGGACTCGAGTGCGCCATCGTGGACGTGAACGACATCGGAGGTAGCTGGGTCCTGGGCGCGAGCGCGGGCGTGAACCGCAAGCTGGTCGAGGCGTCGCTGAAGGACAACCCGCTCGGCCAGGGAAGCGAATGCACGCCGATGGGATTGCTGCGGCGCGTCGAGAATTGAGCTCGGCAGAATCGGCTACGGCCTGACGAGCCTCTTCTCGGCGGAGCGCGCGTGGCCCTCCAGCAGTTCGTGACGCGCGAGGTCGCGCGCGTCCTCGACCAGTTCCCGAGCAGCCCACAGATCGTCGATTCGCATCCAAGTTCGAACGCGCAGGAAGTTGAAGACCGACAGCCCGCCGGTGAATCGCGCGGTGCCGCCCGTGGGAAGCGTGTGATTCGGCCCGGCGCCATAGTCGCCCAGCACCTCCGCCGCGCCAGCGCCAACGAACAGCCCGCCGTAGTGACGCAGCCGCGTGGCGACCGAAGACGCGTTCTCCATCAGGAGTTCCAAGTGCTCGGGCGCGATGCCATCCACCACGGCAACGGCCTCGTCCAGCGTGGATGCGAGCACGGCATAGCCGCCACCAACCGAAGCGATGGCGGTTTCCCGCGTGGGAAGGGATTCAAGCTGTGCGGCGATCTCTGCGTTCACGCGGTCGATCAGGTCGGCGCTGGTGGTGACGAGGATCGGAAGCGAATCGAAGCCGTGCTCAGCCTGGGCCAACAAGTCCGCGGCGATGATCGACGGATCTGCGGAATCGTCGGCAAGGACCACGAGTTCGGACGGACCGGCAAGCATGTCGATGGCAACGCGGCCGGAGACGATCTGCTTGGCGGCGGTGACCCACTTGCTCCCGGGTCCGACAATGACATCGCATCGCGGCACGCCCGCGCCAAACGCCATCGCGGCGATGGCGTGGGCGCCGCCCACGGCGAGGAGCATGTCGGCACCCGCGACGTGGGCCGCTGCACGAACAATCGGAAGCGGCCTGGGGCTGGCGACGATCACCGTCCGCACGCCCGCCGCGCGCGCGGTGACGGCGGTCATCAGGACGGAAGACGGGAGCGGAAATCCGCCGCCGGGAGCGTAGCACCCCGCGACCTCCACCGGCGCGACGAAGTGCCCGGCCCTACCGCCGGGGAGTTCCACCACGATGTCCTTCATCGCCGCGCGTTGGGCCTCGGCGAACTTGCGGATGCGGTCGTGAACGCGAAGAAGAAGGTTCTTGTCCTTGGTGGGAAGCGCCTCGAATGCCGCGCGGAGCGTGTCCTTGCCGATCACGAGCGGCGCGCGGGGTTCGACTTCGCCGAAGCGCTCCGCGTAGAGACGCATGACGGATTCGCCATTGTGCCTGACGTCGTCCACGATGGCGCGCGCGGCTTCCAGCGTCGGCGCGTCAACGGGATCGCGGAGGAGCGAAGGGACTTCGGCGGCGGTAACCTTGCGGAGCATCACGGTGCCTTTGCGTTGCCGGGGCGGCGGGTCAGTTTCAGCGCGCGGAGGTCAAGCTGGCGCTCCACGTCGGCGATGGAGACGCCCGCCTTGGCCATGGCGACGAAGGCGAAGTAGAGCAAGTCGGCGGCCTCCCAAGCCACGTCCTCGGCGGTGGCGGCGTCGGCGAGCTCGCCGGCCTCCTCCACCAGCTTCGAGCGCAGCAGCGCCGCGTCGTCGAATAGGCGCTTGGTATAGGATCCGGAGGGTGCATTCTCGCGCCGTTCCTGCGTCGTCTGCTGGAGTCGGGCTAGTCCCTTGATATCGCCGAAGCAGGTGAACTGGTCGAGGTGGCAGTAGCCCGATCCATTCTGGCGCACGATGAACCTCAGCGCGTCGCGGTCACAGTCGAGCGCGATGCCGAAGAGCTCCTGCGTCGCGCCGGAGGTCTCGCCCTTCACCCACAGGCCGCGCTTGCGCGACTGGTAGATGCCCAACTGGCGGGCGACGGCGGCGCGGATGCTCTCTCGGCTCGAATAGGCCATGCCAAGCACAACGCCCGATTCGTCGGCGACGATCGTGGGAAAGAGCCCATCGGGGCGATCCGACACCAGCGGCGCCGAGATCGCGTCGCCGAAGTCGAGCCTCCCCGTATATATTGCCATACCGACCTGGGAATCTGCGCCGAGCTTGTCGAGCTCCGCGATTTCCTCAGCGGTGGTGATGCCGCCGGCAAAGGTGACGCGCGCCTTGCCGGCGGCGGCGACGATCTCCCTGGCTAGTTCCATGTTGGTTCCGCCAAGGCGGCCCTCGCGCTCCACGAAGGTGACGAGGAATCCGCCAACGTCCTCGCGCAGCTCGCGCAGGCGATCCATGATCGTGACGCCGGTGCTCTTGGTCCAGCCCTCCACCACCACGTCGTTGTTGAAGGCATCCAGCGCGGCGATCACGCGCCCGGCGGGAAGCTCGCGGAGAATCTCCGGCTTCGCCGCCGTGCCCAGAATGATCTTGGCGGCGCCCGCATCGAGCCATGCCACGGCGGCTTCCAGGCTGCGGATGCCACCACCCACGCGGCAGGGCGCCTGCTTGACGAGGCGGCGAATTACATCCTCGTTGGAGCCCTTGCCGAGCGCGCGGTCGAGGTCGATGACGGCCACCTCCCCCGCGATGCTGAACTTGCGCAGCAGCGGTAAGGGATCGCCGTACTCGCGCTCCTGGCTGCGGGACTCGGCCTTGCCGCCCACAAGCTGGACGGACTGGCCGTCCATGAGGTCGATCGATGGAATAATCATGGGCGGATGGCGACTCCACGTTCGCTCAGGTAGGATTTCAGGCTGCCGACGTTGTATTCGCCATCGTGGAAAATCGAGGCTGCCAGCACGGCGTCGGCGCCAGCCTCGATGGCCTCAAGCAGGTGCGCGGGCGTCGCCGCGCCGCCGGAGGCGATGACGGGAATGTTGACGGCGCTGGAGACTGCCGTGAGGAGCGGCAGATCGTAGCCCGAGCGCGTGCCGTCGCGATCCCAGCTTGTAAGGAGGATTTCGCCAGCCTCGTATTCGTGGACGACCTTGCGGGCCCACTCGATGGCGTCGATGCCCGTGCGCTCGCGTCCGCTCATCACGACGATCTCCCAACCGGGCCCATCGAGGCGATGCGCCGCGTCGATGGCGACGACGGCGCACTGGCTGCCAAAGTTCCGCGCGATGTCGCGGATGACTTGGGGATTCGTGACGGCGGCGGTGTTGACGCCAACCTTGTCTGCCCCAGCCTCCAGAAGGGCGCGCGCGTTCTCAGCAGTGCGCACTCCCCCGCCCACAGTGAGAGGTATAGACAACATCTCCCGCACGCGGCGGACAGTATCCAGGTGATTCCCGCGGCCCTCCGGCGTGGCGGAAACGTCCAGGAGCACAAGCTCGTCGGCGCCCTGCAATTCATAGGCGCGCGAAAGCTCCACGGGATCGCCCGCGTCGCGGAGGCCCTGGAACTTGATCCCCTTTACCACGCGGCCATCGCGGCAATCTAGGCATGGAATGATTCGTCGTGTCAGCATCAGGCGTCCTCCCCCGTGGCGGTTCCGAGCCAGCGCTTAAGGAGCGACAGGCCCCAGGCGCCGCTCAGTTCCGGGTGGAACTGGCAGGCCAGCAGACTCCCCTTCTCCATCGCGGCGACGAAGCGGATGCCATGCTCGACGTAGGCAGGCGACCAGCCCTCCGGCGCGGCGGGGAGGCAGTAGCTATTGGCGAAGTATGCGAAGCCCGGGCGCAGGAGGCGACAACCCGCTACCGGCTCAACGTGGTTCCAGCCAAGCTGGGGGACGCGCACACCATCGGGAAGGCGGCCGATGGATTTGTCTATGCACGCGAGGCCCTCGATGCCGGGGGTTTCCTCGCTCTCTTTCGCGAGGAGTTGAAGCCCCAGGCAAATCGCCATGGTGGGGCGTCCCCCGGCGACGCGCTCGCGCAGCACGGCGGTCAGGCCGCGCGCGTTAAGCGTCTCCATCGCGGCGCCGAACGCCCCCACACCCGGAAGCATGACATGGGAGGCGGCGGCGACCTCGGACGGTTCCTCGGTGGCGAATGGCTCCGCCCCGGCGCGGCGGAGACCCGCGAGCACCGACGCCAGATTCGCAAGCCCCGTCTTGACGACGGCAATTCTAGGAGCGCTCATTCAGAGAACTCCCTTCGTGCTGGGCACGTCGGTGCCACCGTCGCGCTTGACCGCGTCGCGCAGCGCGAGTGCCAGCGCCTTGAACGCGGCCTCGGCCTTGTGGTGGTCGTTCTCGCCATGCAGCACATGGGCGTGAATGGCCGACCGCGATGCCGTGGCAAGCGACGCGAAGAAGTGGGTGATATTCTCGCACGCCAGGTCGCCGATCTTGGGGCGGCGCAGTGCGAGGTCCACCACGGCGCATGGGCGACCGCTCAGGTCCACGACGACGCGGGCCAGCGATTCGTCCAGCGGCGCGTGGGCAGACGCAAAGCGCGCGATGCCGCGCCGCTCTCCCAGAGCCTTGTCCAGCGCCTGGCCGAGGGCGATGGCGCAATCCTCCGCCGTGTGGTGATCGTCCACGTGCAGGTCGCCATCGCACTTCAGTTCCAGATCGAAGCGCGCGTGCTTGGCCAGCGCGCCGATCATGTGATCGAGGAACCCGATCCCCGTGGAGACGTTCGCCTGACCGGTGCCGTCGAGCGTCAGCGTGAGGGTGATACGCGTCTCCAACGTATTGCGTTCGATGCGCGCGGAACGTGGCGTCATGGGAGGATCTCCTTGAGGTCGCTGGCACGGGAAAGGACGCGCGCGGCGCCCGATGCCGTCAATTCCTTCGCTTTGTTCCCTTCGGGATCGTATCCGATGGGAACCATGCCCGCGGCGCGCGCGGCGGAAAGCTTGCTGGGATCGTCAGACACCAGCCACGCGGGTCCGGTGGTCGTGATGTGGTCGCCGGGGGTGGGGAATCGCACCGCCGGGATCGGCGAGGCATCGCGCCAGTCGTCGGATGGGGCAAAGGCGACAACGATCGTCTCTGGCCGGATGGCGGCGCGGATGCCCTGCTCCAATCTCGCGGCCTGCTCCGCGTTGCCGGGGCAGGTGATGCGGAGCGACTGCCCCAATTCCGGATGACCGGGATACGCGCGAATCGCAATGCCAAGGCCCGCCAGCGCATCGCGAATCCAGAGCGCGCGCGGATCCGTGACGAAGGCGAAGTTCGCCTCCGACGCGGTGTGAGGCACGCCGAGTTCGTCCAGCGTGGCGTGGATCAGCGCGCGGTCGGCGCGGACCTGCGCGACGAAGCGCCGCTCGCTTCCGCGGTCGGCCTCGATACGCGCCGCGGCCAGCGCGATCGACGGACGCGACACGGCATAGGGCCCTCCCGACGCGCGCATCCATCCGATCACCGGCGCGGGCCCGATGGCATAGCCCACGCGCAGTCCCGCGAGGCCCCACGCCTTGCTGAGCGTCCGCGCGATCACCACGTTGGGCATCGCGAGCGCGCGCTTTGTAAAGTCCTCGTCGGCAAATTCCACGTAGGCGTGATCGAGAAGCACGATGGCATTCGGCGCCGCGGCGGAAAGCGCCTCCAAGTCCGCGAGCTTCGCCACCGTCCCCGTCGGATTGTTCGGCGTCACCATCGCAACGAGCGTGGTGCTTGGCTGGATCGCGGCGATGAACGCGGCGGTGGGGAACGGGCCGCTCCACCACGGGACCTCGTCCACCTCGGCTCCGGCGATGCGTGCATAGCGCGGCAGCATTTCGAAGGACGGATTCGTCAGCAGCAGCCGGCGCCCCGGCGCCAGCACCGCGCGGCACAGGCGATCAAGCGCGTCGTCGGCCCCGGCGGTCACGATCAGTCGCGCGGGATCGGCGCCGAATCGCGCGGCCAACAACGCCTGCAATGCGCTGGCGTCGGGATAGCGGCGCATCACGTCGGGGCCGAGTTCGATGATGCGGCGAAGGATGTCCTCCGCGGGGGCTTCGCCCTCGTTGGCGTCCAGCTTTAGGTCAATCGGCGCGCCATGTTTCGGCACGCTGTAGGCAACAACGCCCGCCACGCCGGGCGAGGGGGCGACTCCCTGGGCACTTGGGTTTTCCACGGGCTGGACCTGCTTTCGGGTCAGGGGACGATCTGTGCGATATCGGTAACGACGATATCGGTTCCACCGGCTGCCTTTAGCTGCGGGATCACATGGGGCAGGTCCTTGCGCAGTACCGCAGACTTGAGCGCAAAGCCCGCGCCGTGATGGAGCTGGGAGATCGTGTGCTCGCGCATGGAGGGGAGCACCTTGGCGACGGCCTCCAGAAAGTCGGCGCCGACGTTGACCTCGATCATGACGCGGCGGCGCGCCTCGAGGACGGAATTCAGAAGCAGCACAAGGCGGTCCAGCGCGGGGCGCCGAACCTTGTCGTCCATCACGCGCGGATTCACATACATCCGCGTGGAGGAAGTCATCAGCGTGGCGACGATCTCGAGCCCGTTGGCGCGCAGGGTCGAACCCGTCGCCGTGTTGTCGATGATCACGTCGGCGTCCTCCGGCGGGAAGACCTCCGTGGCGCCGTAGCTGCGGACAAACTTGTCGCCCTGGCCGCGCGCGGCGATCCAGTCGCGGGCCAGCGTCTCGTACTCCGAGGCCACGATCAGGGGGCGCTTGGGCAGCTCGCCGTTCACCAAATACTCGGTCGGGATGGCCGCGACGATGCGGACGGGATCAAGGCCGGTGTCCACCACCTCGATCACATTGGCCTTCAGCTCGGCCACCCAGTCGGCGCCGGCGAAGCCGACATCGCGAGAGCCAAGGTCCAGCATCTCCACAATATTCTGGGGCTTGAGAATCTTGGTTTCGAAGCCCGGGAGCGAAATCACCGGGCGATAGCTGCGGCTTCCCGTGGTCAGCCGAATGCCTGCGTCGGCGAGGAGCTTGAAGACCTGTTCCTGCATCCGGCCCTTGGGAAGGGCGAGGCGGAGATCGCTGGAGGAGGCGGGAGTGGACAACGGTCTTCCTTTCGACGGAGCCCCTGCAAGGGCGTGAAAACGTCGCGGAGGGCCGGGGGCGTGTCAAGGGCCGGGTCGGGCGGATTTCACCCGAGCCGGCCCTTTGGGGCTATTGCAGTGTCGCCATATCGATGACAAACCGGTACTTTACGTCGCCCTTCAGCATCCGGGCATAGGCGGTTTCGATCTGATCCATGGCGATCGGCTCGATATCGGACACGATGTCGCGCTCGGCGCAAAAATCCAGCATCTCCTGAGTCTCCGCGATGCCACCGATCAGAGAACCCGCGATGGACCGCCGACGAAAGATCAACGGCATGATCGAGGGCGAGGGGTGCGGATGCTCGGGAGCGCCCACCAGGCAGAGGGTGCCATCGCGCTTCAGTAGGTTGATGAACGGGTCGAGATTGTGGGAAGCGGCAACGGTGTTGAGAATGAAGTCAAAGCTTCCCGCGTGGGCGTTCATCTCGTCGGGGTTCTTGGAGATGACGACTTCGTCGGCACCAAGGCGCTTGCCATCCTCCACCTTCCCCGGCGACGTGGTGAACAGAACCGTATGGGCACCGAACGCGTGGGAGAACTTCACGCCCATGTGGCCCAGGCCACCCAGGCCAACGATGCCCACCTTGTGTCCCTTGCCCATCTTCCAATGGCGCAGGGGAGAGTAGGTGGTGATTCCCGCGCAGAGAAGCGGAGCCGTCGCTGCGAGGTCGCCCTTCTCCGATAAGCGGAGCACGAATGCCTCGTCCACCACGACCTGCTTGGAATATCCGCCGTAGGTCATCTTGCCGGGGAGGTGGGCGTCGGGGCTGTTGTAGGTGAAGGTCATCCCGTTGTCGCAGAACTGCTCCAGCCCCTCCCCGCAACTGGGACAGGTTCGGCATGAATCCACCAAGCATCCGACAGCCGCGATCTGGCCTTCCTTGAACTTTTTGACCGAGGAGCCGACCTTGGTGATGCGCCCGACGATCTCGTGCCCCGGCACAACGGGGAAGACCGAGCCTTCCCACTCGCCCCGCGCGGTGTGCAGGTCGGAATGGCACACCCCGCAGTGAAGGATTTCGATCTGCACGTCGGTTGGTCCCGGGTCGCGACGGTCCAGAGTGTAGGGGGCGAGGGGCGTCTTGGGCCCCTGCGCCGCGTAGGAGAGAACTTGTGGCATTTGTTTGCTCCGTTGACGTGTGATCCCAAATGCCTGTGCAAGTTGTGGACCCAGCGAGGGGGGATGGGACGGCGCCCTCAAAACGCGAGCGGCGCGGACCCGGTTGGGATCCGCGCCGCTGGCGCATTCGGTGGTGGTGTAGCTGATGCTACTTCGCGCCAATCTCCAGATAGACCGGCTCGCTCTCGTTGCCGACGCGATCAACAGCGGTGAGCGCCACAAGGCTGAGTGGCTCGCCGGTGGTCTTGGTTTCCTTGGTTTCCAGGCCCTGATTGGTGGCGGTCGTCGTCGTGGTTTCGAGCCGGATGCTCAAGTCATGCGCCGTTGTGGCAGCGGGGAGGATCTCGGTGGTCCACTTGCTACCGCGCTTGGCATAGAGCACCCAGACAAAGACGTCCCCGGCATCCTTTGCCTCAAGGGCCAGCGACACCGAGTTGCCTTCGGCGCCGGTGGATTTGATCGACGGCGTCGCGGGCGCCTTGTCGTCCAGCCACGGCGAAGGCGGGATGAGCGCGGGCGCGGCGTAGAGCCCGGTCTTGAGCTTGTCGGTCAGCGTCTCCCGGTTGTTCAGCAACGCCTTCATGCTGAAATGCACATGGCCAGACGCGCCCGCCATGCCGCGCGTCACCAGGATCTGGCGCGGGATCTCCTCCGCGTCGGCCTGCTCGTCGCGGGCGTTGCCATAGCGGCTTGTATAGAGGCCCGGCCAGATGTTGCGGTTGTGGTGGTTCTGGGAAATCCACCAGCCGAGAAGGATCGGATAGCTCTGGGGGATCTTTTCGATCTTCCAATACAACTGGGGCGTGTAGTAGTCCACCCAGCCCTCGTTGAGCCAGAGTTGTGCGTCGGCATAGAGCGTTTCGTACTGGTTGAAGCCGGCGATGCTCGCGGGCTCGCCGGGCTTGCCGATGCCGAAGGGGCTCAGGCCAAACTTGACGTGCTTCTTCTCCTTCTTGATCGCGGCGTAGAGGCTCTCCATCAACTTGTTCACGCCGTCGCGGCGGAAGTCGCCGCGGGAGAGCTTGCCGCCGCTCGCCTGGTACGCCGCCCACGTGTCGTCGTCGGGAAAGTCCTTCCCATCGTTGTAGTCGGGATAGGGATAGAAGTAGTCGTCGAAGTGGATGCCGTCCACATCATAGCGACGCACCACGTCCATCACCACGGCGGTGGTGAGGTCCTGCACTTCCTTCTTTGCGGGATCGAGCCAGTAGTAGCCCTTGGTGCCGAGCTTCTTGACCCAGTCGGGATGGGTCTTCACGACGTGGCTATCGACCAGGCGCTCCTCCGGCGTGGTGCCCTCGGGGCCGCGGTTGCTGGAGTGATTGGCGCGGTAGGGGTTGAACCAGCAGTGCAGTTCCATGCCGCGCGCGTGGGATTCCTTTACCCAGAACTCCAGCGGATCGTAGTAGGGATCGGGGGCCTGTCCCTGAATGCCCGTGATGTAGGAGGACCACGGCTCTATGTCGGACTTGTACATCGCGTCGCAGTGGGGGCGGACCTGAAACACGATGGCGTTCATGTTGATCTCTCGCGCCGTGTCGAGGATCTTGATCGCCTCGGCCTGCTGATCGGCGGTGGAGAGGCCGGGCTTGGAGGGCCAGTCGATGTTGGCCACGGTGGCGACCCAAGCCGCGCGGAACTCTCGCTGCACGACGGGGAGTTTTTCCGCAGGCTGGGCCGAGGCCACCGCGGGAAGGATTCCGCCGATGCAGAAGACGGCTACACCGGCGAGGCACTTGGACACAGTTGACAGCATACGATCTCTCCGAAGGGGAATGGTTGCAGTGATCATGTCTTCTTGGCCTTCATCCCAAAGTCGGCGGGAATCGGCAGGAACGGAATAAAGAGAACGCCGGGGACGCAAAACAGCATGACGAGGAGGAAGAACGTCTGGTAGCCGACAAGCTCCGAAAGATACCCGGACCACATGCCGGGGAGCATTGCTCCCAGCGACATGAATCCGGTGCATAGGGCATAGTGCGCAGTCTTGTACGGGCCCTCCGCCGCGATGATCATCACGAGAAGGAAGGCCGAGAGGCCGAATCCGTAGCCAAAGGATTCGATGCCCACGACAAGGTTGATCCAGGAAATGGAATCCGGCTTTGCGACCGCCATCCAGTAGTACAGCAGGTTCGGAAGATGCACCGCTGCTACCATCGGCCAAATCACCTTCTTGAGGCCGTAGGCAGAAACCAGCCAGCCGCCAAGGATGCCCCCGATAGAGAGCGCCACAAGATAGACGGCGGTGTTGGTGAACGCCAGTTGGCTGATCGACATCGCGAGCCCGCTATTGGACGTGCTATCCAGAAGGAAGATGTTCTTCACTTGGGAAAGTTGGATTTCCCCGAGCCGGAAAGTTAGGATGAAACCGATCACGACGGTGACGCCCGGCTTGGAGAAGAAGGTACTGAACACCTCCGCGAATCCGATTCGGCTCAGGTCCGACAGGGCCCACACCGCCTTTCCCGCGGGGACGCTCACTGGCGTATAGATGAATAGCAGCCCGATTCCGATGACGAGGATGAGGCGCGACGCGGTGAAGAAGAAAGTGAATCCCTTCATTTCGAGCACCGAAGGCGTTGTGCGCGCTCTGTCCAGCACGGCCTGGATGCGGGCCTGATCCGCGGGGAGCTTTCCGCCCGACGCGGCCCGGACGTTGGCGAGCGGCTTGGCGAGGGCCCGCACGTCGGCCTCGATGGCAACCAGCGCCGGAAGGCGCAGTTCCGCCACGAGAGCCTCCACCTTCTCGCGACTCGCGGGCGGCTTGTCGCCATTCAGCTTCTTGACTTGGGCAAGTAACCGCCGAAGCTGGTGGCTCGCGGCGAAATCGGGATTGGCGCGTTCGGCCTCGATGCCCGTGTATAGACGGTCGGCAAGGGCAGCATCGTCGATGAGGCCATACCTCGCGAGCGTGTCGCGAAGCGTCACGGTTTGGTCCAGTTCCGTTGGAGTCTCCGGCAGCCCATTGGTGCCCAAGCTGCCCAGCAGCGCGAAGAGGCGCCCGGCAAAGGCCTGCTGGACATCGGGGTTCTGGGCATCCACCGTGGCGCGCAGGCCCTGAAGCGCCCCCGCGACTTTCTCGTCCTTGGGCAGCACACCCACCGTCACATCGCGTGCCGCATCCCGAAAGCGTCCCGCCGAATAGAAGATGCTGTAGCCCAATGCCCACGGAATTCCGATGGTCAGCGCCAGCGCCCCAAGCGGGATCAGGATGTTCGGGCGCCCCACAGCATCGGACTTGTCTGTGATTGGATAGGGCAGAATGAAGCGATGCAACACGCCCAGCATGAAGAACGACGCGCCGCAAAGGACGCAGACGAATGACCAGCTTAGGGGGATGTTTCCCGACTGAATGCGCAGGACATCGGATGCCGCGGAAGCGGTCTTGGCGTCGGCGGTAACGGGGACATCGATACCCTTCCGCCAATTGGCGCTGGTGAACTCGAGGCGCTCGGAACTTTTGGGGATCGATAGTCCCTTCGAATTGCGCGAGGTGAATCGCAGCACGACGATCTGGCTGCCATTCTCAGGCGGCTGGGCGAGGCGGAGTGTCACGAACTCTTCTTCTCCGCCGCGTATCTCAAGTTTCCCGGGGCGAATCAGCAGCGCTTGCTCGGAGCTGGCCTGCCAAACTTCCCCCGCGAAAATCTGATCGGAGGAAGCGACAAGGGCGCTCTCCTTGGGAAGCGCGGTAATCTCAACCTGGCCGGCTGGCAGACCGGTTCCCGACTGCACGAGCCCCGCCATCCAGATCAGGATGCCGTTGGCAAAGATTAGCGCGATGCGGAAGACAGTGCTGCGCACCCCGACGAAGAACGCCTGCTGCTTCTGGTTAAGCGCCATCATGTAGAAGCCGTCGCACGCGATGTCGTGCGTGGCGCCGGCGATGGCGAGGATGAAAAGGAATATCAGACAGCCGTAGAAAAACGGAGGTTGAAGGGCGATCTTGGGAATCAGTGCCTGCGTCCCGGGAATCAGCAGCGCGGCAGCGGTGCCGAGAAAGCATAGCCCCACGATGATCTGCATCGACCAGGTCCACGAGCGCTTAGTCCAGTAGCGATCGACGATCGGCCCCCACAACGGCTTGATCGTCCAAGGCAGCGTCAGCAGGCCGATCCAGAACAGGATGTCGCCCTGGCCGATGCCCATCGTGAAGAACACGATGACGAAGAGCTGGGTGACGATGGCGTATTGAAGGCCCTGCGCAAAATAAACGGTGTTCATCCACGCCCACGGGCTTACTCGCCGCCCGCGGCTGTCTTCCTCGCCAGCGTGAACGCTGATTTCCTCTTCGATGGCGCCTGCTGACATTCTCGAACCCCTGTCGGTGAATCTGGCCTCGCCAAAGACACCGAAATTTCGCTCGCCGGAGCTTCAATCGGCTGTGTCTGTCGATGGGAGCAGGCTGTCATGGGGCGAGGCAAGAAAGATGTCGGCATATTGGGGCATTCGGCAGGAACAGCATCCTGGCCATCCGAAACGGATCAATACATTAGCATCCAATCCCCGATGCTGGACACTGGGACATCGGCTGTCGCGTCCCCCGCGTACCAGGTCGAAAAGCCCAGTACTCCATTGATCGTGATGGTACTTCCAACAAGGCCTATGGGGGCGAATTCCGTGACTGTGCCCGCGTTGTCGCGGAACACCGCGTCGAGCGGCGATGTGGCTGCCACGTCGAAGGTCCACACGATGTTGGCGGTGCCGGAGAAAGTCCCCGCGATGGAAATCGATTCGTCGATTAGCTTGGCGGCGGCCAGCGTCCCAGGCGCCAAATCGCCCGTCGCGCGAGAAACCGTCACCAGTGTCGATGGGGTCGCCGCGGAGAAGTCGATCGTGACGCCAGCCGTTGAGGTCATCGGGAAGTACCGAAGCGCGCCCGCCGGGACATCGAGCGCCAGGGCCGCGTTCGCGTTGGAATTGTACACGGTCGAATCGTCTCCCGTTCCCATCGTGCCAGAGGGGATTGGCTCGGAGTTCCCCGCCGTGTCGGTCGCAACGGTCTGGAAGTAGTAAAGCCCGCTCGCCGGGGGTGTATAGATAGCTGTACCTCCCGCGATGCTCCCCACGGAGGCCCAAGTGCCCGACGCCTCCCTTGCGTAGAGCGTCGCGCTCGCAAGGGCGGAGCCCGTGCCGTTGGGGGTGGAGGTGACGGTGATGGCGCCGCCGACCTGCGAAGCTGGCGTGGAGGCGGACGAGGTCGGCTCCGTCCTGTCGATCTGATAGGTCTGGCCGGAATTGAACGTCGCGGCGTAGTCATTCCCCGCCGCGTCCGCGATGGTTGCCGCGGGAAGCACGTCAAGGCGGAGCGTCTTGTTCCCGGTCCCCGTGCTCGCGGTCACATCGAACGTCGTCGCGCTCACAATGCCCACACCCGAAATCGCCGCGCCGCCCAGGACACCCGCCGTCGGCGTCAGCGTGAAATCGTCCGGTGCCACGGTTCCCGCGTTGATCGCCTCGTCGAAGGACACGCGCCATGTCACATCGTCCGCGTTGGTCGGAGAACTTCCCGGCGACTGGCGCACGATGGACGCGACCGTGGGGGGCGTCGTGTCGGGGGGTACCGCTGCGACTCCAGTTACCCTGAAGTTGTCGATTGCGCGGGCCTGTGCGTTCGTCGATCCACCTACTCCAGTCAAATTCCAGCGCAGGAAGTAGCTCGCACCGTTGGCGATGGAAAGCCCTGTGATCGACAGGGATTTCGCGGCGGACTCCGGCGGATGATAGACCGTGGCGATGTCTGCATCCACTGTGTTGATCTGGTCGCCGATGGTGTTCGCTGCCCACCCGTTTCCGTCCGTCGAAACGAAAAACGTCCAGTCATACTGACGCGTTCCCGAGCGGTACTTCTCGTAGTCCCAAGCCACATCAAGCTGCGCCAATTCAGAACCTGTATTGTTCACGATCTCGACCATGATCGATCGCGGAGACGAAAATGCCCCCGAGTTGACGAACCCAAGCGCACGCTCGGTCGAGGAATTCCGATTACCATTCCCAAAGTTGTAAGTGCCGCCGCTCGCCATGCTGGAAATGATATTTGGCAACACAGTCCCGGTGTATTGAGTCGTCTCGCTCAATCCCCCCACATAGGTCGGGCTCGCCCCAGCGCCCACACGAAACCCACCTGGAATCGCGGCTGTGGAATCGGCCGTTTCCATCGAATCGAAGTCCTCCGACACCTCGACGCCGACGGCTCCCAGCGTCATGGCATGAAGCGGCATCGGCTCCGATCCGATCGCCACGCAAACCGCTGCGATAAGCACAACCGATTGACTGCGGTTCTCCATGTGAGGCACTCCGTCCCGGGCCATTGATTGCCGAATGATTGAGTAAATCGGGACAGTGGATGCATGCGATTTCCGGACGTCGCAAGCATCAACTAGAGAACCACCGCCGAATCCTTGATTGATCGGCACAAAGTGCGTAGCGGGTTCGCCCTACCGCGAACTTTTCCGATTCATTCCATAAGCAGCCTTTTTTCAACAGCAAGCGCCGATGGCCACGCAAGCTGGATAACGACGGAACACGGCGAATAAATCGCTTTCTATGGAGTCGCTTCTTCCGATCCCGATCTGGCGGAACGATTACCGCCACCCAGTCCGGCAACCCGTTCACCGAAGAGGAACTTGATGCCGCCTCGAAGCCAAGGTCGCGACATCCCGCATTGGAACCTGCCCCATCTTGTGAGGACTCAGGGTAGCTTCCGAGTTGCGAAATCAAGCCTCGCGCCTACGTGAAGCCTTCTGAGGCAGCGGCGCGAATGCATATCGAAGAGCGGCGTCTTTCGCCTTGTCTCCGGGAGGAGCCCGCCTCCACCATTTGGGCGCTCAATCGAGCCCGGTGCTTTTCCCCGGGCCCCCCAGCCGCCGAGGAGGGACTGTCTTTGGAGTCTGTGAATCTGGACCAGCAGGAAAGAATCCTTCAGGCGATTCAAGCCAAGCGATGGAGTACGGTTGACGAAATCTGGCTGGAGGTCATCGAAACGGAGTCCTTCTCGCTCGATTTCCACGGGCCGATCATCGACAAGCTCGTCCGCAGGCAGCAGCCGCAGCACTTTGTTGACCTCTATCAGGGCCTTCTGGATGCGATGCTCGCCAAGGGCAAGGGCGAGCCCGCCATCGCGATCATCGAAGAGATCCTCGCCCAGAACGAGTCTCACGATTTCCTCCGCCATCATTACCAGCAGGCGGTCAAGGTCGCCTACACGGAAGTGTTGGGGGCGCTCCTCCCGGACTTCATGGAGCGCGCCGGCTTCGGCGATCCCGCCGTCCCCCTTGCCAAGATCAACCAGCGGTTCAACGACCTCCTTGGCGCCACCAAAGGCCAAGTCTTCAAGCACAGCATGTGGGGAATCGGCGTCGTCCGCGACCTGAACATGGCCGAGGGGAAGGTCACCATCGACTTTCCCGGCAAGAAGGGCCAAGTCATGACCTTGGACGGTGTGAGGAATTTCCTGCGCCCGATCCACAAGGATCACCTGATCGCGCGCATGACCCTGGATGCCGACGCACTCAAGGAAATGATCGTCGGCAAGCCCGCCGAGGTGCTGCGTATCGCGCTCAAGGGCGAGAAGGGCCGCATGAAGGCCGTCGATCTCAAGCGCGTCCTGACGGCCCGGTTCCTGACCGAAAACGAGTACAAGAGCTTCTGGGAGCGCGCCCGCAAGGCCATCAAGCTGGACCCCTGGATCGAGCAGGTTGGCACCGGCATCCATGCCGAACTCGTCCTTCGCGACGCCCCCCGCAGCTTCTTCGACGACATCTTCGCCAATTTCCTCAAGGCCAAGGACTCCGCCGCGCGCCGCGATGTTCTTCGCGACGTGCGCCGCCACGGCTCCGACGCCGAGATGAAGCCAGACGACGTGGAGGCCCTCTACCTCCTCTTCCAGAAGGCCGTGTCCGATGCCAAGCTCTCCTCCCGCGATGACCAGTTCCGTCTCGGTGTGCTGTTTCTTGAGTACTCCGACCTCTTCGAGGGTAAGGCGAATCCCGTCAACGTGGACACATTGCTGACAGGCCCCGATGTGGTGGAACTGATCGCCGGCCTCGAAGTCCCCGATTCCCGCCGCATTGTCCTCGAGCACGTCGAAAAGGTCCGTCCCGACGATTGGTCCGACGTCTTCGTTCAATCGACGATCCACCTCGATTCGCGCACCGCGTCGTGGATGGAGAAGGAACTGATCGGGCGCAAGCTGGAGGGCGAGCGCCTGGCCGCCATCGAGACCATCTTCGCAAAGCCCGATCAAAATCCGGAGCTTTTTGTCTGGGCCGCCAAGAACGTCCTCGACGGCACATGGCCCCACCTGCGCGAGAGCCTGCCACCGATGATGATCATCGAGGAGCTTCTCTCTGTTCTGGCCGAACTGGAGGAGAAGTTCGAGTCGCGCAACCTTGCCGAAGGCGTCGCCGCCAAGAACTCCGCCACCAAGGTCCGCGCGCTCCTGAACGAGTCCAACAGCAAGCTCTTCAAGCTCGCCGTCGTCGCCTCCACCGTGGAGGAAGGGCGCCGGACCCTTCACGCGATCCGCCTGCACAATGCCCTCTCGCACCAGCTCAAGCGCTCGCTGGAGGACATCCTCGTCGATCGCCACATCGAGCTTCGCCAGACATCGCGCATGGAGGAGGACGAGGAGCGCAAGAAGCCCTCGCACCACTACGCCCTGTCAGCGTCGCTGGACGAGAAGCGCAGCCACCTTTCCCAGCTCATCTCTCACGATATTCCCGCGATGGCCAAGGTCATCGAGACGGCCCGCGAGCTAGGCGATCTCAAGGAAAACGCCGAGTACCATGCCGCCAAGGACCGCCAGAAGCTGCTCATGCAGCAGGCGGCGGAACTCGAGGACCTTATCGCGCGCGCCCGTGTGGTGGAACTCAAGGGCTCCCAGCCCGAGGCCAGCGGATTCGGCACGCGCATCCGCCTCCGCGAAACTTCCAACAGCGCGGAACGCGAGATGACCCTGATGGGCATGTGGGAAGCAGACTTGGAAAACAACATCATCTCCTACCTGACCCCCTTCGGCTCCCAGTTGATGGGGCGCCGCGTGGGCGAGACCTTCGTCGCCGTCACCCCCGATGGCCGGGAGACCGAGTACGAAGTCCTTGGCCTGGCGTCGGCGATGCTGGCGGAAGGCCCGGGTAACTGACGATGGCTGCGGCCCCGGGCGGCTCGACTCGTCGCAGTCGCCGCTCGCGGGTCCGCGTCGGCGACATTGTGATTGTTCTGCTGGTCTGCGTTTCGGCGGTCCTGCTGTATAATTACAGCCTTGCCGACATCTTTGCCCTCGTCTATCATCCCGTCCCCGGGCTGATCGCCCTTGTGATGATCGCGGAGTTCCTCTGGCTCAAGAGCGGCGACCGCACCCGAGTCTATCGCCTTGAGATCGACAAGCTCCGCGGCCAGCGCCGCCGCGACGAGGACCTCCTCAAGCGCGCCCGCGAGATCATCGATCAAGCCATCGTCTATCCCGAGTCCGAGGAAAAGGGCCGCCCCGGCGACTGGCAGACCCGCGCCCGCGACGCCGTAAAGGACATCGACGAGCGCATGTAGGGGAATGCCCGGGAACGGGGAAGAGGGAATCGGGAACAGAGACTTGCAGTCCTGATTTCTTGCCCGTGGAGCGGGTTGCCATTGCCACTCCTGCCAACTGGCCGACACAGTGCATTCAACTGAATCAAAGAGGCCCCCTCATGGATATCCCTCCCCCGCCTCCCCCGGAACTGCCTCCGTTTTCCCCTGTGGCTGCCACTTTTTCCGGTACGCCAACCAAGGACGAGAAGAACTTCGCCATGTTTGCCCATGTGGGGGCCATCCTGACCAGCTTTATCGCCCTCCTGGTCATCTACCTGATGAAGAAGGACGAGTCTCCCTTCGTCGCCATGCACTCGCGTAAGGCGCTGGTGGTCTCCAGCGCGTTCTGCGTCCTGATGTTCGTGCTGGCAGTGCTGGGCGTATGCCTTTCCATCATCCTGATCGGGTTCATCTTTTTCATCCTGATGATCCCACTTTACATC
>JBBQYG010000026.1:0-33603 GCA_038208905.1 Candidatus Sumerlaeia bacterium | reverse complement strand
GGCGGCTTCAGTACGCCCGAGTCATCGAGCAGGCGGACAAGGTCGATGGAATCGTGCGGATAGGCTAAGTGAACATGAAGACGACCTCACGCCTCGCCAGAAAGGTGGAATACGGGGACTTCCAGACCCCCATCTGTTTGGCGCGTGCCGTCGTGGCTCAGGTCTCGGCGCTGGGCTTCAGCCCGGCCTCGATTGTCGAGCCGTCGTGCGGTGTCGGGAATATGCTGTTCGCCGCCGCCGATGGGTTCCCGGAGTTTGAACGGGCGGTAGGCGTTGAAGTGCAGCCGGAATACGCGGAAGCAATGGCTGTGCGGCTCTCGGACCGATTGGATCGTGACCGCATCAGCATGGCTCACGCCGACTTCTTTGAGCACGACTGGGCCCGCGTTCTCGGCAATCTGCCCGGGCCGGTGCTGATCATCGGCAACCCGCCGTGGGTCACGAATGCGGAACTGTCGGGTGGCGGCAGCGGCAACCTGCCTCGGAAGTCCAATTTCCAGGGCCATGCGGGGATGGACGCGATCACGGGGAAGAGTAACTTCGACATCTCGGAGGCCATGCTTCTCCACCTGACCCGCCTGCTGGCTGGCCGGGATTCGGTGCTGGCGATGCTGTGTAAGACCGCCGTCGCTCGCAAGCTCTTGATGCATCTCTGGCAGGCTGGAACGCCCGTGCAAGAGCCCGCGCTTTATCGCATTGACGCAACTGCAGCATTCAACGCGTCCGTTGATGCGTGCCTGTTACTGTGCCGCTTTGGTGGGTCAACCGCCGACTCGACCGCTCGAGTGTTTGCGTGCCTCGGCGCTTCCCAGCCTGCCGAGCGGATTGCTTTTCGGGGCGGGCGGCTGCTCGCCAATCCGATGATGCACGACCGGTGGCGACATCTCGAAGGAGAGGAGGTCTATCGGTGGCGGTCGGGGATCAAGCACGACTGCGCCGTTGTTGTCGAACTCTGTGGCACACCCGGCAAGTGGCGCACTGGCGACGGCGAGGTAGTGGATATCGAGCCAGACTTGATGTACCCGATGCTCAAAGCTTCGGATCTCGGCAATGGCAAAGGCCAGATTCCGCGTCGTTGGATGCTCGTCACGCAACGTAGCGTGGGGGAGGACACCTCCATTATCTCCACCTTCGCGCCGCGGACATGGGCATACCTGCAGGCAAACGCTGAGCGGATGGACCGTCGGGCCAGCGTGATATACAAGAACCGACCGCGTTTCTCGATGTTCGGTGTCGGCAAGTATTCATTCTCACTGTGGAAGGTCGGCATCGCAGG
This sequence comes from Candidatus Sumerlaeia bacterium, assembly GCA_038208905.1. Taxonomy (GTDB): domain Bacteria; phylum Sumerlaeota; class Sumerlaeia; order SLMS01; family SLMS01; genus JBBQYG01. The sequence goes on along the minus strand of JBBQYG010000026.1, from coordinate 32,327 downwards.
CTTGTACAAGAAGCTTGATTTCAAGGTTGTTGGCCCGCACGAGGGGAAACCGGTCGTGCTCGACGACACCTGCTACTCCGTGCCTTGCCAGACGCAGGCGGAAGCAGAGCTCGTCGCGTCACTCCTGAACAGCGAACCCGCCCGTGAGTTTTATTCAGCATTCGTGTTCTGGGACGCGAAGCGCCCGATCACGGTGGATCTGCTCCGCCGCCTTGACCTTCGACGCCTCGCTGCGGAGTTGGGTAGGAGCGAATCGTTCGAGCGAATCTGCCGTCCACCCGAGCACGGTGCGGCGGAATGCGGGGAGCAGGAGCTCCTTTTCTAATACCAAGTCCCAAACGCCTCTAACCGTCGCGCGGAAATCGCCCCGGGGCGCTGGCCCTTGCTGCGGCGCCAGAGTTGAACCAGCGCCAGCACGAGGCGGTTGTCGCGTCCCTGACGAGCGCTGTCTTCCTGATCGCAGGAGGCGCTGGCTCCGGCAAGACCTACACCGTTTCGGCGATCACGAAGATCTATCAGGACGCCAAGCACACCGTCGTGCTCGCGGCTCCGACCGGGAAGGCCGCAAAGCGACTGGAGCAGGTTGTCGGCATCCCCGCGCAGACGCTGCATCGCCTGCTCGGCTACAACGGGCGCAGCTTTCAGCGCGGCGCGGACCTGCCCATCGAGGCGGACCTCCTCGTGGTCGACGAGGCGGGCATGATCGAGGTGGTGCTCGGCTGGCATCTGTTGCAGGCCATCGACTTCCGGCGCACGGCGGTCGTGTTCGTCGGCGACCACAACCAGCTTTCAGGGACAGTGATGCAGGATGCGCTCGTCGACTTCCCCTCCTTTTCTCGTGAACCCAGTGTGGGTAGCGAGAGGACTAGGCGAGTGGTGCATGGCGAGACCGACGACATGCACCTTTCGCCGGGGGATTTGGCAGCGAACCTTCCAAGGCCAGATGTTTCGGAAAGTGAGGACGGTGAGGAATGGCTTTCCTTGCTGGCTTCGGCAAGTAGAGCGCGCGGGGCGAAAAAGGTGAATGTGGAGCCCCTGATTCTTAGCCTTTGCAGGGGGTGTTTTCTGACCAGAAGTCAGCTCGCACTGCTGCTTGATCGTTCAGAGCTTACCCTCCGGAACAAGTATCTGGGCCGCATGGTCAAGAACGGAGAACTCGAGATGTCATACCCGGAAAAGCCGACGTCAACATTGCGAGCATATCGGACGCGGGAGGACGATGCACTGCCGTATCGTGCGAAGCCGTAGGTAGCTTCATCCTGCCTTGTGAGCGTGGCGCCCGGGCAAATTATTGCTCCGCGCCCTCCCCAATCCGCCGAAACTCCAACTCCACCAGCGGCGTATATCCATCGACGTAGGTCCGTGACGTGACGTTGGCGGGGAGGGTGCGGCCGGAGGGGTGGTCGCGCCAGTCGCGGAATTCGGTGCGGCGGTGGCGCTTGCGGGTGGCTGGGGAGTATTGGTCGATGGCGGAGAGGTGGCCTGTTTCGGCGTCGTAGCGGAAGCGGTATATCCACGTGGGGGTCTGGTGTTCGTAGGTGCCGCCGGGGGTACCGCGATGGTTGAGGTGGATGTTGGGGAAGTCGCGGGCGAATTCGAACTCCGGCGCGATCATGGCATAGGGGTGCAGCGCCATCAGCGGATTCGCCGCGCGGTCGCGGCCGTCGCCGGAGAGGGGCAGGCGCAGGCTGCGCAGTGGCGCGGTGGCGGTGGTGCCGTCGTCGGAGAGGGAGAGGAGCGTCTCTGCATAGTCCAGTGCGTCTCCATCGGGCCGCGCGGTGACGGTGGACTCGCGGGTGGCGCAGGGTCGGCCCGTGCGCGGATCGACTTGGTCGAGCGTGAAGCCGCGTCCGACGAGTTCGCGGCGGGCATCCGCGTTGGCGAGCGGCGCGGTGGTCTCTCCGTCCTCCGACACGAGGGCGAAGACACGCCGCGTGACGGAGTAGGCGGTGGGGTGCGCGGGCTCCGCGATGGCGAGGGCGGCGAGGAGTGTATAGACAAGGGCGAACAGTGGCATGGGCATCCTGCCCATGCACCCGGAGCCGTGCGGGAACACTCTGCATGGGCAGGATGCCCATGCTACCTTGCTCACTGCCAATCGCCGCCGAGCACGAGGGCCGACCAGTGGGCGGGGTGCTGGTACTCGGGGCGGTTCTTGAGGCGGACTTGTGCGCGGCGGAGGGCCTCGGCCCGGTCGATGTCGGCCTGGTAGCGGTAGAAATACTTGAAGAGCACCGCCGTGGAGATGTCGTCCACGCGCCAGAGCGTGGTGAGGAGCTGGCGCGTGCCGGCATAGACAAAGGCGCGGTTGAGGCCGACCACGTCGTCTCCGTTGCCGAGGCGGCCAAGGCCGCTCTGGCAGGCGGAGAGCGCGATGAGGTCGGCGCGGAGTTCCAGGCCGAAGACTTCCTCGGCGGAGAGCACGCCGTCGTTCTGGGAATCTGCCGCGAGCAGCACGGCGCTGAAGAGCGGCTCGTCGGGCTTGAACTCGCCGTGGCTGGCGATGTGGATGATGCCATAGTCGCCAAGGCGCTCCTTGAGGAACGTCTCGGTGGCCTCTCCCGCGACGAGGACCGTCACGTCGTCGAAGTTGTAGCGAATGCGCTCCGCCTCCTTCTCCGCGAAGGGGAGGTTCATGCTCGTGGTGCCAAGGTCGGGGTTGCCGATGGCGAGGACGCGATTGTTGGCGGCGCGCGCGGGGCGGCGGCCCACGGTATAGCGCATGACGCTGGCGCTTGGCGCGGAGAAGAGCGCGAACCGATCCACGAGTGAATCGCGTTCGCCCAGTCGCAGCGCCGCAAACGGCAGCACGTGAAGCGAGCCATGTGGCACCACGCCAATTCGTTCCGCGCCATTCAGGAATGGCAGCAGCGGCACGATCAGCGTGTCGCCGAGAGCCTTGAGATCGGCATCGACGCTGGCGAACTCCTGCAGGGACGCGCGCGTGCGCTGGAGGCGTTCCGCGAGTTCGGCCTCGGTGCCGGGAAGGCGCACGAAGTCAAGGCTCTGGGGGCCGAGCACCCAGCAGACGGGGCCGTTGGGCAGGAGGTGATAGACAAGGAGCCGCGTGCCGGGATCGATGAGCGCCTGAAGCTCCGCCACGTTCACCGGCTCCACACGGACGAAGGAGGAAAGTTCCGGCGCGTTGGTCCTCAGCAGGATCATGAAGTCGGAATACTCCTGCCGCGCGCGGGCCAGTGTCGCGTCCAGCGCGGGGCGGTCGGCATCGGTGGCGGATGCGAGGCGGCGTTCGGCTTCCTCGATGCGCGTGCGGATCTCGTTCTCCTGATCGAGGAGCTTCTGGTCGCCCGCGTCGCGGACGCTGAGGCGGCGGTTGCCGAGGAGGTCGATGAAGTTGCGTCCGCGGGACTTCTCCGAGGATTCCAACGCCGCCGCGTGGTCGCCGCGGGCGATCAGGAGTTCGATCATCGCGTCGTAGAGTTCCTGCTTGTCGAGGAGGAAGCCGTCCTGGAATTCCTCCACGCGAATCGACGCGCGCAGGCCGTCCACCACGTCGATGGCCGCGGCCAAGTGCTTCTGGGCGTCGTCCTGCCGACCCTCGCTCAGCGCGCAAAGCCCCAGGCCGTAGAGCGCACGCCACGCGACCTCCGGGGCCGGAAGGCGTCGCGCCAATTCCAGCGCGCGGCCATACGCGGCGGTGGCCTGTGGGCAGTCGGCCAGGTCGCGGCGGGCATCGCCAAGGGCCAGCAACGCCTTGGACAGATTCGTCTCGTCGCCGACCTCGCCCGCCAGCAGCACGGCGCGCTCGATGGGGGCGATAGCGTCGGCGGGGCGCCCGGCGCGGGTCAGGGTGATGCCGATGTTGCGCTGGGCGTGGGCCTCTCCCCAGCGGTTTTCCTCGCGCTGGTCGATGGCGAGTGCCTCGCGGAAGGATTCGATGGCCTCGTCCAGGCGTTCCTCGCTCCTCAATACCACGCCGATATTGTTGGCGGTGCTGGCCACTTCGCTGTCTATACGCGCCGCGGTGGCGAGTTCCATCGCCTGATCCAGTTCGGAGTAGGCGCGCTTGAGATCGTTGACCGACCACGACGTGAGGCCGGAGACATTGCGCGCGGCGATCTCCACGGCCACATTCTCGTCGCGCCGCGCGAGGTTCATCGCGGTGGCCTGTTCGCGGAAGGCCTCGAAGTACTCAGACCGGAGCCAGTGGACGTTGGCCCGCTCCAGTGGGACTTGGGACTCGTACTGGATGAGGTCAAGCGCCGCGGCTTCCTTCTCGACCGCGTCGATGGCGGCCATCGCTTCTTCGAAGCGCGAGGTTGCATAGAGCGCCCGCGCGATGTTGACGCGGCATTCCACCGCGAGATCGGCGAGGCCGTTCTCCCGGGCAAACTCCTCCGCCGATGTCAGGAGGTCGATGGCCTCGTCGAATCGGCTCAGGTAGATGCGCAGGATTCGCGCGGACCGGATGTCCTGCTCCACCATGTAGCGCGGATCGGCGCCGAGGGCGCGTGCATCCGCGCCACGCGCGAGGGCCTGATGGTAGCGGCCCGCATTCTCCAGCGCGATGGCGGAATCGCGGAGCGTGGCGCGTTCGCGATCAATGTCGTCCAGATCGCGATAGAACGCACTGGCGCGCAGATACGCCGCCTCGGCGGCGTCCCACTCCCGCGCGTTGGCGGCGAATCCACCCAGCAGGCGGACGGCCCCCGCAAGATCGACCGGGGCGGCGCCTGCCTCCTCCAGCAACGCAACGCGGCGCTCCGCCGCGCGGCTGGCATCGGCCCACCGGTCGAGCCGCCCGCGATCCTCCGCCAGCTTGCCGTAGTAGAGCTGCAATTCCGTCCGCTCGCCCAGCGCCTCCATCAGCGCGACGATGCGTTCCAGCGCCGAGACCGATTCGCTGGCCGCGTTTGTCGCCAGCGCGCGCTCCAGGGTACCCTGTGCCATCGCCAGTTCCGCCTGGGCAAGATCGGGGACGCGCGCGGGGTCCATCGGCATGCCGAGCCACGCGGCGCCATCGATCACCGCCTCCACCAGGCCGCGCTGGTCCATCCACGCCGCCAGCCCCAGCTCCGCGCGGCGTTGCGCGGCGAGCGGTGCCCCATCGGGAGACAGCGACAGGCGGATGCGTTCCAGATTGCGCGCACGCACGATCACATCGCGGAGCGGCTCGCCGGATTCCGACAACAGCCAGCGCTGTGGAAACGGCCCCGCGCGGCGAACCGGGTCTGTCACGCTCGCCTCGTAGGCGAAGGCAAGCGCGTCACCCGACACCGCTGGCGCCGCAGAAACTTCCACCACCGGCGTATCCCCGCGCAGCGACAACTTGGAGAACTTCGCGAGCAGGCTTTCGCCGCTCAGTACCTGCACGACGTCCGATGAAACTTCGCTCGGCGCATCGCCAAGCAGGAACAACTCCGCGTCGTCGGGGAGCGGTTGGTCCGGCGGAACGAAGGCGCTGGCCTCGGGCGTATAGACAGCGCGCACGGCGAGACCGGGCAACTCGCGATTCAGCACCAGCACCGGGCGGCGCGGCACGAGGAACGGCGGCTGTAGAAGGACGCTGACGAGATCGAAGCCACCATCCTGTGGGTGCAACTGCATCGCGCTGGGCAGTGCGCGATCGCGTCCGGCGGCGATGTGAAGCGACAGAGCCTCCGATGCGGCGAGCGAGCGTTCCACGGCGGCGGCAAGCTGGGGCGGAGCCGCGGATGCAAGCCCCCGCAACTGTGCCTCCTTCAGCAGAAGGTCGTCGCGCCGCTCGCGCCATGTGGTGACCCAAGTGGCGTCTTCGTCACCCGCGGGCGTTGGATCGGCGGAGAGCGCCAGCCACCGGAGCCGTGCCACGCGCCACGCGTCGGCGATGTCCCACGCGGCCTCCGGGTTGTTGCTCGCCACCGCGCCCGAAAGCTGGATCGCCTCCAACTGGTCCATGGTGCTCCACGGGTTGCCAATGAAGTCGTCGAGCGAGGGATGCGGCAGCGCGAGGTACCGCTCCAGCGCAAGCGCCGCAAGGGCCTGGCGCGTTTCAGGCGCGGGCGAGGCCATCGCCGCCTGGGCGGCCAGCCACCAGGAGAGGGAGCCGAAGCCTGATTGCTCCGCCGAGTTCACTGCATCCGCGAGAAGGCGATCCGCCTGCTCCGAATCGCCGCTGCGCGCGGCGATTCGGATTGGCAGAGCCGAGAGCAGCACGCGGAGCCGCAGGAACTCCTCGCGCTCGAACGGATCGAGTTCCAGCGCGCCGAATCGGCCCACGAATGACTGCACGCGCCGGGCCATGGAGGCCACTTTCGCGGATGCCTCGATCAGCGGCAAACCGTCGAGGCCCGCCAGCGTCGCAACGGCATCCGTATGGGCCGCCTCCGCCGCGAGGGCCTGCGTATAGACAAGGCGCGCGATCTGGGCGGGTTCGCTGACGAGGAGCAACGCGGGATCCCCCGCGACGGGGTCGGGCAGCTCCAACATGCGCGTGGCGGCGAGTTCCAGCAACGCCCACGGAGAGGGCGTCGCGAGGTCGGCGGGGGCGAGCATCCAGAAAACTTCGGGATCGGGGGAGAGAGTTGGCGCTGGCGACTGCCTGAGCGCCTCGGCCAGCGAGGCCAGCATCATCGACGCGGCGTTGACGTTGGTGATGGGGACGGTTGCGACCTCGAAGCGGGCGCGACGCAGTCCCTCTACAAGCGCCTTTGTCGCGTCGTCGGCGCGTTCGAGGCGGAGTTGCTTCGCGCCGAGGCGTTGATATGTAACCGTCTGCGCCGCATATTGGTAGGCGCGATTTGCCTCGGTGATGCGCGGGGCGAGGGCGATCAGTTCCTGAAGCCGCGCGGCGGCAGCGGCGTTGTCGCCCTCAAGATCGGCGAAGTGGCCGAGCGCCGCGCGCAGGATGCGATTCTCGTCGCCCTTGTCGAAGCCGAGCTGGCTGGCGCCCTCGGTCGCGTCCGCGGCAAACGCGAGGTTGATGTTGAAGAGTCCGCCGCCGCCATCGAGCGGGCGGTCGCCCTTCAAGTCGGGCCGCGCAAGTTCGGCCTGCGCCTCGGCGACGAGGGCGCGCCCCTCCCTGACAAGCAGGACACGCTCGACTCCCGATGCCGCCGCGGCTTCTCGCGCGAGGAGCAGCACCTGATTCCGCAGCGACCGCACGCGGCCCAGCGTGCCCTCGGGCGCCCTGCGATACACATCGGCGAATGCGGCGCGCGCCTCGGGAATGCGGCTAGCCTCCATCAGCGCCAGGGCGCGGCGATCCATCAGTTCCAGGCGGAAAGCCGCGGCCTGTGCCTTGGTGATCTCCGGGCGGTCGCCCATTTCGTCGAGGACGGTGATCGCCGCATCGAACTGTTCCGCGGCAAGGCTGGGGAACGACGCGCGGAACGCGGCGAGGCCGTGGTTCCAGCGGAACAGGAACTCGGTGACGGGGCTTCCCGACTGCACGCCGTCAACGTCGCGGCGGCGATAGAAGTCATAGGCCTTGAAGTATTGCTTCAGCGCCAGCGAGACGTTGGCCGCATTGAGAAGCGCGTCGGAGAAGAGCTGTGGATCGGCGGCGCGATTGGCGAGGAAGAGCGCCTGCTCGATGGCGAGAGATGCCTCCTCCAGCAAGGCCACGTCGGAGCGCCCGCGCTGCTCCGCGCGGCGATATCGCTGCTCCAGAATATAGCCGCGAGTGAGCTGAAAGTAGGGCACCGAGCTATCGATGGCGATGGCGGTCTCGATGGCGCGGAGTGCCTCCCGCGAGGACGGCTCGCGGTAGCTGATCGCAAGGCCGAGTTTGTACCACCCGAGCGCGACGCGCGGCTGGGCGCTCGTCTCCGCGCGGAAGGACTTCTCCTGCGCGGTCATTGCCTCGGGCCGTGTGGAGAGCGCAGCCAGATACCCGCGCCATGCCTCTGGAAGCGTGTCGTCGAACTCAAGCAGTTTGCCATAGGTCGCCGCCGCCAGCGGCGCATCGCCGAGTCGCAACTCGCGGCGCGCGCGATCAAGATACGCGCGGACGAGTTCGCGGCGTGCGGTGTCGTATGCCTGGCGCGATTCGGGAAGCTGCTCGTTGCGCAGGGTGCCCTCGATCTCCTGAAAGAGCGCGATGGCCTCGTCGTGGGACCCGCGCCGCGTGAGGAGACGGGCAAGCTCGACCGAGGAAGCTATGGCGGGGCCGGGCGCTTCCTTGACGAGAGGCGTGGCCTCGCGGAACGCGGTCTCCGCGCGGACGAATTCCTCCATGCCCACAAGGGAACGACCCTCCTCCAGGCGAATCGAGGCGAAGAGATAGGGGTGCGCGGCAGAGTTGGCGGCGAGATTGCGCAGCTCCAGGATCACTCCATCCGGCGAGGTGGCGCGCCCGCGGGCGATCGCGATCAATCCGGCGGCGGCCTCGTCCAGCGTGGCGATGTTGTTCGGGGCGATGGCGAAGACTTCCAAGAGGGAGGCCTCCGTCTCGGGCCCGAGGCCTATTGCCGTATAGACACGGGCGCGCACCAGCACGGTGCGGCACTGCAGATCGCGAGACAGCCGCTCGCGGTCGGCCATGATTCGATCTGTATCGGCGATGGCGTCGGCATGGAGCCCCTGTGCGGCCAGGTCCTCCGCGAGAGCGAGCAGGATCTCCGATGCCTCCTCCACGCCGCCGCCTTCGCGAATGCGAGGCTCGATGGCGCGAAGGCGATCCGATGCAGACTTGGCCGCGGAGCCCGCGCCGCCGGAAAAGCGGCCAGCGTCGCGCGCGATGGCGAGGTCGGCGATGAGGGACTCGGCCTCAACCAGTAGGAGGTCGGTGGGGGAGAGGCCGCCCTCCACCGCGCGCTGGGCGTCGGTCTTGGCCTGCCAGTGGCGGCGGTCGCGATTCAGCGCGCCAAGATAGGCGCGAAGTGCCGCGCCACGATCGGCCGGACTTGCGGCGGTCATCCACGCGGCTCGCCATGCGGCGGCCACGCGGTTGGCGTCGGGTTTCTGGGTGGCGGCCTCTTCGCGGGCGATGGCGGCGAACTCTTCGTATGTCTTCGCATCGCGGAGTGGATACGCGCCGATGGCTGCGATGTCCAGATTGCCGACCCAGTTGGCCGCGATCAGGAGCTCGCGCGTCCGGCGATTGAGCGAAATCGACTGAGCCCCGATGAGCGGAAACGACGCCGCCCGCCACTTGGAATCGATGACCTCCCACGCCGACGCCATGTCTCCGTCGCCCAGCACGCCATCGCGATTCGTGTCGTCGGCCAGCAGCAGCGCCACGCCGTGGAGGGGATCCCGCGCAAGTTCGGGATATGGGGGGTTGGGATAGGCGACCTTTTGAATCGGCGTGCCGAGCAGCGGCGCGCGCTTGCGGATTGACCAAACGGCGGTGTGCGGCGCCTCGCCCACGCGATTCGATTGATAGGAAACCGTCTCTCCATCGGGCGAAAACCACGGCGCGCCGTCGATCGTGCCCGTGTTGGAGATGCGGCGAAGCGACTTGCCGGGGAACGTGGAGAGGAACACATCGCCCAGGGCGTCTTCGCGATTGGAAACGAAGGCGAGATGGCGGCCACCGGGGGAAAAGACGGGGGATTCCGTCCGCGCGGGATGCGGGAAAAACGCCACGTCGGGAGTGGGACGCTTCGCGGCCAGGTCGCGCAGGTACAGCGCCGATGCGCCATCGCGCGTGGATGTATAGACAAGCCATCGCCCATCGGGAGAGACCGTGGGCGCGGAGTCCTCGGCGGGGTGCGTGGTGACGAGGCGATATTCAGCGGCCGTGGCAGCGGAGGCCATCGCCAGCAGACCGGTTGCGAGTGCGTGGCGACGGATCATTTCCGGCTCCAGGCGCCGCTGGCGTCCTGAATCGGCGAGCCCACGGGGGCCAGGTCCTGGTTGAGCCGGGCAAAAATGAACTCAACCTCGCCGCGCTGGCCGGGCTTCACGCCGGGGGTCGTTTCCACCAGGCGATCCACGATGATGCGGCGGTCGGCGTTCTCCTCCGCGATCACGGCGTCGGCGACGCGGGGATCCACGTTGGGCGGAACGGGAGTCTCGGCGTTGCGGCGTTCAAGGAGGCCATTGCGGGTCTCGCCCACCACGCCCGCCGCAAGGAGCGCGTCCAGATCGTCGCGGTTGTAGCGCCGATTGTTCATCGCCATCAGCACGGCGCGCTGGTTGTCGGTCATCTCGCGTTCTGGTTTCATCGTGCCGTCGGGATTCACGCCGCGTACGGAGGCAAACGAAGCGAGGTCTGCGCCGATGGCCTCGTAGGAGCCGAGGACCTGGCGCTCCAGCGCGGTCTTCTGATCCACGACGAAGACGTTGATTCCGAGCAGCGATCCGCCGCAGCCGGTGCCCAGGATCAGGAACAGTGCGATAGTCAGGCGAGCAATCATGGCGTGGGTGCCTCCGTGGCGATGGCGCGGACGATTTCGTTGAAGTCGTCGGCGAGGAAAAGCGCGAGTGCATCGCGCGTCAGGCGAAGGTTGGCGTCCAGGCCGCCCACGGGATACGCCCCAAGGAGGCCCTGGACACCGACCTTCTCGAACACCGGGAGCGTATAGACAACGCCCGCGGGATTCGTCATGGTGACAGTGAAATTCATGAGGCCATTGCGCAGATCGAGGAGCGCGCTGCGCGGCGTGCCGAATCGGAGCGACGCCAGCGTGGCCTGGATTCCCGGGTTCGATCCCGTGCGATCCATCAGGCGCAGCGACTCGCGAAGGATCTCCGCCCCAACGTCCGCAAACTCGATGCGGAGGCTCATCTTCTCCAGCAACTGCCCGGTGGAAATCTTGTCATCCAGCTCCAGGGAAAAAACGCCGAACGCATTGAAGGAGCGCGAAGGCAACCGCCGGCGGGAGAGCGACGGCAGGAAGTTGGCCGCATCCACGCCCGTCAGCGAGAACTCGCCATAGAGCGTCGGATTCCCAAGGCGATCCTCCACGCGTATCGTGGCGAAGCCGGGTCCGCCAAAGAAGTTCTCCGCAACGGTGGAGACCTCGTAGCCAGTGCGGGTGTCGGCGACGCGGAGCTGAATGCGCGAGAGTTCCGCCATCAGCATCGGATGAAGGAACTCGATGCCGCTGGTGTAGTAGTTTCCATCGAGCCGCGCGGGCGGCTGGCGGACTTGGTCGGTCAGCCGCCAGTACTTGGCGAAGGGGACCTCGCCACTCGTCTCGTCAAGCGCGAAAAGACCCGGAATCCCAGCGCGCACACCAACGGCGCGTTGGGTTGATACGAAGGCGAGCACATCGCCGGGGCGATTGGAGAGCCGGATCGCCTGGAGGAAGTCGCCGGAAACCTGAATGCCCGGCAGCAGCCGCGCGAGCCGCGAGAAGTCCTGCTCGGCGATGATGTTGAGGTTGAAGAAGAGGGACGTGAGCAGCGTGGCGAGGGGCGCGGGCGACGTGGCGGCGGCGTAGGTCTCCATGTCCTGGGGCAGGCCGTTGATGCGGCCCTGCACGAGGACCGATGTGCCCAATCGGCGCGACGTGATCTCGAAGGCGGAGAGCACCAGATCGGTGCCGCGCTCGATGGAGAGATCCGTCTCCACGCGGAGGTCCATGCGTTCGACACCGGGCATGGCGGCAAAGGACCCGTTGGTCATTCCGCTGGAAAGTTGAAACCGCGCGGCGCGCTGGGAGAGATCGCCCTCCACGGAGGCGGTCAGGTCCAGCGTCGCGCTTCCCGCCGCGTCGCCAACCACCAGGCGCGGCATGGCGGCCTCGATGCGGCCGGAGAGTTCGCGGAGCGCGGGTTGATCGCCGGATGTCCATGCGACCGATATCGTGCCGCTCGTGGCGGCGTCGATCTCGCCGATCACGCCAAGGGGGGACTCGCTTCCATCGGCGGCGGTGATGGAGATTTCCGGCAGGCCCGTCATTCGCGCCGCGCCGCGGATTTCGGCGGATTCATCGGCTTGGTCCACCCGCGTCGACACCTGTATAGACAGAAATCCCGGCGAGTCGAAATCAAGCGCGCGGAGGTCGTATCGTCCGCGCGCGAAATCGGCGATGAGGCTCGTTGTGACGATCGCGGCGGGAAACCTGATTGTCGCCGGACCACCCTTGGCCACGACGCGGTCCCAGCCGGCGGTCACGATGTCGAGCGAAAGGCCCCGCGCCATCGTGATCGTCGCGCTGGTCTCGATATTGGCGCCCTCGATGCTCGCCGTGCCTTGCAGTTCGGCGAAAGCGAGGCTCGTGGTTGCGTTCTCCAGGATGACCAGGCCGGCGGGATCGGGCGAGGGAAGCTCCACGCGCATCGTGCGCTCGTCGCGGAGTTCCTCCAGCGCGACGGTGCCGAAGGTGTCGGTGTAATTCAGTGCGGGAAGCTCGGTGACGAGGTGGTTTTGCACGAGCAAGGGGCGCGGAAAAGTCATCGGATCGCCGAGCAAGACCGCCGCTGCCAGATGCGTTTCCATGCGTGCGCCGCCGAGCAGCTCGATCTGGTCGCGTTGCATTTCGGCGAGGAGCGGGCGGAGGAACTCCACCGCTTCCGGCGCGAGGAATTCTGTCACCGTCGTCAGGTCGATATCGGCGCGCCCGCCCGCCAGCGTGGCACTGGCCGCCACGTCGATGGCCAGGAAATCCTGCAGGGCAAATCGCCCGCCTGCCAATTCCAGCGCCATGCCGTTGTCGGTCAGCAGAAGCGAGAGCGATGTGGCCAGGTCGAAGCTCGTGATTTCGAGCGGCATCGCCGCGGCGCTGATGCCAAATCCCGGGCCGGGCGCGGCGGCGAGGCCGAGTTGGAACTGTCGCCCGTCGGTGGTTGCGGCATTGAGGGCAACGTAGAGATTCCCCGAAACCTCCGCGGGAAGATCGGGCTGCGTCGGCGAGACGAATCGCGCGACGATTTCCCCGAGATCGGCGGAAAGGCGAAGGCTCGACGTAAAATCCGTCGCGGATCGAGTCTCGGCGTTGGCGCGGATACTGGAGAAATCGTTCGTGAGAGAGGCGGCCACGGTGTTGATCAGTGGATCGCCCATGCGCGTGCGTGTTTCGGCGCCGAGGGCGATGCCATCGGAATAGCTGCCGCCGGGGAGGAACGGCGCGTCTATACGCAGGCCATCCAGCGCGATCGTGGCGGAGGTCAGCAGGTCGCCGTCGGCGATTCGCGCGTCGGCAACCAGCGAGAGCACGCCCGCGACGTCCTCCAGCGGCAGGCCGTCGATCTGGCTCGCTAGAGCGCCATAGAGACGCGCGGCGTCCGCGGAGCCGCTGATCGTCAGCTCGGGATCGCGCATCGGATCATCGCCGATGTCGCCGCTGGCCAGCAGGGAGAACGGCGCGTCGGCGCCGTTGGCGGATACACGGATGGCGCGACGCTCGTTGGCGGGCTCGTCCAATTCGGCGGTGAGAGTCGTTCGTAAGATGGAGAGATCAAGGTGGTCGCCGCGCAGGGCGTAACCCGGGGGAAGGAACTGGCCGATGCCGGCACCAACGCGGCCGGGTTGGAGTCGCAGCGTCACTTTCGCGGAAAGGAGCGAGGCATCGTCGTGTACTGCGCTGGCATGAGCGCCAAGCGACCCCGTCGCGCCGGGAAGGGGGCGCGGCAGAAGGCCCGTCTGGTTGGCGGCGTTGACCAGCTTGGCGAATTCAAGGTCCATGCGCGCATCGACATCCCGCCGGCCGTCCGGGCGAAGTTTCTCCGTCAACATGACCGACAATGCATCGGCGAAGATAGACAGCGACACATCGCGGCGGTCGCTTTCGGCCAGATTCCACGCCGCGCGCAGTTCCGTGGTGGTGTCGGGCGCGGGAATGCGCGTGCCGGATTCGCCCATGCCTTCGGGTGTCGCGACGGAGACGTTCGACGTGCGCAGGATCGCCAGCAGTTCCGGCGCCGCCGGATCGGCGAGGTCGATGCTCGATGTCAGCGAAACAGTTCCGATGGGATCGATGGCGGCGACCTGCGTCGTTGCCACTCCCGCAACGCGCGCCAGCGCGGCGATGTTGAGATCCAGGATCGCCGATGGATCCCCCGGGCCGAGCGTTGCGGCGAGCTTGGCGAGTTGCGTCGGAAGGACTGCCTCGGGATCGAGGATCAATTCGCCCGCGATTGCGGCGTTGCGCGCCGACACCTGGGAGCCGTCGGTCCACTGGTCGATGCGGAGCGTTCCCTTCACGGGGAGTTTTCCGCCAAGCCCGTTGAGGTCGCCGGTCAGCGTCGCGTCGAGCGGCGTGGCGCCGCCCTTCCAGGTTGCTACCACATTGGCGGGGTCGAGCGTCACCTCCAATGGCGTGGCGGCGGAGGGGTCACTGAATCTGAGGCGGAGGGTCGCGATCTCCAACCGCAGCCGGTCGAAGGGGAGCGCGATGCGCGGGATCATTGCGTCAAGATCGATGCGCGTCATCGGTTCGGGCGCGGGCGGCCGCGGCGCGTTGGGATCGGTGGGAGGAAGGAAGCCGAGGGCGGCGATGACGCCCTGCTTGTCGCGCACCGCGTCGAATGCCAGAAGCTTGATGCGAACATTCGCAAGCCGGTCGCGGGAGGTTGCAAGGTTCCAGAGCCCCGCGCCGAGGTCTACATCCTCGATCAGGAGGAACGGCTCGGTGCCGCGATTCTTGTCGGGATAGAGAGCCACCTTCCCAACGCGCACATGGCCGAGCCAGCCGGTTCGGATGCCTTCGATTTCCACGGTGCCGCCAACGGCGGGGTCGGCGAAGTGCCCCACGATGCGGCCCGTGGGGAGAAGCGTGATGATCGTTGGAAGGAGAAGGACTAAGAGTGCCAGCGCCGCGGCGAGGATACCAACCCACTTCGCCGCCCGGCGGAGTTTCCTCCACCGGGGCGGCGCGGGCGACAAATCCTTCGCCGGGGGTGCTGGCTGGCTGCTCACGGGCGCTGCCCGGGATGGTTGGCCGCCACGGTCACTGTGCCAGGGCTTTAGCCGTCATTGCCTGGAAGCGTTCCTTGGCCACGGCGCCGTCGATTCCCACCAGATCGTTGGAAATCTTGGCGCGGATGCCGGCGATGCGCGTGTTGAGCGGCGGGTGCGTGGAGGTCAGCCAGCCGCCTCCCTTGCCGGTGGAGCGCTGCTCCAGCCGGGTGAGGAAGCGATAGAGCCCCTGTGGATCGTAGCCCGTGGCTGCGGCGTATTCGACGCCGAGCGTGTCGGCCTCCAGTTCCATGTCCTTGTCGAGGCCACGCTCGAAGATGATCGTGTGGCCCAAGTCCACGGTCTGGGTAAGCTGGGGGATGTCCTTCTCCAGCCCGGCCTGGACGCCTTGGGCGATGGCGGCAAAGCGCTGGGTGTTCTGCATCATGCGGACCATGTGGCCGCGGGTGACGTGGGCGATCTCATGGGCGAGGACGCCGGCAAGTTCCGATTCGTCCTCCATCGCGCGGATGGCGCCCGCGGTGATGAACACATAGTCGCCCGGGGCGGCCCATGCGTTCACGTCGTCGCGGTCAACAACGGCAAAGGCGAATGGGAATCCGGCGCGCGGCGTCTTGGCGACGATGGCCAGGCCAACCTTGGTCACGTATTCCTGCAACTGGTCGCTGGGGTGGAGCTGCCCCTGTTCGCTGAAAGACTTGAGCGCGATGCCGCCGCCGATGGCGTACTCGGTCTCCCAGGGGAGCGGGGCAAAGGATCCGGCGAACTGACCTGCGGACTGGCCGACGGCGCGGGCCTTTTCCGGCTCTCCACCGGTGGCGCGGACGCCGGTCTCGGTAAGTGCCGCCACTGTCGAGGAGGAGCATGACGCCAAGGCGGCGGCGGTTACGGCGACTCCGATTGCCAGGAGGAATGCCTTCATGGTGCCACCACCTGACCTTCCTTGAGGAATGTGCTCAGGGCCGAGGCGGAGACCGACTTGCCGTTGGCTTCCATCTTCTCCACGTCACGCGTCGCCTTCTCGGGTAGCTGCGCGGCCAGGGCGTATTCCTTGGCCATGGGGCTGAGCCCGCGGACGGAGGAGACGTTCTGCCGCTCTCCCGGGGACATATTGTCGGCGATGATGATGCCCGACCTGGAGCCGGTCTGCGCCGGGGGGGTGCTGGCGATGTTGAGCGCCGCCACGAAGCCCTCCGCGCCGCCCGCGGTGCGGACCTTGAGGCGCGCGCCGTCCTTGAGAAGGACGGTCACGGCCTCGCCGCTCTTCAGCGTGGCCACGTTGGGCGAGGTGCGCTCGGTGGTCCGCTTGACCTCGACGCCGGCGCGCTTGGCGTAGGCAGTGCCAAGGCTGGCCGCGCCGCGCTGCCCGGCTGCCGGTGCCGCCGCGGGGGCGCGGGGGGGCTGGGCCGCGGGCTGGGTGCGCTGGGTGGGCCGATCCACGGCGCGCTGTGCCGGGGCCCCCTGAGTTCCGAGAAGGAGAATCGCCGCCATCAGCGCGACCCCCATTCCCATTGATCGAGATTTCATCGCACCGCTCCTTGCGTGGTTAGCAACTTCGCCGATGAATACGCCAACTGCTACTTGCGTCCCTCTCGCGGACCCGACCAGAGCGACATGCCGCCGTTCAGGTTGGAGACGCTCTCAAAGCCCTTCTCTAGCAAGAAGGCGCCCGCGTCCATGCTGCGCATTCCGCTTGCACAATAGACAATCACGGGTTTTCCGGGTTTCAATTCGCCATAGCGGGTGGGCAATTCGCCCGTTGGGATATGGATGCTGCCGGGGATGTAGCCCTCGGTTTCCAGTTCATGGGCCTCGCGGACATCGAGGAAGGTGGGGCGGTCGGCGGAGTTGTAGAGGACAAGGCCCTCGCCCGGCGCCATTTCCTGGGGCACCCAGCCCACACTCTCCCACGCGTCGCGGTGGGTCTTCTCCTGGCTCAGGTCTTCGGCCTTCTGGGCCGGGGCTGGCTGGGCAGGTTCCTTTTTGCCAAAAATCTTCGAAAACAGGCTCATGGTGATTCGTTGTTCCAATGGATCGTCGGAGGTTGGCGACGCGGGCGAGCCTCCCTTATGACCCCGCACGCGGCAACAGGGATTGGCACACCCGGACAATTTGCTCGCAGCAATCCATCAGGGTCGTCCCATCTTGATTGAGCGAAATCGTCGCCCTTAGGCGACTGGTGCCGCGCGGGACCGTGGGCGGGCGAATGGGGAGGACGAGGATGCCGTGGTCCTCCCGCAGCGCCCGCGACGCCTCCACAGCCAGCGACGGATCGCGCATCAGAATCGGCAGGATCGGCGTTTGGCTCCCCATCAGGTCGAGCCCGGCGCGGCCCAGGACATCGCGCGCGCTGGCCGAAAACTCCGCCAGGCGCGCCACGCGGGCGGGATCGCCCTGAATCATGCGGAGCGCCGCCAGCGCCGCTCCCGCCGCTGCGGGGGCCAGGCCGGTGGAATACACGAAGGGGCGCGAGGCATTGAGCAGCCCCTCACGCAGCTCTCGTGGACCCAGCACCACACCGCCCTGGGAGCCGAGGGCCTTGCTGAGCGTGGCCACGATGATCAGGCGGTCGGACTCGGCGCGGGGGTCGATCCCCAGGGCCTCCGCGGTGCCGCGCCCGGTTGCTCCCATGACGCCGGTGCCGTGGGCATCGTCCAGAATCACCGTGGCGTCGTGCTCGCGCGCAAGGGCGAGAAGCTCCCCCAGCGGGGCCACGTCGCCATCCATGCTATAGACGGCATCGGCCATGATCCAGCGGGCGGGGGCGTCGCGCGCGGCGGCCAGCAGCTCGCCCAGCCTTGCCACATCGTTGTGGGGAAACACTCGGAGCCGCGCGCCCGAGAGCCGCACGCCATCCACCAGGCAGGCGTGGGCCAGCCGATCCACGAACGCCGCGTCGCCGGGCTCGATCAGGAGCGAGAGCAGGCCGAGGTTTGCCTGGTAGCCGCTGGGGAAGACGAGCGCGCTCCCGGTCCCCTTGAACGCGGCGAGTTCCGCCTCCAGCTCCTCCAGCAGTTCGTAGTTCCCGGTAATCAGGCGCGACGCGCGGGCCCCGGCGCCGTAGCGCTCGAGCGCCAGCCGCGCGCCCTCGACGACGGCGGGATGCCGCGCAAGGCCGAGGTAGTCGTTGCTGCACAGGTCGATGAGGGGCTTTCCGCCCATCGTCAAGCGTCCGTCGCCAGCGGGCGCCACGGGGCGCAGGGCGCGCTCCAGGGCGTTGCGGCGCCGATGATCGGCTGCGCGCGCCAGTCGGTCGCGCCACGCGGTCACGGGGCTCTCACCTCGGCCTCGGCCTCGGGGTCGCGGCTCAGGAGGAGAGACGGCACCGGGTAGTACTCCGGCGAGCCGAGCTTCCCCCTTACGCGATAGGACAACGCCTCGTCGGTAAGCTTTCCGATCGGCTTGCTGATCCAGCCGAGCCCGGGGATGCGACCGATCTGCTTGCCCAGGATGTTGGCCGTCACGTCGAAGAACAGTCGCCCGCGAAAGTCGATGTGCCCGTTGGCCTGGAGGTTCGCCGCGGGATTCGTGATCTTGAGCGCGTTGAAGTGGATCTTCTCGTCGGCCATGGAGACGAGGCCCTCCATCAGGGAGTTGCGCGGCTCGCCCCCGCTGGCCAGGTCAAGGAACTCCTTCGCATAGTAGAGGATCACGGACCCGATGACCGAGGAGCGCTGCACGGCAAACCGCGCGTCGCCCTTGTAGGAGGGATAGTTCTTGAGCTGGCCATGGAAGTTCAGGTCGCCCGTCAGCCTTCCGTCGAGCGACTGGTCCTTCTGGCGGAGAGCGTCCAGGAACGTCTTGATCTCCATGTCGCGGAGGTTCGCGCGCAGGGTCATGGTCGGGCGCTCGCCGGGCGTGATCAGGAAGTCCATCCGTCCGTCGGCGTCGCCGCCAAAGGCCTCCACCTTCATGTCCTCGATGATCAGCTTGTTGGGGATGCGGCTCCACGCCTCGAAGGTCAACTTGCCGCTGGTCGGGCCGCCGTCGAAATTCATGTAGCGAATCGACTTGGTGTGGATTGTCCCCTGTACGATGACCTTCTGGATGGGTTCGGGAATCGACTTCCATCGGGGCGGAAAGGAGTAGGGATAGCTGGACCACTCGCGCTGGCCCCAGCCGTCGGTCCATTCATTCACGTCCAAATGGTCCGCGCGGACGTCGAAGGTGATGCGTGCGGGGCGGCCCAGCTCGACCAGCGCATCGCCGACCAGGTCCTTTGCCGAGCCCGCGTCGATCCGCGCGTCGCGGACGCGGATGCCCTCCGGCGTGACGACCGCGGTGCCGCGCATATTGGTCATGCGCACGGGGAAATCCCGTGGAAAAATTGTGATCGGCTCCGACTGCATATACGCGAACTCGTAGTCCACCATCAGG
This sequence comes from Candidatus Sumerlaeia bacterium, assembly GCA_038208905.1. Lineage (GTDB taxonomy): Bacteria > Sumerlaeota > Sumerlaeia > SLMS01 > SLMS01 > JBBQYG01. The sequence continues at coordinate 13,198 of JBBQYG010000026.1, read as the reverse complement.
TCCGCCGCAAGCTTGTGGTGGATCGTGGGCTTGGACTTGATCAGCGCGATCCAGCGGCGCAGCAGGTCGGGGCCCTCTGGCAGGGGCTTGGCCGGCGCGATGCTCAGCCACCCCGACGCGGGAAGCGGCCCCTCCATGTACAGGTCCTTCAGATCCTTGGGAAGGATAAGCGAAAGGTATTCGAGATTCGACTGAACGCCGACATCGACGCGTACGCGCTCCGCGGTCACGCCGGCGCTGAAATCGATCGTCGAGTTGCCACCCTCGGGGTCCACGATGCGGGCGTGGATGCGGCGCAGTTCCAGCACCTCGGGATCGAGGACGATCTCTCCCGAGAGATCGGAAATTGGCACGGGTCGGTACTTGGTGGGAACCGTCGCGCCAACGCCCTCCAGCACCAGGCGCGCGCGATAGGTGGCCGCCGCCAGCGCGTCGAGCCGCGTCTCCACATCGAACTCCGCCAGGTATCCCCCGCGCAGGTCTTCGGGAAGGCTGGGGATCTGCGTCAGGCGCGCCAGCAATGGGATCAAAGCCTCGAAACGCCCCGACGTGGTCAGGCGTCCATCGTAGGAAAGGTTGTCGGCGCGGGGATTTAGCAGATCGCCCCTCAGTGTTCCCGATACGCCCACGTCGATGCCCGAGGCATTGATCGCGAGCCTCTGGATCGCGGCCTCGCGCCCGTCGATGCGCAGGCTGCCGGGCTCCACCCGGATGGCATCGGGAAGGGCACGGGCTTCCATCGAGCCGGCTTTCCACGAGACCGACGCCGCCAGCGAGGATCGGTCGATTTCAACCCGGGGCGCGCTCAGGAGGTCGGTACCCGTGCGCGTCAGGCCGATGCCGCCCTCCGCGTCGATATTCAGCGGCAGATTGAGCCCGGTGATTTCCGCCGGCACCACGCCCAGGCGCGAGAGCAGGTCGAACGCCGCCTCCGAATCGCCCTCCACGCGGACGCGCGCCGTGCCCCACTTCGGCTCCGCGGGGTTGGTGATCGGCACGTCCATCGAACCGGAGAGTCGCGCGCCGCCGAGTTCCAGCTTCAAGTCGCGAACGCGGAGCTGGTCCGTGGATACGATCACGTCCACGCTCTTCACGTCCAGCGGATGCGGAAGGATCGCCGAATGAACCCGCCACCCGGCGGCGCGAAGCGACGCCTCCGCCTGCATCTCCAACGGGCGGGTAAACTCGCCGCTGGCGCGGACTTCCAGGTTCAGCGTCGGCGAGGTGGAGGTCGCCTCGACCTCCACTCCAAGGCGCCCGGTCAGCTCTCCGCGGCCAAGGGCCAGCGCCTCCTCCGGCAGCTTGCGAATTTGCGCGTGAACGCGACCCGACAGCGCGCGGTCGAGCCGCAGGGAGCCATCGACCGACAAGTCCACATGGTCGCCGAGCGCGGAGAACTCCTTCAATTCGAAGCGCTGTTCCGCGCGGAAGAACTCGCCCGAGACGCGCAGCTCGAGCGGCGCGTCGCTCCAGCGCTCGCCGCCCACGCGGTCGCGCGCCAGCTCGAAGCGCCCGGCCTTCACGCCCAGGGTGGCCGTGATCCTGTTCTCGTCGCTCACATCGCCGTCGATCTGCACCGCCAGCTCCCGCACGCGGGCCGAGAATGGCCCCAGCGACGGAATCGAGAACGCGATCCCCGCGGAGGAGAGCGAGCCCTCCGCCGTCAGGCGGCGCTCCTTGGGAAAATACAGTCCGGTCAGGATCAGCTTGTCCAGCGTGTCGGAAATCACGACGCCGCTGAGCGCGAGGCGCACCGGCGAATCGCGGGACGGGCGTGCGGCGATCAGCACCTCGTCGATCATGGCGCGTATGGCGGGGCGGCCCGGGATCGGGCTTTCGATTTCCACGGGAAGGTTTCGCACCACCACCTCGGGCGTGCGGCCCATCGTGCGCGATGGCTTCGCGGGATCGGCGGGCACATCGGACCCGCGCTCCGGCAGGGCGGAGATCGTCTCCACCAAGGTCAGGAACGGCCCGCGCAGGCCATACTTGCCGCCCTCGCCGCGGGAAAGCTCCAGCGGCGGCAAGCCATCCACCACGATTCGGTCGGGCCAACCGCCGCCGCCCGCCAGCATCCCCCGCGGCGTCCCGCGCAGCGCGATGCGGCCCAGGCGGAAGTCCTCCCCGCCGTCCACGTTCTTCAGCGTCGCGCCCAGCGCCTCCACCGACGCCGTCGCCAGCGTCACCTCCACGCGATCAACGGAGATATCCTTGCCGAGGATGCCCTGCAACTCCGACTCCACCCGCCCCAGCAGCCACGGACCCGACACCGGCAGGAAAATCACCATCGAAACCAGCAGCAACAGGACGAGCGGCAGGTAGAACCGCACACGCCGAAACGTCCGCCGGTACGCGCGGCGTGTCTTGGAACTCCGGCGATTGTGGCGGACGGGGGGCTTCATGGTTCCCGATGGGGCGGAGCAGCGGGAACGGCGGCAATGGGAAATGGCCGGAGGAGCCGCTGATCACGCTGATGATGCGGTTCGGCGGAACTATGCATCCGCGTCCTCCGCGTGATCAGCGGCGACGATTACCTCCGTCAACTCTGCCCCCTCTGCGACCGATAGACATCGCCCTCCGACCGCGTGCCATTGGTCGGATCGTAGAGCTTGTCCATGCCATAGAAGCTCCCCGGCGCGTCGAAGCGGAGGTCGGGCCCGGCGCTGCCGATTTTCCACGCGCTGTGGCCGAAGTTGTTGAAGAAGCCGGGCGAGGCGCCCGCGGCAACGTCGTGCCACGCGGCGGAACCATAGTCGTAGGTGTGGTTCTTCTTCTCCAGCGGCTCCAGGAAGTGGGAATTCCCCGGCTCGGTGGTATCGGCGAATGTCGGGTCCTGAAATGGATCGACCAGGATCGCGGTCATGTAGGCGATCGGCGTGGTGACGCGGGCCCAGGAGTTCACCCAGCCGCGGTGGGGTTCGCCGGGATAGCCATCGAATGGCGCGCGATTGTTGTCCACGGCGTAGGATTCCAGTCCGACGGCCAGCGACCGCAGGTCGGCCTTCACGCGGGCGACCTTGGCGCGGGTCTGGGCCTCCAGGAAATTCGGCAACGCGATGGCCGCCACGATGGCGATGATGGCGACGACCACCAGCAACTCGATCAGGGTAAAGCCGCGCCCAAACTTATTCGAAAACTTCATGGCCTGCCTTCCTCGCTCCCGGGATTGTGAGGCAACAATGCATGGAGCCCGGAGGTTTGTCCAGTGGAGCCACTTCGACTAGGTGGACGGTATGGACTCGATGGACACAATGGACGTCCATCAAGTCCATGTCGTCCATTTTCTCCATCGGATCGCCTCCACACGCCTTAGCTCGGCCCCGCCGTCGGCCCCATCTTAATGGTCTTCGATTCCTTCTCCCTCAGGATCCCAAGGTCAACGCCGCCCGCGGCGCCCTCCGCCGCAAGGGCCTGCGCGGCGGCGGGTTCATCCACGGTGTCGGCCCCCACCGATACGATCACGTCGCCGGCCTTGAGTCCAGCGAGCGCCGCTGGCGAATCGGGCTCGACGGCGGTGATCAACACACCCTCGCCCTCCTTGGCGCCAAAGAATTCCCCAAGCTGCGGGGTCAGGCTTTGAAGGCTGAGGCCCGTGCGGGAATCCGAACTCATGGTCAGCGTGGTCTGGCTCATGGCGAATCCTGTGAACCCGGCACCCGGGGACTGGCCGCCGCGCAGCATCCCGAACTCGGACTGCATCCGATCCATCTGATCCTGCATGCGCTGGAAATTGCTCTCCATCTGGGCAAAGGGGTCTCGGCCCGCCATCGGGGGGAGGGGGATCGCGCCGGGTGGCGCGGCGAATGCACCCGCCGGGGGAGGCGCCATTTGCGAGCCCGGCTCCGGGCGCTTGGCGAGTTGGGCTGAAAGTGTCTCCTCCTTGCCATTGCGCAGCACGACCAGGCCCACGCGCGCTTCGGCGGCTTGGGCGGCGATGGCCGTGGTCAAGTCCGTGGCCCGTCGGATGTCCTTCTCGTTCACGCGCATGATCAGGTCGCCCTCCTTCAGGCCCGCCTTGGCGGCGGGGGAGTCGGGCACCACCGAGGCCACCCGCGCGCCCCAGTGAAAGCGGGAGGGTTCGGACTCGCTGCTGTTGTTGACGAAGCCATCCTCGATCTGCACGCCAAGGTAGCCGCTGCCGCCGGCGGGCGCCGCCGTCACCTCCGAGGCGCTGCGATAGGAGCGCTCCACAACCTGGCCCGTCGCTACCGCCGCCCCGGCGAGGGACATGGCGACCGCCGCCGCGAGAGTGATGTTCCTGAGCATGTTACTGATCCTCCGAAGTGGGTGTAATGACTGTCCTGCGAATAGACTGCGCAGGGGCTCCCAAGGTTGGGGGATCATCCATTCGGCTTGCCGCTTTTCCCAGTCGGCCCCTTGGTGGTCCCGCGTTTGCGGACTTGCGTCGCATGGCAGTCCCGGGCGCCCCCGACTGTGTCCTATGGATACAGGCGACAACCGCCCCCACGCCCCCGAGGAACGATTAAGACCCCATGGCCAAGCGCGATTATTACGAGGTGCTGGAGGTTCCCAAGACCGCCGCGCCCGAGGAACTCAAGAAGGCCTATCGCAAGCAGGCGATGAAGCATCACCCCGACCGCAACCCGGGAAATGCGGAGGCGGCGGCGGAGCACTTCAAGGAGGCCAGCGAGGCCTACGAGGTGCTTTCGGATGCGGAAAAGCGCGGGCGCTACGACCGCCTCGGGCACGATGGGGTGAAGTCCTCCTTCGGGCAGGGCGGCTTCTCCTGGAACGATTTCCATCACCAGCAGGACGTCGAGGACATTTTCGGCGACATCTTTGGCGCGTTTTTTGGCCAGGGGGGCGCCCGCGGCAGAGGGCGCGGCCCCGGCGGCGCCGTTCGCGGGCGCGACATCGGCGTGCGCTATCGCATGATGCTGGAGGACGCGTTCTCCGGCAAGGACGCGGAGATCACCTTCGAGCGCCTGGAGACGTGCGATCCCTGCAAGGGATCGGGCTGCAAGCCCGGCACCCTCGCCAAGCCTTGCCACACGTGCCGCGGCATCGGCGTCGTGCGGCAGTCGCGCGGGTTCTTCGCCGTGGAGACCGCCTGTCCGGCGTGCCACGGCTCCGGCGTGACGATCGAGAGCCCCTGCGAAACGTGCCGTGGCCAGGCCCGCGTCGCGCGCAAGTCCACCGTGAAGTTCTCCATCCCCAGCGGCGTCGATTCCGGCATGACGCTACGCGTCCGCGCAGAGGGCGAGGCCGGCCTTGTCGGCGGAGAGCGCGGCGATCTGATGGTGCGCTTCGAGATCGAGGACCACCCCGAGTACGCGCGCGATGGCGCCGACATCTACCAGGAGGAGACCGTCTCCTTCCCCATGGCCGCCCTCGGGGCGGAGATCGAGGTGACCACCCTCCACGGCACGGAGAAACTCAAGATCCCCCACGGCACCCCCAACCACAAGGTCTTCAAGGTCCGCGGCAAGGGGATGCCCACCACCACCAACGGACGCAGCTACGGCGACCACCACGTCCGCGTCGTGGTGGAGGTTCCCACCAAGCTCACCGACCGCCAGAGGGAACTCCTCGTGGAATTCGCCAAGGAGTCCGGCGAAAGCATCAAGCCGGGGCACAAGAGCTTCTTCGAGGAGTTGAAGAGCACGCTGGGGTTGTGAGTGGGCCGGACTACCAGCCCAGGACGCTCAGGCCTTTGACCGAATGAAAATGGCGGTCGCACGTGACAAGCGTCATGGAGTGAAGTCGCGCGGTGGCGGCGATCCACATATCATTCGGCGGGATCGGTAGTCCTCGCCGCTTCAATTCGTGGCGAATCACGGGGTATTCCGCGGCAACGGCAGAATCGATTGGAGTTATTTCGATCCCAGCGATTACACGCGTGAGTTCTTCCAGGTTTTCCTCGCGCCGCTCGGAATTCTGGGCCCCAAAGAAAAGCCCGCCCAGCGTGATCGCGCTAATCGCCAAGTCGCTGTAGGCCCGCAGATTCAGCATGACTGACCGCGTCATTCCCCGAAACGCGATCACCGCATTGGTATCCAGCAGCGCGCTATTTCCACTGGTCGGGATCAATTTGTCCGAACTCCTCGTCGATTAGATGCATCATCTCCTCGGCCTCCTCGGGAGTTAGCGTACCTACGAGGTTTGGAAACCGCCGACGCATCTCCTCGATGGCCTCCTCTTCTTCGGCGCTTGGGATGGGAGCTTTCCTGATGCTGATCTCGAGCTTTTCCCCCTCCGCGTAGTCGAGCGCCTCGGTGGGGTCCAGCTTGCCGTTTCGATAGGTTGCAATGATCGTCTTCATGGGGCTGGCCTCCTGACGGTGCGACTGGGGGGAGGTGGACTTCAGGTGCCCCGTAAAATCCAGCGCAATCGCCCGGCGCCTACCGGCCCTCGCCGGTGTCCAGCAGGATCGCCAGGGCCAGCGCCACGCGGCGATCCACCAGGAACCAGGGGTCCGCGCGCAGGTCCATCACGTACTGGTCGGTGATCGTCAGCTTGCGGTTGTACTCGCCCACGCGGGGGCCGCCGGGGATGTAGAAATCGAAGTTCGTGCGCAGCATTCCCCACAGCGAACCGACGTAGCGCCGCAGCAGCGCGAGGCCCAGGGAGTCCTCCCTCACGTTCAGGATGGGGCGCCCGTCCAGGGTCTCCGCCACCCACTGCCTGCGCCAGATCGCGGTGAGCAGGTTGCGCTTGGCGCGCGCCACCGGATTCCCCATCGCGTCGATCACCGTGTACCAGTGGTGGAGGCCGAACTTGTTGTCCTGGCTGATGGTCATCACGGGGAACTGCTCCGCCGCGTCGGCAAACACGCGGATGTCGCGATACGGCATCAGCAGCACCCTCACCAGACGCGCCACCATCCCGCCGCCCACGATGATCGCCATCGCCACCACGAACTCGCCCTGGTTCATCATCATCCGGATTCCAAAGTAAAGACTCAGCAGGCTGACCGACAAGGCCGCGGCACCCGCCACCAGGCTCAGGGCGATCTTCGGCGGGCGCACCACGTGGAACCGCGGGTAATCCTGCTCGTCGTGGACGGTGTACTTCTGGGCGAGGGTCATCAACTTCTGCCGCACCGTCAGCAGGTGCCACGAAAACAGCCACTGGAGGTGGCGATAGGCGTCGGGCGGCATGGGGGCGGGCGCGGTGTTTGCGGTCATGACGTCAATGGTCACGATGGCGGCGGGGCGCGGCTACCGAAAAGGGCGCGAACGACTACGCGTCGCCCTGTTTCGCTTCATCCGTCGCCGCATCCTTCTCCGCCGCGCGGATGCGGCGGATTTCCTCCTCGATGCGCTGGAGCGATTCGACGGCAAAAGCCTGACGCTCGCCCGCCGCCTCCATCGCCGTCTCGCGGATGTCCCGCGCCACCAGAATCAGCAGCCAGAACACCAGAATGATCACGCCGCCGACATGGAGAATGCCCTCGCGGAGGGAAAAGGCGCCCCACGCGGCGGCGTCCTCGAACCACGCAGCCCCGGCATAGACTGCCAGCAAGAGCGCGAGGCCCTTGGCGCGCCGGCGAAGGCGACGATTGATCGCCAGAGGGTCGGCCCCGGCGCGGCGCGCGGAGCCGGCGGAAAGGATCTCCCGGCCAAGCAACACCCCGACCGCCGCCAGCAACACGAGCAGGAAGATTAATCGCATGGCGGAAAGGGCGTCCTCGAATTCGTCTGGGCCACCGGGGGGCGAACCCCCGCGGGCGTCAGTTCAACTCGAAGACGGGCTTCTTGGGCTCGGGGGCGGCATTGTCCACGGGTGCCGACATGGATTCCTCGCCGGGGACAGCTTCGCCAGAGGCTGCGGTTCCGCCGCCGGAGCGGGACATGTTGCGGCTTGCATCGCGGACGGACGTGCCCAGCTCAAGAATAGCGGCGGCAATCTGGGCGTTGGAATCGGCGACACGGCTCGTGGCGTCGGCAACGGCGCGCGTGGCACTGGCCAGCTCTGCGTTCACGGAGTAGTCGCGGGTCTGCTGCTGGGCCACCAGGGTGCCACCCACCAGCACTCCAATCACCGCCAAAATCAGGATCGCATAGCTGCGTGCGTCAAGCTTGGGTCCAATCATCGAGAGGCCCTCCATTGGGGATGGGATCGGATGTCCCGGATTTCGCTTCCTTGCGCGTCCATAGGCGGCCAAGGGGCGGTTGGAGTCAAGGCCCGCCGCCACGCGGGGAAGGGGGAATTGGGAAACGGGAACGCGACACGCGATGGCGCGGAGGGGCGCGAATTCCTCCCGTTGACTCACGGAGCACTCCCCTATAAAGTCAATCCACTCATCATGCCTGACCCTCCCTCCGCCTTCCGCCGCCAACGATCCTCCGAATCCAAGGCGCATGCTCTCCCCCCGGAGAGAGAACAGGGCCGTCCTTGAGCATCAAGATCGGCAAGCCCCTCAACCCCCTGCAGATTCCCGCCGGGGAGGACCTTCCACCGCTCGAGCAGATCCTCGAGGCCGCGCGGGAGGAGGCGCTCAACCTCGACAATGCCAAGAACCTTTGGAGAAACCGCCCGCCGGGAATCTCCAAACCCGCGGAGATCATCTTCGTCGGCGACCACGAGCGATTCGGCGAGCGCTTCCAGCGCTACATCGCCCGCAACAAGTACGGCTTCCGCCACGCGCCCCAGTGCGAGCAAGTTTGGGAGATGCTCGGGGCCGGCATTCCCGACCTGCTGGTTGCGAATCCCGACCCCGCCGACAGCACACCGCTCAAGCTCTATTCCGACCTCCACTCGCGCCACCCGGAGATTTCCGTTGTCGCGCTGATGAAGGACGCCGACCCGCGCCATGTGGCCGACGCCTTTCGCGCCGGCGTCGCCGACGTGCTGATCGAGCCCGTGGATGCCGGCACGCTGTCCACATCAATGGACCGCTGCCTGCAGAAGCGCCGCCAGGGGAACGACCAGCTCCAGTACCAGCACAACCTCGAGCGCATCGTCAACGAGCGCACCAGCCTCCTGATCAACTACATGGAGGCCCACAAGCGCCGCACCAAGGACCTCAGCACGGCCTTCCACGACGTGGTCAACCGCCTGGGCCGCGCGGCCCAGTGGCGCGACGACGAAACCGGGAACCACACCGTCCGCATTGGGCTGTTCGCCGCCCGCGTGGCCGAGCGGCTGGGGCTCTCCAAGGCCGACGTGGACCTGCTCCGCGAGGCCGCGCCGCTCCACGACATCGGCAAGATCGGCGTTCCCGATAGCATCCTGCTCAAGCCCGGTCGCCTCACGCCCTTCGAGTACGAGTACATGAAGACCCACACAATGATCGGCGCGGAAATCCTCGCCGGCTCCGAGGACCCACTCCTGCGCGCGTCGGAGGCAATCGCCCTCAGCCACCACGAGTGGTTCGACGGCAACGGCTACCCGATGAAGAAGTCCGGCGCCGACATCCCCCTCTTCGCCAAGATCGTCGCCGTCGTCGATGTGTACGACGCCCTTATCCATAAGCGCAGCTACAAGAAAGCCGTCCCCCTGGACCAAACCATCGAGACCATGGGCCGCCGCCGCGGCGCCCACTTCGACCCATACGTCTTCGACGCCTTCATCGACGTCGTCGAGGACCTCGTCCGCATCGAGGCCAAGCAGGAATCCGCCCCGTCCCGCGACACCAAGTACGACGTCCAGTTCGGCCTTCACAATATGACGAAGCACTTGGAGCAGACGTGGAGAGTGAAGTAGGGGGAACGGCGGGGAACAGCAGGGAGAGGCCTTAAGGGTAGCGTGGGCGTTCTCGCCTGCGCCGTTGAGCCCCCCTAAATCCGCGCCATTTGCGCAATCCGCGGCCCGTTGTCTTTTTTGCCGCGGATCACGCGGATTGTGCCGATACTTCCGATCTTTGGTTGCCGGGCCAGTGCAACGGCGCCATCATCTTGCCGTGAGGAATCCAGCGGGGGGCGATGCGCATTCCGGCAGGGTTTCCACAGGGCTCAATCCGGCGCCCTTGGTGGACCCCTCCGGGGGTCCGCCCACAGTTTATTCTTCCTCCCCGGACTGAAAGTCCGGGGCTACGATTGTTGCATCCCTGCCGGGACGATGGCATTCCGGAACTGACAACCCGACCTGATACGAGCGGCGGAGCTTTAGGCTATCCTGCGCCGTCCCCGCCGTCCCTGCCTTTCCCCTCGTTTCTGCCGTTCCCTGTTTCTCCCTGCCGTTACCCGCCTCTCCCTGCCGCCCCCCTCCGTGCTTGACAGCCATCGGTCCATGTCGGTTGCCTTTGGATATTCCATGTGGAGTTCTCCGGTGAGCCTGTCGGTGCCAGAAAGCCTAGCCGTCGAAATCGAGCGGCAGGCGGTGCTTAGCCCGACGCCGGTGACGCTGCGCGATCTGTATGAATACGCGCGCCTTGGCGACGAGGCCTCCCTGATCCGCGGGTCGCGGTTCCTCAAGCACGAGATGCCGATCCGCCTGGCCAAGAAGGTCAAGGAACTGGAGGAGAGCATCCCCCCCGCCCTCGCGCGCGTCCGGTGGATCCAACTTGTCCGCGACTGGTATATCCATTCGTTTCGGGAGATCGTGGATTTCCCCCAGATCCGCACCATCGAGGACGACCGGCGCTTCTGTGGCGTGATTTCCTCCATCAAGGATCGCCACAAGAACCAGGTCTCCGTGATGGCGCGCGGCGTGCAGGAATGGATGCTGCGCGAGGGGCTGACCGATGTGCCGCCTGGGGTGCAGGCGTTTCTGGACAGCTTCTTTCTCTCCCGCATCGGTATCCGCGTGCTGCTGGGGCACCACGCGGCGGTGCATGACAACCTGGACGGTTGGGTGGGGGTGATCTGTGCCCAGACGTCGCCGATGGAGGTCGCCCAGCAGGCCGCGGAGAATGCGGGCATCATCTGCCGGCGCACCCACGGCGATCCGCCCGCGGTGCGCTTCCACGGCAAGATGAGCCTGAAGTTCCGCTATCTGCCATCGCACCTGCACCACATTTTCTTCGAGCTGTTCAAGAACAGCTTTCGCGCCACCATCGAGCACCAGCGCCACCACGGCGGGCGGATGACGCCGGTGCATGTGGTGCTGGCCGGCGGCATGGAGGACGTCTCAATCAAGATCACCGACCAGGGGGGCGGCATCCCGCGCAGCTCGGTGGAGCGCGTCTGGAACTACGCCTATACCACCGCCCAGGCCAGCGACTCCACCGAGTCGGGCCGCGACGTGGATCAGCTTGCGGGGCTCGGTTACGGGCTGCCGCTCTGCCGGCTCTATGCGCGCTACTTCGGCGGCGACATGAACCTGATCTCGCTGGAGGGATTTGGCACCGACGCGTATATCTATCTGACACGCATCGGCACCCATGAGGAGTATATTTTGTAGGGAATGGGGAATGGGGAATGGCGGGGATTTTCGGTCAGGCAATGCATCCCACCACTCCCTTGCCTCCCATCTCTCCCATGAAAGCCTCACCGAAAAGGAAACTGCAAGAATGCGGCGATTGCTGGGCAGCATGATACTGGGCGCGATGGCGCTGGGCGGATGCGCGTTTCACTCGGCGCCGGAAGTCACAGTTGAGCCGGTTTCGGAGCCGCGGCCCGTGGACCGGATTTTCCTGGGGCTCTCGGTGGAAAAGCGCCCGATCGAAATGCTGTCGCTCGGCAACGGGCCCGACGTGGTGCTGATGATGGCGACGATCCACGGGAACGAGAACGCGGGCACGCCGATCCTGTGGCAGCTTGCGCGGCACCTGCGCCAGAATCCGCAACTCCTCGCGGGGCGCCGCGTGCTGATCATGCCGCTGGTGAATCCCGATGGTCTCTCCGTCAATCGCCGCTTCAACTCGCGCGGCATCGACCTGAACCGAAACTTCCCCGCCACGAATCGCGAAAACAGCGCGCGCCATGGGATGGAGGCGCTCTCCGAACCGGAGAGCCGCATCATCATGGACGTGCTCGAAAAATACAAGCCCGCGCGGATCGTCAGCCTGCACGAGCCCCTGGAAGTCGTGGACTGGGACGGCCCCGCGGAGGATCTGGCGTGGCACATGGGCCGCTACACCGTGCTGCCGGTCGAGCGCCTGGGCTCGCGGCCCGGATCGCTGGGCTCCTATGCGGGCGAGACGCTTGGCATTCCCATCGTCACATTCGAACTGCCGCGAGATGCGGGAGAGTGGGAATTCGAAAAGCTCTGGGAACTCTATGGCCAGGCGATGGTCGCGGCGGTCGTCTATCCGTCCGACGCGCCGCCGACTCGGCGATAGATTCTAAGCCACCCGGCGGTCATGCCCCACCGGCGCCCCGTTGACGTGTCGGGGACCGGACGCGGGAACGCGGCGACCTCGCGATAGAGGCCGTGAAAGTCGGGCTGCTGGAACAGGCTGAGGTCCGGCGCCCACGTGGGCTTTTCCCCCTGCGGAGTTTCCGTGAATTGCAGCACGACGAAATCGGGTCGGCGCCCGATGACATAGGCGCCATCGAACTTCTGATGCAGCCCCCCGGGGAGCGCCGCGATGTGGCGATCCACCAGGCCCAGCATGTCGATGAATTCGAGTTTCGAGTAGTACGGGATCACGCCCGCCTCGGTCCCCGCGAGCACCGCGTCGGGCGGCGCGTTGTCGCGGAGCCACTGGCCCGCCTCGCGAAGCGGCTCCACGATCAAGCCGCCCTCCTCCTTGGCGGCCCACCGGCACCAGCGCAGCATCGGTTCCTGCCGCGCCGCAAACAATCCGCCCAGCAACACGCCCGCCACCAATCCACCACGTACCATCGTTGGCCACGGTGCCATCCCCCACGCCGCCAGCAGGCACAGCGGCGCCAGCGCCGGAACGATGAACCGCGCCGCGGGCATCCAGTCACCCCCAACGGCCACCGCGAATGCGAGCTGCAGCCCCACCGCCATCGCCGCCACGATCGCAAGCCGCGCGGGCGCGTCAAGAATGCGGATCTGCCGACGAATCCTCCACAGCGCAATCCCCGCCAGAACCAGCAGCAGCGCGGGCGCCCCGGCGAAGTAGCTCACGAAGTACCAGACCCCCGCATCCAGCGACGAGCCCGACTTGGCCTTCACCGTGTTGGCAACGATGACGCCAAAGGCGTGGTAGCGCCAAACTGTATAGACGCCAAAGATCACCGCGAAAACCCCCAGCGCGACCGCAGAGCCAAGGTAGCGTGGGCGTCTCGCCCGCGCTGGATTTGGTTCCCGATCCGATATGGATGAAGTGACTGGGCCTTGAAAACCGGCGGGGTAGTCGGTCGACAACCGCGCGGGCGAG
>JBBQYG010000025.1:0-34333 GCA_038208905.1 Candidatus Sumerlaeia bacterium | reverse complement strand
TCGCCTTTCCGCGCGCGCCGGTGGCCCGATGTCCGGGGCCCCCGGCGCCGCCCCCCCCCCCAATTATCCTAGCCGACCAACCGCAAGCGCCCCACCCTTAAAGGGTCCCGGGGCGCATTGCCTTCGGCGCGAATCGCGGAAAAGGCGGGGCTGGACGGAGGGATGCGACTCGTTTTTCTTAGCATGCACGACCGTTGCCGGGGCCCCATGGCCCGGGCGGTGGCGGACCGGCTCGCGCGCGAGGCGGGAATCGACGGCATGGCGTTCGACTCCGCGGGCGTCCGCGCCATGGCAGGCGAATCGGCCGAGGTCGCCACCATCGCCTTCATGATGCAGGAGAAAATCCACCTCGTCAAACACCAGAGCAAGCCCCTGACCGAGGCCAGCGCCGACGCCGCCGATGTGATCCTCGCCATGACCAACGAGATCGCCCAGGCCGGCCGCGCCGCCGTCGGCGACTACTATGCCCCCAAGATCGTTCTCCTCAACGATGCGGTGGAAATGGTGAGTTCCCGCATGGACGTGCCCCCGCCCGATGGCGAGTCGGGCGCCGCCCATCGGCGGGTATATGCCGCCCTCAGGGCCTCCATCGGGCGACTGTGCCGGATGCTCGAGGAGTCCGACGTCCGCCCCGAGCTCTTCGGCGCGCTCACCATCGCCCGCCGCCACGTCCCCAGCGCCGCCGGCCCGCGCGCCTCCACGCTCGACCCGGAGAAGCGCCTCTACCTCGCCAATACCATCTTTGATCTTCTCGAGCGCGCATTCGACACGCCCACGTCGGCCCACCTCCTCGAACTCCTCGCCGCCAGCGGCCAGCGCGCGACCCTCGGCGAGGTGGAGGAAATCCTCCGCCAAGACCTCCACGGCTTCGTGGGCCAGGACCGCGACGGCGCCTGGACGATCATCGCCGGTGCCGCCCAGCAGCGGCGCGACCGAGCCCGCGCCGAGGCACAGGCACGCGCCCGCTCCGGCGCCGACCAAGGGCGCGAGCAGAAGCGCTCCGCTCCCCCGCCCCCGCCCTCCAACGGCAAGGCCGAGAAAATGACCGAGCCGCTGGCCCTCGACATCCTCGGCCTCAAGCCCGGCGCCCCCTTCGAGGAAATCCGCGCCCGCTATCGCTCGCTCCTCAAGCGCTACCACCCCGACCGCTTTCAGGACGACGCCGACTTCCGCGACATGGCCGAGGCCAAGGCCCGCCGCATCAACGAGGCTTGGAACTTCATGGAGTCCAAGCACGCCGACGCCGAGTAGCCCCTTGCAGTAGCCCCCATCGTTACCGGCGTAGCGTTGCGCAATCGGCCGGCCAAAATGGAGCGATTTGCCGGTCAAACCATTGGGGCTGCTAGAGTTGTGAAGGCTCCGCCCATTGTCAAGTATCAGAAATGAAAAGTAGCGCTTTTGGACAGAGCATTCGATACCGGCGGCAATTTTCTCTTGCAGGGGATGGGTCCAGTAAGAACTCCTCTTCTATGTCGTTCGTCAAACCCCACTATGGAGAACTTCAGATGAAGAAAGCAATTCTTACCGCTGTTGCCGCGCTGGTAGTGGCCGGATCCGCCAACGCGGCCATCGTCCTTACCGAGTCATTCAGTGCCGCGCCCGCCCCGGGCACATTTATCGAGTTGATCGAAGGCTCGGCAGCCAATGCCGAGATCGTCTACGCCTTCGATTACGCCACCCTGTCCATCCCGTCGGCCCCTCGCTCGACCGGTGGCTCCACCACAGGTCTTTCGCTCCGTTCCAACATCTCGGCCGCGGCTGAGAGCACCGTCGGGGTGTACACGAGCGCCTCCTACAGCGGAGATTACCAAGTCACGGTGGATGTGTATCCCTACCTGAACCCGGCAGGACCAACCGGCACGTCCGAGTACGCCAACTTCGGTATCAACCACTCCGGCACGCGCCAGATCAGTTTCCAGCAGGCCGTCTCCGCGAGCACCGACGGCTACTGGCTCACGTTTCGCACCGATGCCAGCGCCAACGACAGCATCATCTTCCAGGAAGGTTTTACCACGGCCTTCAGCGACAACGAATACCCGGGCCTTGTCTGGGCAGATAGCTCGGATGGCTCGGTTGCCGGTGGCGCCCGCAAGGGCAACGCCACCCCCTTCGCGCAGAGCTTCTTTGGCGCCGGCGGTGTGTTTGTGAACCAGTGGAAGACGATTCAGATCAAGCAGGAGGCCGGCATCGTCACCGCCTCCATTGACGGCGCGCCGCTGTTTACCCGCAACGACCCCGACGACACGTGGACCAGCGGTCGCGTTCTCCTCGGCGGCGACGATCCCTTCACCTCCGTCAACGCCGATATCCGCGTGATCTACGACAACCTGCTCGTGGAAACGATCGTCGCCAGCGATGCACCCAACTGGACGTCGTATTACTGAATCCAGGCCTGCAGCGCATCGAAGGTCCGCGCCGGGTGTGCTCTCGCACACCCGGCGCTTTCATTTTCTCCAAGGCCTTCACGGCTTCGTGGGGGCGGACCGCGACGGCGTATGGACGATCATCGCCGGTGCCGTCCAGCAGCGCAGCGCCCGGGCCCGCGACATCAACGGGGCATGGAACTTCATGGAGTCCAAGCACGCCGACGAAGAGTAGTTCCTGGGAACGCCAATCTCCCGATTGGCGCCGTCACCCGACGACCCGGTGGTTCCCCGCAGCTTACTCCCCCCCAGCCGATCGGGAGATCGGCGTTCCCAGTGCCCCGGAAGGATTTGACCCCGCGGCTCCCCACACCCCCTGCTTGTTATTCGGCCCCAAAGGACGGAGAACCTCCCCGATGACACCACCACAGAAATTCCGCGCGGCGGCGATGCTGGACCGCGACGGCAACCTGAACGAGGACGTGGAGTACCTCGCCGATCCCGAGCGCCTGGTGCTGCTCCCCAACGCGGCGCGGGCGGTGCGGATGCTCAATCAGGAGGGTGTCGCCGCCGTCCTGACCACCAACCAGTCGGGAATTCCCCGCGGGTTGCTGACGGAGGAGACGCTGGCCCTGATTCACGAGAAGCTGAACGCGATGCTGGCGGCGGAGGGCGCGCATCTGGACGGTATCTACCACGCGCCCGCGCTCCCCGATGCCGGCGACCCGCGGCGCAAGCCGATGCCGGGCATGTATCATGACGCCGTGCGCGACCTGGGGCTGCAGGGTCTGCCCGCCTACTCGATCGGCGACCGCTCTCTCGATGTGGAGTTTGGCCTCAACTTTGGCGGCAAGGGCATCCGCGTGCTGACGGGGACCCAGGTGAAGGCCGACATCCAGTTCGATCTGGCCCACCTCTATGAGGAGCGCAAGCGCCACCGCGTGTTTGTTGAGGAGACGATCTTCGACGCGGTGCATCGCCTGCTGGCGGACCTGATCCTGGACGCGGCGCCGGAGAACTTCTACCTGCGCAAGAAATTCGGCCATCTCCAGAAGACCGCCAACGACGTCGCCACCGAGCGCGAGCGCGGCAACCGCGTGGTGCTGGTGAACGGATGCTTCGACCTGCTGCACGGCGGACACGTCAGCTATCTGGAGGACGCCCGCGCGCTGGGCGACCGGCTGGTGCTGGCCGTGAACTCCAGCGCCTCCATCGCGCGGCTCAAGGGCAACGGGCGCCCGCTGCTGCCGGAGGCCGAGCGCATGGTCCTCCTCGCGAGCCTGCGCCATGTGGACTACCTGACGGTCTTTCACGAGGACTCCGCCGACTATGTGCTGGAAACGCTGAAGCCCGACATCCACGCCAAGGGCACCGACTATCGGGATGACAACGTGCCGGAACTGCAAACGTCCCGCCGCCTTGGCATCGAAACGCGCATCGCCGGCAACCCCAAGGAGAACAGCAGCCGCGACATCATCGACGTGGTGATGGAACGGGCACGGGCGGGAATTTTGTAGGGGGGAATCGGGAACGGCAAACTTTTCACAGGTCCGATAATTCCCATACCTCCCATCATTCCCATTTTTAATTCACGAAAGGCACTAAATGAAAAAACACACATTCGCAACCACGGCAGCGACATCACTGGGGCTGATCCTGTTGGCCGGATGCTCGTCCTCGGGCAGCCGCACACTGGACACCAGCAACCTGCGCATGGCTCCAACCGATCTAGCGCAGACGTATCTCCTCACCCAGCCGGAGGTCGTGGACCTGGTGGGGCCGGTGACATCGGTGGCGGAGACGGGGAGCGGCGACATGCAGAGTAGCTCGCCGTTTGGCCTGTGGAGTCGCGAGAGCAAGATGCGCCACTTCACTGTCTATGGCCCCAAGGGCGAGGCATTCGTGCTGGTCAACTTGTCGAGCCGGAACCACGGGCCGTGGCGCGTGGACAACGCCACTGTCTATACGCGCGACGCCTATCGCCTGCGCGGCATCGCGCTTCCGCCGCACCCGGAGCAGGACGCGATCATGCAGTCGATCACCACCTCGATCCGCGGCAACGCCGAAGTCCTCAAGCAGGTGGGCACGGTGACCGCCATCGATGCCATCGAGCCGCGGTTTGGAATGCCGGAAGTCGAGAAGGTGTCGTCGGACAAGGCGTCGGCGAAGGCGCTGGAAATCAACGTCGTCACCGAGCCCCTCGGCGAGTCACCCACCGTGGAGGAGGCGCGGACGAAGATGGCGAAGGAATTCGCCGGTCTGCGATTCTACAATCTGCGCGTGCGCGGGGTCAGCGGCATCGCCTATGCCTCCGCCGCGGCCCGCAAGAAGGGCGATAAGTGGATCGCCCAGGAACCATTTCTGACGTCCACCGAAAGCGCCGCCGGCGCCGGCGAGAACGATCGCTTCCCCGAGGACCAGGCCTTCTCCGTCTTCCGCGGCACAGCGCCTTGATCGAAAACCTGAACCAACTGGAGCACCCACCCGTCGCCCTCGCGGGGATCGCGCCCGGCGGCCGTTTCACGGGCGTCGAGACCGTGCTGATGGATATCGACGACACGCTGTGGGAGAACAACATCTTCTTCCTCGCGTCGCTGGCGTGGCTCTGTCGCGCGGGGCGGCGTTGCGGCCACGCGGATCGCGCGACGATTTCGATCCTGAACCACTGGGAGAACTTCAACATCGGGGCCAAGGGCTACGGCTATGATAGCTATGCGGCCTCGATGGAGATGGCGGTGGCGGCGCTCGTCTCCCGCAATGGGGGGCGCTACCGCCACCTCCACGCGGAGTTCAACGCGGGCGTCCGCCGCTGGACGCGATTCCTGAAGTCCCACCCAATCCAGTGGCGTGCGGGCGTGGCGGAAACACTGCCGGAGCTTACCCGCCGCTTTCGCGTGATCATCGTCACCAAGGGGCACCAAGGCGACCAGATGGCCAAGGTGGACCGCTGTGGCCTGAAGCACCTGTTCCACGGCGCCGAGGTCGTCCCCCACAAGTATCCCGACTGCTATCGCCGCGTGATCGCGAAGTACGACCTGAATCCGGCGAGCACGGTGATGGTCGGGAACTCGCCCCGCAGCGACATCAACATGGCCAAGCGCGCGGGCCTGCGCACGGTGTATATACCACACCCCAGGACGTGGTTCCGCGAGGTGGAGTCGATCCTGACCGACGACCCGCCAACCATCGAGGCCGAGGCGTTTCCGCAGTTGCTGGAAGTTCTCCGGGCGTAGCGCGGCTACTCCGGCGACGCCGCGAAGATCACATCCGCCGAATCCACCAGCGTGTCGAAGTTGCGGTCGCCCAGCGGCGACGACGGACGCAGGCCGATGAGCACCAGCACGACTTCCCCCGTCGTCAGCGGCAGCGCCACGGTCGGCGTTGGGACCGGTGTCGGAGTGGGAGTCGGCGCGGCCTGAATCGCGACCAGGATCACGCCATCGACGCGCGGCACCAGAAAGTTACCCGCGCGGTCGGCCACGCGGCTCGGGCGAAATGCGATGCCGATGTTCCCCGCGCCGTTGGCGTTGCCCACCCCCAGCAGGCGATAGGCGTTGGGCCCAAGAAACGGGCCATCGCCGGGGCTTGCGCCGGGAAGGAACGACAGCGACCCGCCGCCGACACCGGTCAGGTCGGCCTCGACGCTGGCGCCATTGAGGCCCTCCACCGCGCCGACCGAGCTCACCGTGCGGACGGCCTCGTTAAAAGCCGCGATGACCTCGAAATTGATGTCGGGACCGATTGTGTCACCCCCGGCGAAAGCCAACTTGCCCAGGTCCGTTTCCGTGGGCGGGGTCGTGTCCAGCGTGATCGCGAAGGAGAGCGCCGGACCCGGGCCATCGGCCACCGTGGCAAGTCGCGCATAGAAGGTGAAAACCTGAGCCCCGGTATCCGGGAGGGGAATCTCGTGGGTGGTCACGCTTGGGAGCGGCACATAGGACGCGAAGTCCTCAGTTTGGGAAATGTGAAACTCCACGTCGGACCCTGTTTCGCCGACGAATTCCACCCGGACGGTCTGCTCGTTGGTGAACCCCGCGATTGGATCGCCCGCGCCATCGCGGTCCACCATCGCGAAGGAGGTCAGCACGGGGGGCGCACCGGCGGTTGCCAGCCCTCCACAGCCCAGCAGGATCGTCGTCATGGCGAGGCGCATAGCATTCATCGATATCTTCCCGTGATGGGCACCGTGGGGGGGCCGGGTTTCGTTAACACACGCTCATTCTGGTGCGTCCGGGCGCTCCCGCCAAGGCGATTCTTGGCCGCCAACCGGTAGCCGGGCCAAAACCGGGGTTTCCGGAAGTCACACGGAAAGGTGTTTCCTGCGGGAGCCACCGGGGCTGGCGATTTGGACTTTCGCCTTGCTCGGACCGGGCGCGGGGCAGGCAACATGGCGTCTCGACCCCGGCAGTGGAAATTACGCCCGGGCTCCCACCCACAAGGAACTCCATGCTCGCGGCTTCCCTTCCCTCCATATCGATACTCGCCATCGGCAGCGCCCAACTCTTCGAGATCCTGATCGGCGCCATCGGGTTCGTGGCCGCTTTTGGCCTCGCCGTGTTCATCCACGAAATGGGCCACTTCCTCGCCGCCAAAATGTTTGGCGTCCCCGTGGAGCGCTTCGTCATCGGCATGGACAAGGAGGCGATGGGCTTCCTCCCCCGCTGTATCTGGGAACGCCGCATCGGAGAGACCACCTACGGCCTCTCGCTTATACCCTTGGGCGGATACGTCAAGATGTCTGGCGTGGTTCATCCCGATATCGAACGGTATCTGGAGGGCGACTCCAAGCCCGAGGTCGTCCCCGACGACGCGCCGCGCGCCCCCCAGCCCGCGGACAAGTCCCTGAAGGCCGGCGCGATGCAGGACATGGCGGCGCTCTATAGGAAGCCCTTCTGGCAGAAGACGATCATCTATGGCGCCGGTGTCTTCATGAACATGGTGCTGGCCACGCTGTTCATGACGGCGATGTTCACCATAGGCTTCAAGACCAGCGCCCCCGACGAGGCCATTGTCGGGTGGGTCGCGCCCGATAGCGTCTTCGCCGGGAAGCTGGCCACCGGCGACCGCCTGCTTTCGGTGAACGGCGTTCCCGTCCAGACCGAGGAAGATATCTACAAGGCGATGAAGGCGGCCACGGGCGGCAAGCCGTTGAAGGAATTCGGCCCGTTGCCCCTTAATCTGGAGCTCGCGCGCGGCGGCGATCCCGCTGGCGAGCGCTATTCGCTGACGGCGACGCTGCGCTCCGGTGACGAAAAACCCGACAAGGAGTCCTCCGATTTCTTCGCCGCGGTTCCGCGCCGCCACGCCTTCGTCGAAATGGTGATCCCCAACTCCCCCGCCGCCAAGGGGGGCCTGCTGCGCGGTGACACGATCGTGGCCATCGACGGCGAGCCCATCGAGGACTGGACGGAGTTCACCACCATCGTCCGCGCCTCGCCCAACAAGAAGCTGGAATTCGCCGTGCTGCGCAAGGAGGAGCGCGTGGTGCTCGGCGTCACCCCCTGGGCCGACGCGGAAGACCCCTCCATCGGCCAAGTGGGCATCCATCGCGGCAGTCCCAAGAAGCAGCTTGAGCAGGAGCCATTCCTCACCGCCCTGGTGGCCGCGCCCGCGCGCGTTTACAATCACACGGTCAACTATGTCTCGCGCCTCACCCAGCTCGGCGGCCACGCGGTCCGCGGAAACGTCGCCGTCGTCAGCCGCGAACTCAGCGGCCCCGCCGGCATCGCTCAGATTGCCTACAAGATGAGCAACATGGGCTTCACCGACTGGATGAATTTCGTCATCGTCCTCAACGTGGCGCTGGCCGTGATGAACATCCTGCCGTTCCCGGTGCTCGACGGCGGGCACATCTGCTTCGCGATCTACGAGGCGATCTTCCGCCGCCCCGTCCCACCCCGCGTCTTGGTGCCGCTCCTCAACGGCGCCGTCGTCTTCATCCTTTTCTTCTTCGTACTGGTGACGTTCAACGACATCAGGAAGATCTTCTTTTGAGTAGCGCAATTCCCGAGGGCGATGACGCATTGCAAGGTAGCGTCGGCGTCCTCGCCCGCGCGGCCCCGTATGGCAACCCGCCCCCCCCTCCGTCCTCATCCCTCATCCCTTCTCTTCGATTCCCGATTCCCCGTTCCCCATTCCCCAGCACATGATCGCCATCGTCGCCGTCATCCTACTCTCCACAGGGATCAGCTTCCTGTGCAGCCTCATGGAGGCGGCGCTTTATTCCGTGCCCCCCAGCCGGGTGCAGTCGCTGATCGCCCAGAAGGTGAGGGGCGCGGAGTTGCTTGGCCGCCTTCGGGATAAGATCGATATCCCGATTTCCGCAATTCTGACCTTCAACACCATCGCCAACACCATCGGCGGAACCGTGCTGGGTGGCTTGGTGGGGAGCCATTTGGGAGATGCGTGGATCCTTCCCATGGGCGCGGCATTCGCGCTGGTCATCCTTGTCTTCTCCGAAATCGTGCCCAAGACGCTGGGGGTCACCTATGCCGATGTGGTCGCGCCCAAGGGCGCCTTCCTGATCCAGGGCATGATCGTGATCCTCTATCCGCTCGTCCGCATGAGCCAGTACGTCACCTCGCGCATCCGCGAGGCCGGCGCGGAGCAGGCCACGGTTTCCAAGGACGACCTGATCGCGCAGGTGACGATCAGCGCCGCGGAGGGAGCCCTCCTGCCGGAGGAGGCGCGCCTGGTGCGCAACGCGCTCCGCCTCAAGGAACGCACGGCCCACGAGCTGATGACGCCGCGCACCGTTGTCTACCTGCTCCCGGCGGAACTCCCGATGTCCATGGTCACCTCGCATTCCGAGCACTGGATCCACAGCCGCCTCCCCCTCTGCGCCAACAACAACCCCGACAAGATCGTGGGCATCGTGTATAGACGCGACGTGTTCGACGCGCTGCTGACGCGCAGCGACGAGGAACTCGCCACGATGAAGATCGGCGACTTGAAGCAGCCCGTGGACTTCATCCCCGAGACGATCACCGGCAACGTCCTGCTGGAGCGCTTCCTCGCCGGACGACAGCACTTCTTCATCGTCACCAACGAGCACGGCGGCATGGAGGGAATCGTGACGCTGGAGGACGTTCTGGAGGAACTCCTCGGCACCGAGATCGTAGGCCACCACGACCGCCACGAGGACATGCAGGATTACGCGAGGAAGCTGGGAGAGCTGAAACGGCAGGGAAAGACAGGAAAAAGCAGCGAGCAGCAGGGAACAGCAGGGTAGGCTACGGCTTGTTCTTCTCCGCCAGCAGGCGCAGCCAGCACGCGCGGTCCGTGCGGATGTCGTGGCGCGGGCGGAACGGAAAGGTTCCCTTGGCGTGGGACTCGATGGCCGCCTGGCGCAGCTTCCGCGTGGTTTCCGTCAGCATCGAAACCTTGCCGATGCGGCGGCGAACCTCCTCAGGACTCAAGTGAAGCGGCTTGGTCACGGAGCAGCCTTTCAAGCCCTTCGATGTCGCCAGCGATCCTTCTCCGACATACGCCCTTCTTCAATGCGATAATGACATCAGGCGGGGCGAGGCTCGGCGGCGTGCCATCGACCACCAGATGATTGCGGCGTTCAATCCCCCCGCGAAATACCCCATCGGCCAGTGGGAAGTCCCCTCGCCAGAAAAGCAAAATCTTCCCCATATCCCGGCCCGGGTGGGTTGGCGCGGGCCATCGCAGCGGATTTACCAGCCGATCAGACTAAAAAGCGAGACCCCGCGCCGGAGTGCCGACGCGGGGTCTCGCAAAGGGGGGAGCTGCCGACTGGGAACCCGGGGGCCCCGCGGCGGTTACTTCACCTCGCGGTGGACCGTGTGCTTCTTCAGGAAGGGGTTGTACTTCTTGATCTCGATGCGGGCGGTCGTGTTCTTCTTGTTCTTGACCGTATGATAGCGGGACATGCCCTTGACGCCCGATGCCTTCTGCTCGGTGCACTCGAGGATGACCTGAACGCGGTTCTGTTTCTTAGCCATGATTGCTGACGGAATCCCTGTGTTGGGTTGCTGACCGTGGCGCGTGCTGGGCGGGCGAGCCTGCCCATCGCGCAACGGGCGGGAAAAGTGATCGGGGGCCCCGGGCAACGCAACCGGATTTTTGCGAACGGCCCAGAACGGCAGGAATGAGGGATGGAGCGGCGGGGGGGCGCCCCGGATTGGCCGCTTGGCCGACTGCGGATCGCCCATGCCGGGCCTGCCAAATCTTTACCCCCTCGTCCCCCAAACCTCATCGCTGCTTTAACTCCCGTCTTTTTCCTTGACCGGTCCCCGGGCGATGGGGTGGTGTCTCGGGCCTTTGCGGGGGAACTGGCTTCGCGGCCAACGTATCCCCCGTTCCCAGATTCAGGTGGAGTGCTCAATGCCTACGATTAACCAGTTGGTTCGCAAGGGCCGTAAGAAGACGGCCAAGAAGAACAAGGTCCCCGCACTGCAGGGCTGCCCCCAAAAGCGCGGCGTCTGCACACGCGTGGCCACGATGACCCCCAAGAAGCCGAACTCGGCCCTGCGAAAGATCGCCCGCGTGCGCCTTTCCAACGGCTTCGAGGTCACGGCCTACATCCCCGGCGAGGGACACAATCTTCAGGAACACTCCATCGTGCTCATCCGCGGTGGCCGTGTGAAGGATCTCCCCGGCGTCCGCTACCACATCGTTCGCGGAGCCCGCAAGGGCGACACCCAGGGCGTCGCCAACCGCAAGCAGCGCCGTTCCAAGTACGGCACCAAGCGCCCCAAGTAAGGCCACTTCACCCACCGCCATCCACCCCGGACGGCGGAGCATTCAGACAGGAAAGGTTTCGATTAGAATGGCAAAGCGGAAGAAGAAGGACGGACGGACGCGCAGCCAGCGTAAAATGTCCCGCCGCCGTATCCCACCGGGACGCGGAGTATTCCCCGACCAGCGCTACAACAGCGCGCTCGTGTCGAAATTCGTCAATTGCATGATGATGGAAGGCAAGAAGACCGTCGCCGAGACGATCTTCTACACCGCCATGGACCAGATCGCCGAGAAGCTCGAGGGCAAGGACCCCCTTGAGGTCTTCCTCCAGGCCGTCGAGAACGTGAAGCCCGCCCTCGAGGTCAAGAGCCGCCGCGTCGGTGGCGCCAACTACCAGGTGCCCATCGAAGTCAAGCCCGTCCGCCAGCAGGCCCTCGCGATCCGCTGGCTGATCCTCAACTCCCGCAACCGCAACGAGCGCGGCCAGGCCAAGCGCCTCGCCAACGAGTTGCTCGACGCCTTCAACAACACCGGCGGAGCGGTGAAGAAGAAGGAAGACACCCACCGCATGGCCGAAGCCAACAAGGCCTTTGCCCACTACCGCTGGTAGGTAGAGGCAGGGAACGGCAGGAAAAACGAGGGGAAGGCGGGAACGACAATTTTTCGTCCCCGCCTTCTCCCTTTTTATCCCTGCTCCTCCCTGCCGTTAGCTGCCGTCCCCTGCCTTTCCCTGCCGCAGTATCCCCGCAACATCCGGCTCCCTGAAATTCGGCCCCTTGATCACCTTGCCATCGGCGCGGTGGATCGGGCGACCGTCGGGGCCGAGCTTGGACATGTTGCTGCGGTGGACTTCCTCCAGCACGCGCGACAGCGGAATGCCGTACTCCAGCGCGGTGCCGAATGCCACATAGACGATATCCGCCAGCGCGTCGGCGATCTCCACCAGATCGTCCTCCTGCTCCGCCTTCAGGTACTCCTCGAATTCTTCGCCCAAGATCCGGCGTCGCATCGCGCGGCGCTCGTCCATGGGGAGCGCGGGGCGCTGCCGCTGAATCGGAATGTTGAAGGCAACGTGGAATTCGCGTACGTCTTCTTCGGTCGGATGCTGGGACATGGCTGACTCCCTGGGACGATACCCCCATCGCGCGCCAGCGAGCGCCGGTGGGCAAAAAGAATCAGGCCTCCGGCGCGGCCATCGCCCCACACGTTCAGCGCGCCGTCCGCAACGCGCTCCTTCTCCACTATGCCGAGTAGGCGGGCCCTACCGCGATGTCCCGTTTTCCGCGGGCACGTCCACGGTAGCATGGTGCGTCTCGCCCATGCACATCCAGCGCTCGGTTGCCAGCCTTGCATTCGGCTGATCCCGCATGGGCGAGACGCGCCATGCTACTGTCCTACCGCGCCGCGGCCACGGCCTCCGTCGCGGGAAGAAGGAACTCCATCGCCCGGCGCGCCAGTTCGCGCCGCGCCGCATTGTCTCCAACGAGTTCGAGGGGAAACCCGAGCGCGATCACTCGGCCTTTTCCCGGTCGCAGCACCGCGGCGACCTCGCTTCCTCCTGTATAGACAAGCACAGCCCTCGCCCCATCGGACGGAACAAGCGACTGGCGCGCATTGGTGCGATAGATGTTCTGCCCCCCGCCGAGCGTGATTTCGGGAACGGCGGAAAGCGGCGTATCGGGTACCGCCGCCACGCGATCCTTGCCGATGGCATTCGTCGCGCTGGCGATGCCAAGCACCTCCGAGAGGAACTTGCCGTCGGCGCCGGTGGCGTACTCGCTGCCGGAAACGAGCAAGGATCCGCCGTCGGCCAGGTAGCCTCGAATAGCCGACTGCTGGGCCTCGTCGAAGGCCGTGGCGCCGCGTTCCTGTCCAAGGATCCACACCACCGCGCGATAGTCGGAGAGCGCCACGGTGCCGCTCGTCACGGCCTCGTCGCTGGCGGAGTCGAAGGCCGTCCCGCCCAGCGCGCCCGCGTGCTGCACAATGTAGTCGCGGGTGTTCATGCGTGCCAGGATGCCGCGCCGCGCTCCGCCGTCCTCGGTCTCGTTCATGTCGCGGTCGAGCCGGTCGAAGCCGTTGACCACCAGCAGATCCACATTCGCTCCCGGGCGGATCGCGAGTGTCTCCGTCGGAAAGGACTCCCCGCCCGCGTTGAGCGCCGTCACGCGGATATACAGCGGGCCGTCCTCGGCAATGCCGGCAAGCGTGAACTCCGTCCCCTCCGCGTCGCGCCCTTCGTCGAAGCCATAGCCATTCCGCGACGTATAGACGCGATAGGACGTCGCCGCGTCGCCAAGGAACGGATCGCTCGCTGTGGAGGCGGGCGCCTGCCAGCGGATCTCCGCGGAGGCGCCATTGCCGACCGCCACCAGATGCGTCGGCGGCTCGGGCAGCAGCGTCGCATTGTCGAAACCATCCACGTGCTTCGCGAAATACTCCACGATACCCCGATAGGATGCCCTCGCGCATGCCTGGCGATAGTCCGGCGACACGATCAGGTCAGCGTCCTCGGCGTTGTCGTGAAAGCCATACTCCAACAGCGCCATCGGCATCTTGTTGTTGTTCCGGGGATTCGTCTCGCCCAGCCAGCGGCAGATCTGGCCGAGGTCCGGCCATGACGGCGCATGGAGCGCGCGGACGACCTTCATCACCTCCTTGTGGGCTGCGGTGCCTAGTTCCAGCCCGCCGGGATAGCCGGTGAACTCCGTCGTTGGGCCCCATGCGTTGGGCCCATAGTAGAATGAGGAAAGCCCGCGCGCCGTGCCGTTGTGGGCGTTGGTGTGCCACGCGAAGTAAATGGCCTTCCCCTTCTCCGCGGGCTCCGATTCCCACTCCGCCCACATCGGCATCGCGCTGACGCTGTTGAAGCGGCGCGTGTCGCCGATGGCGGCGTAGCCGTTGAAGATCGCATGGTAAAGTCCCGACTCCTCCCACCGCGGCTTGCCGCTGGTGGAGCCCCCACGCACGGCATCGCCCATGCCGCCGCCAAAGCGCACGGCGCTCGCCGTCAGCCAGCTTCCCGTCGTGGTGTCGCGGCTGCTGAACGTCACCGATCCGGCGGCGGCGTTACTCCCCTTCTCGAAGTAGTGCGTGCCCGCGTAGTTCCACGTCTGGCCGTTGAGGTTCTGGTCGAGCTTCCACTCCGCCGAACCGCCCGCGTGGCTGACCGTCACCAGCGCCGCCGTCGTGGTCGCATCCTCGGCGGAGGTCCGGTGCCATGTATAGACGGCGTAGAATCCGCTCTCGGGAATATCGGGAGTGAAGCGCGCCGTGCGGGTGCCGCGCTCGCTGGCCTTTACCTTCCATTGCTGACCCCGCCACGCGCCCGCGATCATTTCCGATTCCCACGGGCCATCGCTCTCGAAGCCCCGGCCGCCGGCCTCGACAATCGCCATGTTGGTATTCATGTCGCGCTCGCGCATTGTCACCACGCGGGCGCCCGCGTTCTGGAGATAGGGGACAAGATACTGGAGGGCCGCCTCGGCGTTGCTGTGATCCTCTATCAAGCCGTGGGTCACGCCGCGCTGGGTGGTCCACTTCGTCCCGTTCCACAGCCAGCCGTGCCCGGGGCTCAGGTAGACGGTGGCGCCGCTCAGGGCGCCCTTTGCCCGGTGCAGCGCGGGTGTGTCGCGGCCCGGCGTCGGCACTTCGGCGGCAGTCGAAACAGTCGAAAGCAGCGCGGCCATCGCACCCATCAGGATCAGGCGAATCAGATGGCTCATCGGTACCACTCCACGGCCTTGCCGTCGCGGTCATAAATGATGGACTTCACGATGCCCTCTGGGGCGCCCTCGATTTGATAGCGGCAGAGCAGGTTCCCCTCCTTCGTCCACCCAGTCCACGACGCGGGGCCGATGACGGCCTCGGCCTCTGCGCGCGTGACGCCAGCGGTTGGCTGATAGGCAATGCGAGTCGCGACCGGATCGGGGGCGGGAGCGGGGGCCGTCGGCTCTTCGACGATGGCGACGATCGGCTTTGCTCCGCCGCATCCCATCAGCGCGGCCACGGCCAGCGCGGCCACGGGGAATAGTTTCCAGATCATCCGAAATCCTTTCGAGGCACGGTGGCGCAGTAGGCCGCCGCGATGGTGCAAACCAATGGAGACTTCACGCCAGCGTGGCGAGCGGAAAGACGCGCGGCCCCTACTCGCCTACAGTCAGGACGCCCGTCTCGAAACGCCCCGCCACGGAATACGTCCGCACAGTGCCGTCCTCGCCGGTGGCCATCAATTCTTCCGAGTTCGGGGAATACTGGATGTCGCAAAGCGGAGGCCCGCCACCCATTTCCCCCGACTGTGCATAGGTCGAAAGCGACCAAAGCAGGATATCGCCATCCGCCGACACCGAGGCCACATTGCCAGCGATCGGCGCGACCGCAATCGCCCGCACGGCTCCCCGGTGTCCAAGCTGGGAGCGCAGGAGCGCGCCATCCTCCGACTGGCGAAACTCGACCGTTCCATCCTCGGTTCCCACCAGCAGCTTCTCCCCGTCGCCACTGAACTCCATGGCCGTCGCGTGGGTTCCATCCAGCCTCAGGCGATACATCTCACGATCCTCGCGCCAACGGTGGACGCGGATCACGCCCGTTTCGTCGGCGACCGCGAGGATCCCGTTGTCGGAATCGATGGCGATGGCGGTGGCGGGAACTCCATCGCCCACCAGGCGAACCCGCGCGCTGGCGAGGTCGCCGGGCCAGACGATCACATTACCCATCGCATCCGCCGCCGCAATGTCGTTGCCGCGCTGGGGGACGTCTATACACGCGATGGAGGCCTTCAGTCCGCGAAAGCGCCGGCGGCGCGCCATCGAGCCGGTGTCCCAGGACTCCACAATCCCCTCGTCGGTTCCAAAGAAGACGAGAGCGCCATCGTTGTGCGCCGCCACCGCCGTTACGCGCCCATCGACGCGGGAAAAGGTATGCTCGACCACGCCGGTCCTCGGGTCAAACACCGTCCCCGAGCCGCTCCCGTTACCGCCCCGCGGATTGAGCAGGACCGCGCGCTCCGTTGTGGAAAGGTAGTACGCATAAACAGGTTCCGCGGAGGAGCCACCGGAGAGCAGCACCATCGCGGCGACCACACCCGGCAGCCACGGCCTCATCCCAGAACCCGCATCTCCGCCGTATGGCGGTTCGCCTTCCCTTCCAGAATCTTTTCAGCCCAATGGCAGCGCACCGTGTGCCCAGGCATCAGCTCGCGCATCTCCGGCGCCTCGTTGTGGCATTCCTGCGTGGAGAACGGACATCGCGGATGGAACCGGCACCCAGTGGGATGCTTCGTCGGGCTCGGCACGGAGCCCAGGATCGGCGTCAGGCGCGTGTGTTCGATGGAATCGCTCAGGCGCGGACGAGACTCCAGCAGGCCCATCGTGTAGGGGTGCATCGGCGTTTCGAAAAGGTCGTCGGTCTTGGCGTACTCCACGATCTGGCCGGCGTACATCACGGCCACCTCGTCGCTGATCTCTGCGATCACGCCCAGGTCGTGCGTGATCATCAGGATCGAAGAGCCATAGGTCTCCTTCAGCCCCGCCATCAGGTCCAGAATCTGGGCCTGCACCGTCACGTCCAGCGCCGTCGTGGGCTCGTCGGCGATCAGCAGGTCGGGATTGCAGCCCAGCGCCATCGCAATCATCACGCGCTGGCGCATGCCCCCCGACATCTGATGCGGATAATCGTGCACGCGCGTCGCGGCGGCCGGAATGCGGACGAGTTCCAGCATCCGCACGGCCTCCTTCAGCGACTCCTTGCGGCTCATCTTGCGGTGGATGCGAAACACCTCGCCGATCTGGTCGCCGATGGTGAACACCGGATTCAGCGACGTCATCGGCTCCTGAAAGATCATCGAGATCTGGTTCCCGCGGATCTTGCGTATCTCCCGCTCCGAGAGCTTCAGCAGATCACGCCCCTTGAACAGGATCTCCCCGCTCGCGATGCGCCCCGCCGGCTTCTGCACCAGGCGCATCACGCTCAGCGCCGTCACCGACTTCCCCGAGCCCGACTCCCCCACAATGCCAAGCGTCCGCCGCTTCCCCACCCGATAGCTCACGCCATCCACCGCCTTGGCGATGGAATCCTCCCCGTGGAAATACGTCCTCAGGTCGCGGATCTCCAGAAGGGGCTCGGTACCGTCGGCGGAAGCGGGCTTGTCGGTCATCGAACGGCGGTTCTCCTATTCCAGGGCGAGTCGCGCGGCGCGGGGCCACAACAAGGCCAAGACTTTTGCCCGGACCGCAAGCCCGCAAGGAATTTCCGGCGGAGGGGGGGCGCGTATCCATAGCAGACTGGCGGATAACCTCGCCATGCCACTCCGGGACTGAACACCTAATCCCGTTGCTCTTAAGCTCGACGTGAGAGTGGCCTGATCCTGATTCGGTCGCGGGTGACCAAGACGAGGTTGCCCATGGCGTGCTCGGCGATGACTGGCCAGCTTTGCTTGAGGATGCCTAGGCGCTCCAAAGGGTTGCCAGACACGGTGGAGATTCTTATGAGCACGATTCCAGACGCGCCGTGCAAGTCTCGGAAGACCAAATCGCCGAAGTCCTTGTCACGCGTCACAATGATGCGCCCGTGTTCAATAGCGAGGCGCAGAAGTGCATCGTCCGGCGCGCCTAGCTCGATGCGGTTGGCAATCAGTAGGTCGTGACCTTCAGCCTCGAGCCACGCGATCATTGCCTGCTCGACATTTGCATCGATGAGGAACTTCAAGAATTGGCTGTTTCGGCGTTGATCATCAGCTCGCTCGAAAGCGAGGCAGCCGCGTAGGCCAATGCCGCCCGCACTTGATCTCTCGCGAGGAAGGGATACGAGGAAAGAATCACATCGATGGTGGCCCCATCGGCCATGTCCTCAACGATGAGCTCAACGGAGATGCGGGTCCCCTTGATACAGGGCTTTCCCCTGAGAACCGCTGGATCCTGCGAAATGTGAGGGCGCCAGTCCATTCTGTGCTCCTTGGCAATTCCTAAGAACATGGTGCGCAGAGCCTTGGGCTCCTGAAAAGCGAAAATCGCGCTGCGGCCCCTACCCCCGCGCATCCACCATCCCCACCCCGCCCCGCCCCGCCCTTCCCGCGATCAGCAGCGGCGTGGCGCGCGGCACGAGGATCGACAGCTCGCGCACTCCGGCGGACTCGGCGGCGGAGAGGCATCCGCCCCGCATGCGATTCAGGATCACTCCGGCGACCGGGATGCCCCGGTGGTCCAGCGCCTCCAGCGTCAGCAGCGTGTGGTTGATGGTGCCGAGGGCGCTGCGCGCAATGACGACGACGGGCGCGCGGAGCGACCTGGCGAGGTCGGCCATGGTATGGCGGGGGCCGAGGGGGACGAGGATGCCGCCAGCGCCCTCGATGATGAGCCTGATATTGCTGCGTCGGGCGGCCCGCGCAAGGCGGCGCAGATCGCGCTTCATTCCGGCAACATCGATGACGCGCTGATCCAGCTCGGCGGCGGACCACGGCGCGATCGGCTGGCTGAGCCCGATCATGGGTGAGTCGTGGGCGACGCCCAGGATGCTCTCCAGCAACGCGGCCCCCGCCGGGGTACACGCCGCGCCGCTCGCCCGGGAGTCATCGCACACCCAATGGCCGCCGCGAATCGCTCCATCGCCGGCAGCGACGGGCTTCACGGCGCAGACCTCGTGACCGCCGCGTTTCCAGTGGGTCGCGATCGCGGTGGTAAGCACCGTCTTGCCCACGCCGGTGTCGGTGCCGGTGACGAAGAGGAGGTCGTGGGAGAGAAGTTTCTCCAAGGCGGAGGCGATCATGCGGAGAGCCAAGCGTGACAGCGCGCTGACGGGCAACGGTAGAAAAAAAGCGGGAACCACGGAGGACACCGAGGGCGCGGAAAACAACACGAGAGAATGGCATAGTGTGCCCCCAACCCAGATTCCGGCGATGGGGACCGCAGACGCAGTCAATTCGGTCCCTCCGGTCAGTAAGGTCAAAGCTCTCGTTGCTGGCTTGTGGGCACAATAGTGGGGTTCTGGTCAAACGGCTGAGCCGAATCTCCGTGCGCTCGGTGTTCTCCCTGGCAACCTTCGTTCTTGCTTGGCGGCATATTCCGGCGAAAAAAGACGGTGGCGCGGCCCCTGCGACCTTGACCCCGGGGGGGCGCGTGCCCCTTATCTCCGCAGTTTTGGGTAGGTTCCGAGAAATTTTTGGTTCTTCCCAAAACAAGCACCCGGCACCCCCGAGAAGGAGTTTCCCTCATGGCATCAGGCACCGCCACGGCCCCCGTAGGACAGCAGAACCCGGGGAAGCCGTTGCAAGGCGAGGCCCGACTCCTGCTCGCCGATGGATCGTCGGTCACGGGACGCAGCTTTGGCCACGAGGGCTCCATCGCCGGAGAGGTCGTCTTCAACACCGGCATGGTCGGCTATCCCGAGACGCTGACCGATCCCTCCTATGCGGGACAGATCCTGGTCCTCACCTACCCGATGGTCGGGAACTACGGTGTGCCGCGCGTCCGCGAGGGGTGCCCGCTGGGCCTGCCCTTTGAGTCGGGCAGGATCCAGATTCAGGGCCTGGTGGTGAGCGACTACTCCGCGCGCTACAGCCACTGGGACGCGGCAAAATCGCTGGGCGACTGGCTGAAGGAGCAGAAGATCCCCGCCATCACCGGCGTGGACACCCGCGCGCTGACGATGCGCCTGCGCGAGAGCGGCACGATGCTGGGCCGCATCGAGTTCGAGGGCCAGCCGGCCAAGGACTACGATCCGAACTCCGTCAACCTGATGCCCCTCGTCAGCGTCGCCGCGCCGATCAAGTACGGCACCGGCGCCAAGCGCATCGTCGTGGTGGATTGCGGCGGAAAGAACAACATCATCGAGAGCCTGACAACGCGCGGCGTCGAGGTGCTGCGCGTGCCGTGGGATCACGATCTCTCCGCCGAAAAATTCGACGGCGTGATGCTGACCAACGGCCCCGGCGATCCCAAGATGTGTAAGGCAACCGTGCACCAAATCCGCCGCCTGCTGACGCGCAACGTGCCCGTCTTCGGAATCTGCCTCGGCCACCAGCTCCTGTCGCTGGCGATCGGCGCCGACACCTACAAGCTCAAGTACGGCCACCGCAGCCAGAACCAGCCGGTGATCGAGGAAGACACGCGCCGCTGCTACATCACCTCCCAGAACCACGGCTACGCCGTGAATCCCGACAGCCTTCCCGAGGGCTGGAAAATCTGGTTCACCAACCTCAACGACGGCACCAACGAGGGCATCCGCCACACCAGCCTCCCCATCCGCAGCTGCCAGTTTCACCCCGAGGCGGCCCCGGGTCCGGTGGACACGGAGTACCTGTTTGACGAGTTTGTGGACATGGTGAAGAAGGGCTGAGCCGCGGGGAAACACACAGCGCCGCGGATGACGCGGACTGGAAGCGGGTGTTGACGGAAGGTTGGGTCGCAGATCAGGCGACAAAAAAAGTGGGGCCGCGGATGACGCGGATTGGAAACGACCATGCTGCTGCATGAAGAGCTTACCGAGAAGATCATCGGGGTCTTTTATGAGACTTACAACGAGCTGGGACATGGTTTCCGGGAAATCCACTATCACCGAGCCATGCTGATCGCCCTTCAAGACGCCGGACTGGCGGCCGCCCGCGAGGTGCCCGCGCCCGTTTACTTTCGGGGGCATTGCATCGGGGAGCAGTTTCTCGACCTCGTCGCGGCGGACCTTGTAATCCTAGAACTGAAGGCTTGCCGTGCCATAATTCCGGATCACGAGGCCCAAGTGATGGGATATCTGAGGGCGACTTACTGCGAGGTCGGGCTGATCCTAAATTTGGGGCCCAAGCCAGAGTTAAAGAGAATAGTCCTCGAGAATTCCCGCAAGCGACTACCCCCACGCTGACCAAATCCGCGATATCCGCGCAATCCGCGGCTCGTTAGAGGCAACCCATGACCGAATCGATCAATAAAGTCGTCATCCTCGGCAGCTCCGCCCTCAAGATCGGCGAGGCCGGCGAGTTCGACTACTCCGGCAGCCAGGCCATCAAGGCGCTCAAGGAGGAGGGCATCCACGTTGTCCTCATCAATCCCAACATCGCCACCATCCAGACGAGCGAGCATCTGGCGGACCGCATCTATTTCCTGCCGGTGACGCCGTACTTCGTGGAGAAGATCATCGCGAAGGAGCGGCCCGATGGGTTGCTGCTGAGCTTCGGGGGCCAGACGGCCCTGAACTGCGGCCTCGCGCTGGACGAGACCGGCGTGCTCGCCAAGTACAACGTCCGCGTGCTCGGCACGCCCGTCCGCGCGATTCGCGAGACGGAGGACCGCGACCTTTTCGTGAAGAGGCTCAACGAGGTCAACGCCCTCGCCCCGCGCAGCCAGGCCGCCGGCACGGTGGAAGACGCCCTGCGCATCGCGCGCGAAATCGGCTATCCGGTGATGATGCGAATCGCCTATGCGCTCGGCGGGCTGGGGTCGGGGCTATGCGCCGACGAGGAGGCCCTTCGCGCCAGGGCAGAGAAGGCGCTCACCTTCACCACGCAGGTCCTCGTCGAGGAGTACCTCACCGGCTGGAAGGAAGTCGAGTACGAGGTCGTCCGCGACCGCTTCGACAACTGCATCACCGTCTGCAATATGGAGAACTTCGACCCGCTGGGCATCCACACCGGCGAGTCCATCGTGGTCGCGCCGAGCCAGACGCTGAGCAACCGCGAATACCACATGCTGCGCGAGATCGCGATCCGCGTGATCCGCCACCTCGGCATCGTCGGAGAGTGCAACATCCAGTACGCGCTTGATCCCGTCTCGGAACAATACCGCATCATCGAGGTGAACGCGCGCCTCTCGCGCAGTTCCGCGCTTGCGTCCAAGGCCACGGGCTATCCGCTCGCCTTCATCGCGACGAAGCTGGCGCTGGGCTACGGCCTCCACGAGCTCGCCAACGCCGTGACCGGCGTGACCAAGGCCTTCTATGAGCCGTCGCTGGACTACTGCGTGGTGAAGATCCCGCGCTGGGACCTGAAGAAATTCCACAAGGTCCGCCGCCAGATTGGTTCCTCGATGAAGTCCGTCGGCGAGGTCATGGCCATCGGGCGCAGTTTCGAGGAGGCGCTGCAAAAGGCGCTCCGCATGTTGGAGATCGGCGCCAAGGGCCTTGTCGGCAACACGGCGTGGAGCTTCGAGGATGTGGAGCTGGAACTCCGCCAGCCCACCGACGAGCGCATCTTCGCCGTGGTGGAGGCGCTGAAGGCGGGCATGACCGTGGATCGCATCCACGAACTCTCCCACATCGACGAGTGGTTCCTGCACAAAATCGCCGCCGTGGTGGAGATACGCCAGGCGATTACCAAGCTCCGCATTGGCGAGATCCAAAAGCCGCTGCTGCTCGACGCGAAGCGGGCGGGATTCTCCGACGAGCAGATCGCCATCCTCACCAACGGAACGCAGGACGAGGTCCGCGCCCATCGCCGCGCGCTGGGCGTTCATCCCTACGTCCGCCAGATCGACACGCTCGGCGCCGAGTACCCGGCGCAGACCAACTACCTCTATCTTTCCTACCACGCCCAGCAGGACGACATCGCGTTCCCGGAGATCAACTCCGTCCTCGTGCTCGGCTCGGGCACCTACCGCATCGGCAGCTCGGTGGAGTTCGACTGGTGCTGTGTCAACACCGCGCGGACGCTGCGTCAGCTCGGATTCAGCACCGTGATGCTCAACTACAATCCCGAGACCGTGAGCACGGACTACGACGAGTCGGACAAGCTGTTCTTTGACGAGATCAATCTGGAGACGGTCATCGAGGTTTACGAGAAGATCAACCCCCTCGGCATTGTCGTCTCCGTCGGCGGTCAAGTCCCCAACAACCTGGCGATGAAGCTGGCCGCAGCGGGGCTCAAGATCCTGGGCACGGCGCCCGCCAATATCGACAAGGCCGAGGACCGCCGCAAGTTCAGCAGCATGTTGGACGAGTTGAAGATCGATCAGCCGGAGTGGCGCCTTCTGAGCACCGTGGAGGAGGCCCTGGTCTTTGCGCGCAAGGTCGGCTTCCCCGTCCTCGTGCGGCCATCCTACGTCCTCAGCGGCGCCGCCATGGCCGTTGCGACCACGGAGGAGGAGCTGACCCGCTTCCTCCAGCGCGCGGCGGATGTCTCCCCCGTTCACCCCGTGGTGATGAGCAAGTTCCTGGAAAACGCCAAGGAGATCGAGTTCGACGGCGTCGCCCGCGACGGCGAGATCGTGATCCACGCGATCAGCGAGCACGTGGAGAACGCGGGCGTTCACTCTGGCGACGCCACGCTGGTGTTGCCGCCACAGCGCACCTATCTGGAGACGATACGCCAGATCCGCCGCATCAGCGAGAAGATCGCCCGCGGCCTCAAGATCCACGGCCCCTTCAACATCCAGTTCATCGCCAAGAACAACTCGGTCAAGGTGATCGAATGCAACCTGCGCGCCTCGCGCAGCTTCCCCTTCGTCTCCAAGATCATGCGCCAGAACTTCATCGACATCGCCACCCGCGTGGTGGTGGGGCGCGCGATTCCCAAGATCGACAACGACTTCTATGACATCGACTATGTCGGCGTGAAGGCGCCGCAGTTCTCCTTCACCCGCCTCGAGGGCGCCGACCCCACGGTCGGCGTCGAGATGGCCTCCACGGGCGAGGTCGCCTGCCTGGGCGAGGACTTCGACGAGGCGTTCCTGAAGGCGCTCATCTGCGTGGGCTATCGCCTGCCGATCAAGAGCATCCTGATCTCCTCCGGCGTGCTACAGTCCAAGCTGGAACTGCTGGAGAGCGCCCGCCTGCTCGACGCCATGGGCATTGCCATCCACGCCACCCACGGCACCGCCGCCTTCCTGCGCGAGCACGGCATCCACTGCGACGAGCACAACTGGCCGCTGGAAAAAACATCCCCCAACGTGGTGGACCTGATCCGCGAGCGCAAGGTGGACCTGGTGATCAACCTCCCCAAGAACTTCCAGGAGGAGGAGCTCACCAACGACTACCTGATCCGCCGCGCATCGGTGGACTTCAACGTCCCCCTCATCACCAACCGCCAGATCGCCATGCGCTTCATCGAGGCCATCTCCCGCATCAACGTCGAGGACCTGCTGATCAAGGGCTGGGACGAGTACAAGTAGGCGGGGAACGGCAGGGAGAAGCAGGGAAGGGCAGGACATTCATCCTGCTGTTCCCTGTTTTCCCCTGCCTCTCCCTGTTTTTTCCGCCTTTCCCGCGGTTCCCGTTTTTCCCGCCTTGCCCGCCGTCTCCGCCGGGCCAACGCTCTCGGCGGCTTGGGCCTTTCCCGCGCCGCGATCCCCCCGATTCGGAGTTCAACCCGTCCCCATGGCTGAACAGTTCATCTTCACGATGCTTGGCCTGAACAAGTACTTTGGCCAGAAGCAGGTTCTGAAGGACATCTACCTGAGCTTCTATCCCGGCGCCAAGATCGGCATCGTGGGAGAGAACGGCTCCGGCAAGTCCACGGTGCTCAAGATCATGGCGGGCCTCGACGACGAGTTCCAGGGCAAGGCGGAGCTGACGCGCGGATTCAAGCGCGGCTATGTGGCCCAGGAGCCCCGGCTGGAGGAGGAGAAAACCGTCCGCCAGAACCTCGAAATGGCCTTCAGCCAGATCATGAAGGACCTAGCCGAGTACGACGACATCACGGCGCGCATGGGCGACGAGATGAGCGACGACGCGATGCAGAAGCTGATGGATCGCATGGCGGAGTTGCAGGACAAGCTGGACGCCTCCGACGCGTGGAACCTGGACCAGAAGCTCAATCAGGCCAGCGAAGCGATGGTCCTGCCCGACGACGACCGGATCGTGAAGACCCTCTCCGGCGGAGAGAAGCGCCGCGTGGCGCTCTCTCGCGCGATCCTGGAGCAACCCGACCTCCTCCTCCTCGACGAGCCCACCAACCATTTGGACCCGGTGACGGTGGACTGGCTGGAGAAGCAGCTCTCCGACTATCCCGGCACGGTGATCGTGGTAACCCACGACCGCTACTTCCTCGACAACATCACGAAGTGGATTCTGGAACTGGACGCGGGGCACGGCGTTCCCTTCGAGGGGAACTACTCCTCTTGGCTGGAGCAGAAGCTGGCCAAGATGGCCGGCGACGAGAAGAAGGATTCCCCGCGCCGCCGCATGTTTGACCGCGAGCTGACCTGGATCCGCATGAGCGGAGCCGCCAAGCACGAGGCCCAGCGCGCGCGCCTAGCCGACTACGAGCGCCTTGTCGCGCGCGAGAAAGCCGACGGCGAGAAGGACAGCGCCGTGATTACCATCGCGCCCGCGGAGCACCTGGGCGATCAGGTGATCGAGTTCAAGAATGTGAGCAAGGGATACGGCGGCGCGGCCCTGATCAAGGACCTGACCTTCAATCTGCCCAAGGCCGCGGTGGTCGGCGTGATCGGCCCCAACGGCGCGGGCAAGACCACCCTGTTCCGCATGATCGTGGGCGAAGAGCAGCCCGACTCCGGCACCGTGGTGAAGGGCAACACCGTCCGCCTGAGCTATGTCGATCAGGAGCGCTCCCAGCTCCAAAGCGACCAGACGCTCGTCGAGGAAATCGGCGGCGGCAACGAGGAGATCATGGTCGGCAAGCGCGCGATCCCCGTGCGCCAGTACCTTAGCCGCTTTGGCTTCAAGGGCGCCGACCAGCAGAAGCCGGTGAAGAGCTTTTCCGGCGGAGAGCGCAACCGCGCCAACCTGGCGAAGCTGATGCGCGAGGGCGGCAACGTGCTGCTCCTCGACGAGCCGACCAACGACCTGGACGTGAACACGCTCCGCCTGCTGGAGGAGGCGATCCTCAACTTCAGCGGCTGCGTGCTCGTCATCAGCCACGATCGCTTCTTCCTCAACCGCGTCTGCACCCACACGCTCGCCTTCGAGGGCGACGGCGTGGTGCGGTGGTATCCGGGGAATTACGAGGAGTACGAGGCGTGGCGCGAGAAGGAGCTTGGCTCCAAGCTCTTCGAGGGTCGCCGCGGCAAGTTCCGGCGGTTGGTCTAGCACGCGCGGATGTTCCTGCTTCCCGCCGCCACGCTGGCGCTGCTCTTCGCGGCGATCTGGTTCCGGTTCGGCGACGCGCGGCGCGCGCTGGTGGGGGCTCTGGTTGGATTTCAAGCACTGGTATGGATCGGCGCCGAGGGCCTTTCGCTCTTCGGCGCCGTTGGCTTTTGGGGCATCGCAAGCTTCTGGCTGATCGCGGCGGTCGCGCTCGGCAAGGTTGCGTGGGCATCCCGCCCGCGCCCGTCCGCCGATCAGGCACAGCCGAAGCCCGCGTCTGAATCGCTCCCCTTCTTCCCCGCCGCCATCGGCCTCCTGCTCGCGGTGAATCTTGGCGTCGCCATCGGCGCCGCGCCCAACACGTCGGACTCGATGACGTACCACCTGCCGCGCATCATGCACTGGCTGGAGCGCGGCTCCGTCGCGCACTTTCCCGCGCACGACGTCCGACTGGTGGCGCTGACTCCGGGCGCCGAGTATGCCATCATGCACCTGATGGCGCTGACGGGGAACGACCGGCTCGTCAACATGCCGCAGTGGTTTGCGTACCTCGGCGCGATCGTGGTCGCGTCGCTACTGGCGAGGGACTTCGGCGCGGGGCGCGTCGGCCAGTGGATGGCCGCGCTCTTTGCCGCGACGCTGCCGATGGCGATCCTGCAATCGACCAGTACCCAGAACGATCTCTTCGTTTCCTTCTTCTGTCTCGCATTCCTGCACTTTGGAATCGCGTCGCTGCGCAGGGAGGAATCCGCGCGCTGGCTGGTGCCGCTCTGCGGGCTGTGCATCGGCCTCGCCGTCCACGCAAAGGGGACGGCCTACTTCTACCTCGCGCCCGCGGGGCTCGCGTGGGGCATCGCCCACCTCGTCCGAAATCGCGCCCGCGCGTTGGGGCCGCTGGCCGTGGCGGCTCTGATGGTCGTGGCGCCCAACGTGCCCCACGCGCTGCGAAACCAGGCGATCTTTGGCACGCCGCTGGTGCCGGCGCAGTTCGCCGTGGAGACAGAGCGCCGCGACGCGGGCACACTCTACTCCGGCGTGCTGCGCAACGTGGCCATCCAGCTCGTGACGCCCATCGAGGAATGGAACAGCGGCATCGTCCGTTGGGTGACGGATCGGCACGCCGGCGCGGGCCTCGATCCCAACGACACGGCCACGACGTATCCGGGGACCAGTTTCGAGCTTCTCCCCGCCTGCGCCGACGAGGACTACGCGGGGAATCCGCTGCACTTCGTCCTTGCCGTCATCGCCATCCCGATCCTGCTCGTCGCGCGGCGAAATAGATTGATGTCAATCTATACACTGGCGCTGGTCGTGTCGTTCCTGCTGCTGTGCCTGCTGCTGAGGTGGCAACCGTGGCATGGGCGGTTCCATGTGTACTATCTATTGTTGGCGGCGCCGCTGATCGGAGTCGCGATGGAGGCGGGTCGCCTGCGCGCGGTTGCCGCGGCGGCGGCGCTGATCCTCTTCGCCGGAGCGGTCCCCGTCGCCGTCGCCAACTTCAGCCGACCGCTGGTGGCGCGCGAGGGCATCCTGCAGGTTCCCCGCCGACAGGAATACTTTCGCAAGGTTCCCGACCGCTTTGCCGAGCACCTGAAACTGTCGCGCGACATTCGCAAGCTGGGCGTGGAGGAAATCGGCCTGATCGTGGGCGGCAACGAGTTCGAATTCCCGCTGTGGGCGATGCGCCGCGACCCCAAGCCGCGGATGCCGCATGTGTATGTCTGGAACCAGACGACTCGGCTTGGCTCGCGAAACGAAGTGGCAACGGTGCCACGCCACATCGCCGTGCTGGGACGATTCGACCTGGAGGGCGGGCGAATCCCCGCGGAGGTGGAAACCCGCGTGATATCCCAGGGCGAGTACTTCACGCTGCTGGAAATCCTGGGAGAAAAGCCTAAGGCAGCGGCAGCACCGGCGCCCGACCCTTGAACTCCAGTTCGGCGAGGATTTGCTTCGCCACGGCGGCGGGCAGATTCTTGCCGCCGCCCGCCGAGGCCACCACGATGATCACCGCGCCATCGCCCTCGCCAACAAAGATCCCCGCGTCGTGGGCGATGGATTCGGAAACCGCGTCGCGCGAGTAGAGGTCCACGCCAGCCGGCAACGCCGCGGAGAAGAGAGTCTGCGACGCGCCATCGCGGCGAATCGCGGCCAGCATGTCCTCGCATGCGCCCCGGTCCACCGCCGCCGCGCGCCAGAGCAGGAACAGCAGACGCGCGGTGTCGTCGGCGGTGACGCGATTATCGCGCTCCCGGGCACCGTCGGTTGCGGGGCCGAGAAACTGTGCCTCGATGCCCTCGGGGGCCCTGCCGTCGCCATACTGCTTCCCCACAACCCACAGATAATTGAGCCCGATCCGCCGCATGTGGCGGACAACGGTGCGACGCTTGTAGTCGAAGGCCGTGAAGTCGGCGCCCTCCAGTTCCGGTCCCGGCGCCGTGTTGCAAATTAGGTCCAGCAACGCATTGGCGGCGTTGGCGTCCGCGTCGGCAAGAACGGCGCGGAGACGCGCTCGCAGCGCGCCGTCGAGCGCGAGTTCTCCCGTCCGTGTCTGGTCGATGGCCGTGAGGGCGAGGGCGAGGTTGGCGAGCGATCCGGCGGCAACCTGCTGATCGCCGAGGTATGATCCCATTCGCGGATCGCGCGCGTCGCGCGCGTCGATCACGGCAACCCACACGCGCGCGCCATCGGCGGCCTCCGCCCCGGCGGTGCGCATCGCAAGATCGCCAAGCTCCGCGACGGGACGCGGCTCCTGCGCGACATGGCGCGACTCCTCCAGCGGCACCATGCGCCAGGTTGGCGGCGGAGGCGGTTCCGCGATGGGTGGAGCCTTGGCGCATCCGACGGCGAGAATAGCCACGCCTGTATAGACAAATGTGCGAATCACGATGCCCCCTTCGCCAGCGCCTCGCGCGCCTTGATGATCCAGCGCGCATACGGATCGTTCTGCGCGCGCAGGCTGTCCACCGTCATGTTCTCGGCGATGCGGCGGGCATCGAAGCTCGCCAGCGCCTTCCGGCACGCCACGGAAAGGTCCGCGTCCTCCATGCGGTCCGCCGCAGTCATCAGCAGCCAGTTCACCAGCACGCGCCCCGTGGTGATCACCACGTCGCGGCTGTGCAGCAGGCGCAGCGCCTTGATTGCGCTGGCGGGATCGTCCTGGTCCAGCGCCGCCGTCGCCACGAAGAGCCCCAGCGCCAGGCGCCGCGGATGCCCCACGGGCACCAGGCGCAGCGCCTCCGCCTCCGGCAGGCCCGCGGTCGCGGCATCGCGCTGGCGGGCGAGGTCCGCGCGGACGACGGCGCGGGTGCGCTCGGCGATGCGATGTTGCTCGCCACCGACGGGCGTGCGATCCACCTGTGCGTCGAGGTAGTGTGTCAGCTGCTCCAGAACGCGGTCCTTGTCCTCGCGGAGGGCGACACCGGCCACGGCCAGGGCGCTGGCCTCCAGATCGCGGCCTTGCAGGTCGCTCGCGACGGAAAGTTCCGCCATGCCCGACTCCACCGACCGCGTGAAGAGCGCGTGCAGCAGCGGCTGGTGGATGCGCGCATCGCGCCAAACGCCAAGCCCCGCCAGTCGCCAGCAGGCCTCGATGGCGATGATGCCCACGATCGCGAAGACGATGGCGTTGTCGCTATCCCGCCCGAGAAACCCGAGCGCCAGCAGCAGCATCGGCGCGGCGATCTCTCCGCCGAAACGGCGCAGGATTTCCAGCAGCGACGGCGCCGACTCCAGGCCCGAGGCCCGGTCAACCACCGCCAGCGCCACGTCGCTGGCATGGGACGCCCGCGACGCCACCAGAAAAATCCCCGCCAGCCCCAACACCGAAAGCGCTGGCGTCAGCACCGTGCCCGACTGAATCGCGGCGGCATAGGCGATGAACCAGCACGCCTGGGCCACCGACAGGAACAGCGCCGCCAGCACCCGCGCCCGGCGCAAATAGCCATCGCGGCGGGGATGGAGGAACGGCGCAAAGGGGGCTTCGGTCATGCGGAGGCTCATCCTCGGTACAGAATTGGGAGAAGGTTCCGGCAGCGGGGCCACTCTGGCAAGGACTTCGGAGTTTCCATTGCCCGGAGCCGCCCGCCCGCACCATCACTCCCCAAGGTCAACTCAGCCAACAGGCCCCGGCAACCCATGAGCCACAGCGACTACTTCAACAGCGAAACCGACGAGGACATGCTTCCCGTCGTGGACGACGACGATGTGGTGGTGGGCGCCGCCAAGCGCCGCGAAGTCCACATGCGCAAGCTCAAGCACCGCGCCGTCCACATCGTGGTCGTCAACGGCGCGGCGGAGATCCTCCTGCAAAAGCGCAGCCGCAGCAAGGACAGCCACCCGGGCTGGTGGGACGTAAGCGTGGGCGGACACGTGGACGTGGACGAGGAATACGACGCGGCGGCGCACCGCGAGCTCGGCGAGGAACTGGGCACGGAAGGCGTCCTGCGCCATGTGGCCACCCGCCCCCCCGCGCCCGAAAGCGGCTGGGAATTCGTCCACGTTTACGAGTGCATTCACGAGGGCCCTTTCCAGCCGCACGCCACCGAGATCGAGGAGGTCCGCTGGGTTCCCGCCGACCTGATCCTGAGCGAGGGCCACTCCGACCCCAACCTCCCCGGGCGCCGCCTGACCGGTTCGGGGCTGGAGAGCATCCGCGCGTGGGCGAAGGCGGTGGGGCTTGCGTAGCGAGATTCCCCTAACAGGCGAACCCCGGACTGAAGTCCGGGGCTACGATTCTGGCACCGCTCCCGCGGCGCGTCAGCGCGATCGAATCCCACAAGCCCCGGCACCCGCGCGGTGAACCGGACAGCGAAGAATCCCCCCCCCGCCGTCGGCGACCTCGTCACGCGTAGCGCCGCGTGGCTGGGCGGCAAGGGCGTGGATTCGCCGCGCCTCGATGCGGAACTGTTGCTGTGCCGCATTCTCAACTGCGACCGGTTGCGCCTCTACATGGACTGGCAGAAGCCCCTGAGCGAGCTTGAGGTCGCGGCGTATCGCGACTTCATCCAGCGGCGCGGGCGCGACCGCGAGCCCGTGGCGCGCATCACCGGGCGCAAGTCCTTCTATCGCCGCGAGTTCGAGGTGACCCCCGACTCCTTCGTTCCCCGGCCCGAGACCGAGGGCGTGGTGGAACGCGCGCTGATGCTGATGGAGAAGGAGCCCGACCTCAAGAACACGCGCGCCAATGTCTTCGAGGTCGGCACCGGCACCGGCTGCATCATCGTGAGCCTGGCGCTAGAGAGCGACGCCCACCGCTATATCGCCAGCGACATCTCCCCCGGCGCCCTCAAGGCCGCGCGGTACAACGCGACGAAGCTTGGCGTGGAGGGCCGCGTGGAGTTCCGCGACGGCGCCTACTTCGCCGGGTTCGAGGGAACGCTCTCCCTCATCGTCAGCAATCCGCCGTATATAAATACAGACACCATCGCGGGCCTTCCCCCGGAGGTCAGCCGCCACGATCCCATGCCCGCCCTGGACGGCGGGGCCGACGGACTCGACGCCGTCCGCGGCATCATCGACCAGGGTACCCCCCTGCTGGCCCACGGCGGTTGGGTGGTGCTGGAGCTGGGCGAGGACCAGCCCCACCGCGCGGCACAGCTCTTCCGCGATACCGGAAAGTACGACGACATCCGCGTGGAGAAAGACCTGGCGGCGTTTGACCGCTACTTGC
The DNA here is from genome assembly GCA_038208905.1 of Candidatus Sumerlaeia bacterium. Taxonomy (GTDB): domain Bacteria; phylum Sumerlaeota; class Sumerlaeia; order SLMS01; family SLMS01; genus JBBQYG01. The sequence goes on along the minus strand of JBBQYG010000025.1, from coordinate 2,632 downwards.
TGGCGCGCCGCGGCTAGCGCGAATTTCGCCAAGGGCCTCTTGCCTCACTGGCGAGGCTGTCGTGCCCCGGATGGCCGCCGGGGATTCATCGTCTCCTTTATACCCTGACAACAGAAGGCAAGGCATGAGCGAAAACCCTTCCCAGCCGAATCCCGCCTCGACCGAGGACATCCTCCGCCTCCTCGACGACATGATCGTCCAGCAGCGCGCCAAGTGTCTCAAGATCGCACGCCGCCTGAACCCTCGCCTTACACCCGACGACCTGATGAACGCCTTCGACTGGCCGGAGGTGAACACCAATCCCCAGTTCCTGTGGGAGGACGGCCTCCTCGCCGGCCTGCAAGCCGCCCACGCGGCGATCTGCGCCACGTGGAAGCCCGCCGATGTCGGCTATGAGGTTCGGCGATTGGCGACGGGCGCGGAGGCGGATGAGGTGCAGGGTTGATGGGACCCAAGGGACTGATATGAACTATTTGACACAACTGACCCAGCGGACCCGATTGACTGGTAGCAGGGGCATGGCCCCCTACTCCACGCTCGTGGATATCGATATATCCAGATCGTCGATCTTGTTGAACAGCGTCTTGTAGGAAATCCCCAGCCGCTTGGCCGCCTCCGACTTGTTGCCGCGGCAGAGCCGCAGCGCGCGGATCACGGCGGAGCGCTGGGCGTCGGCGGCGACGTCGCCGAGTTCGCGGATGGCGCCTCCGATGCCGAGATCGAGGACGAACTCGTCGTCGCTGATCACGCGGCCCATCGGTCCCGAAGGCGCCAGCGACCGCGCGCGGGCCGCTCCGGTGAGCAGGCTTCCCGGATCCTGGAGCACCGTCGCCTTCTCCACCGCGTTCTGCAGCTCGCGGATGTTGCCGGGCCATGCGTAGTTCTGGAGCACGGCGACCTGGGCCTCGCTCAGCGCCAGCTTGTTCACGTGGTGGCGCCGCGAGAACTTCACCAGGAAGTGCTCCACCAGGTGGGGGATGTCGGCCTTGCGCTCGCGCAGGGGCGGCAACTGGATCGGGATCACGTTGAGGCGGTAGAACAGGTCCTCGCGGAAGAGCTTCATCTTCACCATCTCGTCCAGGTCGCGGTTGGTGGCGGCGATCACGCGGACATCGACGCTGATCTCCTTCTCTCCGCCGACGCGGGGAAAGCGCTGCTCCTGCAGGACGCGCAGCAGCTTGACCTGCAGGCTCATCGGCATCTCGCCGATTTCGTCGAGGAAGAGCGTGCCGTTGTTGGCGACCTCGAACTTGCCCTGTCCCATGGCGTGGGCGCCGGTATAGGCGCCGCGCTCGTGGCCGAAGAACTCGCTCTCCAGCAGGTTCTCCGGCAGGGCCGCGCAGTTCACCGCCACAAAGGGCATGTGGCGCCGGTTGCCGTTGTAGTGAATCGCCTGGGCGACGAGTTCCTTGCCCGTCCCCGACTCTCCGTTGATCAGCACGCTCGTCTTCAGCGAGGCGATCTGCTTGACGATGCGGAAGATATCCGCCAGGCGCGGATCGCTCCCCACGAAGTTGAGCGGCAGATTATCGGCCCCGACAAGCGTCGGGTGGCTGAGTTCCGCGTCCGACAGCAGGCCGCGCGACTCGCGGATCTTGCGCAGTGCCGTCTTGATCCGCGCGTTGTCGAAAGGCTTGATCAGGAAATCCACCGCCCCGCGCTGCATCGCGCGAACGGCCGCGTCCACGCTGCCATAGGCGGTGATCACCACAAGGCCCGCCTCGTTCCCCGAATTGCGCAACTTGTCGATCAGGTCCAGCCCGTTCATCCCCGGCAGCGAGAGGTCGAGCACGATGGCCTCGAAGGGTTTCTCCTTCGCCACGATCTCCAGCGCTTCCTCGCCGCTGGCCACGGTGGTCACCGTCCATCCATCGTCGCTCAGGATGTCCTGCAAAACGCGCCGCATGTTCTTCTCGTCGTCGCAGACGAGGACCCGATTGTTCGTGGCAGTCTCCATCTTGAGTTCCATCCCCTGCGGGAGGATCACGCGGCCAACGGCCCCGCGCGCCCAATCCTCCCTCCAAAGTGATCCTCCGCGCCGATTGCGCTTTCCAACAGAGAGAATGGCTTGCGCAACCGGGGTCGTCAACGCGGCGGGTAGCGATTGGAGGGCGCGGAAGAGGTTTGTGGCAAGGGGAGTGGGTAGAAAACTGCCCAGTCGAGCGAGCGGATGACCGACCTTGCAGCGGGGGCGCCAATGCGGGATTCGGCTAGCCGGTCTTTGCCGCCCCCTGATGGACAAGATGGACGAAATGGGCCTGATGGACATCCATCGTGTCCATGCAGTCCGTTTCGTCCATCGGGTTGCCTTGATTTTGGGAATATCAGCAACTCGCGGGCGAGGTCGCCCGCGCCACGCCTACTCCTCCGCGCGAAGCGGATACCCCGCCGTCATCTCAGCCACCTGGGCGCGGACGCGGGATTGGAGGTCGGTGTCGGCCGGGTCCTTGACGACCTGGGCGATCCAGGCGCCGATGGTGCGCATCTCGGCTTCCTTCATGCCGCGGCTGGTCAGGGCCGGCGTGCCCACGCGGATGCCGCTGGTCACCCATTCCTTCTGAGGATCGTTGGGGATGGCGTTCTTGTTCACGGTGATACCGGCGTACTCCAGAGCGTTGGCGGCGTCCTTGCC
>JBBQYG010000024.1:0-34850 GCA_038208905.1 Candidatus Sumerlaeia bacterium | reverse complement strand
GGCCGATACGCCATCCACAGGTAATTCACCACTAGCAAGTTACGCCGATTGCTCATCGGTGCCGCCGTGGTGCTTGCATTGCTAGTGGTGAGTTACCTGTGGATGGCGTATCGGCCCACCGGGTTCAATCGAACACAGGTGCAATCCACCGAGCGCGTGGCGGAGCTGATCCCCGCGATAAAGCCGAAGCCGCGCGCACCCGTCGCCATCCCACTGCCCAAGGCGGCGGAGACCGTGACGCAACGCCTCGAAGCCGCGCTCGCCGCGCTCCCGCCTCGCGAGCGTCAGTCGGTGCTGTCCGCCGCCAAGGCGAGCCGTTCCTTCTGGACCATGATCAACCCAAGTGGGGATTCAACCCCAATGCTGTACCACTTTGGCTTACCCGTGCTACTCCCCCTCCGCCTCCAGCAACTTCCTCTTCAACTCCACGCCCCATCGGTATCCCGTCAGCGCGCCATCCTTGCCAACGGCGCGGTGGCAGGGGATGGCGATGGCGATGCCGTTGCGGGCGCAGGCTGCTCCGACGGCGCGGGCGGCGCGGGGGCGGCCGATGCGGTGGGCGATTTCGGAGTAGGTGGCGGTCTCGCCGGGCGGGAGCTTGCGCAGCTCCGCCCACACCTCGCGCTGGAAGGGCGTCCCCTCCACGTCGATGTCGGGGAGGAAGCGATCCGAGCGGCGCTCGAGGAACGCGGCAAGTTCGTCTGCGTAGTGCTGCACCGCGCACGCGTCCTCGGCGAACTCGGCTCCGGGCCACTCGCTCTTCAGCTCATTCAGGCACCACTCGGGCGAGTGCATTCCGCAGAGCCGCAGCGCGCAGAGCCCGCGATCCGTCGCCGCAATCAGCACCGTGCAGAGCGTCGACTCGAACAATCCATAGCGCATAGACACGCCCGCGCCGCGCGCGCGTATCTGGCCGGGTGTCATGCCGCGCCGGCCAATCATCGCATCGTGAAGGCGGCCCGGACCGCTGTGGCCGGACTGCGCCGCCGCGCTCAGCACGTCGGCCCCCGCGTGCAGCAGGCGCTCCGCCTCGCGCGCCTTCAGTTCGGCCCAGTATCGCGCGGGACTCGTCCCGTGCGTCGCGCGAAACGCGCGCTCCACCTGGCGGCGAGACACACCCGCCGCGCGGCTGATCGCATCCCAGTCCGGATGCTCCGCCTCCGCGTCAAACTGGCGGCGCAACTCTGCAAGGGCGGTGGCGGCGATGGAAGAATCCATGATCGTGTACCTTCGGCGATGCTGCGGCCACTGCGCCGCGGCGTCATCCACAACATCGCGCGCGAGGGAGGCGACACCCGCTGCGCGACATCGCTTTGCGATCGGGAAAGGGGAATGGGGAATGGGCACTGATTCGAGCCTCGGGCAGGTTGAGACTCCCCGGGAGAGCACTATTCCCTATTCCCCACTCCCCTCTTTCCGCGCCATCGCAAAATACCGCGAACTCGCCTCCGCATCAAACGCATCGCCAGCGTAGTTTCCCCAGCGGTGCGTGATCGCGAAGCCGCGCGATTCGAGCGCCGCGTCGATCTCCGCCGGGGAGAAGAGGCGGACGCTTTCCTGGAAGGATCGGACGCAACGCCCGCCGCGAAGGAGCCACTGGTGCTTCTCCGCGCGGCGCCCATCGGCGGAAAGGCCGCGGCTAATTACCCACGCGTCCCCGCCGTCGCATTCCATGACTTCCTCCGGCGGCATTTCCGCAAGCTGGCGGCGCACCGCCTCCGCGTTGAGGAAGTCGAGCGCGAGGCAGCCGCCGGGGCGGAGCACGCGATGCACCTCGGCAAAGACGGCAAAGTTCTCCGCATCGCCGTGGAAGTAGCCAAACGCGGTGAAGAAGTTGGCGACCAGGTCGAAGGACCCCGCCGCGAAGGGGAGGTGCCGCATGTCTAGCCGCGCCAGCGGGCGCCCCGCGTTGACCTTGGCGACGGCGAGGAGTTTTTCCGAAAGGTCGCCGCCCACGGCGGCAAGCCCGGCGCGCCCCAGGTGGGCAAGGTGCCGCCCCGCGCCACAGCACAGGTCCAACACCGCCGCGCCGGTTGCGAGTCCCGCGTTGGCGGTCAGCAGCGCAACCGCGTGGGCCGCCTCCGCGTCGTCGCGGTGGGCATAGCGCGCCAGATAGTCCTCGCCGAATGCGGCGTGGTACCACGGTTGCGATTGCGGAGTCTCAGCCACGCGCCGAATCCCCCGATCGGGTGGACTTGCGCAGGAGGCGTTCTTCTCTCCTGATCAAATCGGCGAGCGCCGCGGCGGAGGCCGCTTTTCCGCCATCGCGGAGCGCCGCCATGTCGGCCTCCCACTCCAGCCGCTGGCGCAACCCGCGCACGATGCGCAGCGCCTCCGCCGGATCGCGGCGCCGGTGCTCCAGATGCATCGCAAGCTGGATGGTGGCGTCATTGTCCCCCGGAAGCCCGCGCCAGATCGCGGCGGCCTCCTCGCGGTCGCCGTGGCGTTTGTGATATAGCGCCAGGCGATGGAGCAGCGGGCGCTCCTCCTGCGATCCGCGGCTCGCCTCCAGGGCGCGCTCCCACGCGGCGCGCGCGGCGGCGGGATCCTTGCGCTTCTCAAACCACTTCGCCGCGGCGGCAAACTCCGCGTGGTGATTCAGCAGCCCGCAACCCATCGGATCGGCGCATATACGCGATGCCCGGGCCAGCAACGCGCCCAGCGTCACGATGTCCTGGGCATTGTGGCGAAGGACCGCGGGAATCAACGGCGCCTCGCCCGTCCGCGCCCAGCGAAAGAAAACCTCCGGGATCAGGCCGCCGTCGATGTCCTCTCCGCGGTCGATGCCCAGGATGTGGCGCTCCACGTTCTTCAGGCTCACCGAGCCGATGCGCCCCTTCCACAGCCGACGCGAAAAATCCAGCAGGTCGATCTGGGGCCGACTCCACGCGCGCGGCGCAATGCGGTGCATCACCGCGCGCGCGCGCAGCAGCGGCACGTCGAAGCGGCGCCCGTTGTAGGTGCACAGCGCGCGGAACGGCGCCAGCCGCGCGACGAGGCGCGACAGCATCGCCTCCTCGTGGCGGAAATCGTCGATCAGGAATTGTTCGAGCACAAAGCGCGACTCGCCACCGCGCTGTTCCCACCAGCCCACGCCCACCAGAAACGCAACCGTGCCCGTGCCGCCCGCCAGGCCCGTCGTCTCCGTATCGACAAACGCGATGTCTGTCTCCGCGAGCGGTGAGGAGACCTCCCCCGTCGTCAGCAACGGCAGCCCCGCGCCATCCACCGGCGCGCAGCCCGCCATCGGCAACCCGTCGCCGTTGGGGGCGAACTCCCCGCGCACGACGAAGCACCGCCCGCCGGGGCCCTCGGCGATTTCCGCGCCCTCCACGAGGGTGGCGCGCGCGTCGCGCCCCTGCTCGGCGCGCCCGGCAAAGAACTCCGCCGCCGTGCTGATCCCCGCGATGGCGCCCCCGCGCACCTCGTCGATCAGCACGTCGCGCTGGCGCTTGCGCGAGGCAAGCAGGTCAAGGCGGGAGCGGATGTCGGCGGGCGGTGGCATATCGTCGTGTTATGTCGAATGAAAGGCGAAACACCGCCCCACCTGCAAGGGGGATCGGGGATGCTGGAGCTTGGGGATTCGAAGTGCCGTTTCCGGCATGCGAATCTCCCCCCTTGCCCGGCAAGCCACCCTACTCTCACCATTCCCCCGCCTGCACTAGCCACCCTGCGGAGCCTCTCCCATGCGTCGCCTGCTTTGTGTCGCTGTACTTGCGTTGCTCGCCGTGATCTCGCCTACCCTCGCCCCCGGAGAAGTCGTCGCCACCATGCCCACCAACAACCTCCTCACCAAGATCCCCTATGTAAATGCCGACGGCACCAGCGGTACCCTGGCCCAGGAGTATTCCGGCAAGGTCGTCCTCGTGGTGAACACCGCCTCCAAGTGCGGATATACGCCGCAGTACGCGGGGCTGGAAACGATCTATCGCCGCTACAAGGACCAAGGCCTGGTGGTCGTTGCGTTCCCCTCCAACGACTATGGCGGACAGGAGCCCGGCTCGAACGCCGACATCGCGGAGTTCTGCGCGACGAAGTACAACGTCTCGTTTCCGCTGAAGGCCAAGATGCCGACCAAGGGCGATGGCAAGAGCCCCCTGTATGCCGCGCTCACCGGCACGACGTCTCCCTTCCCCGGAGAGGTCGGCTGGAACTTCGAGAAGTTCGTGATTGATCGCAACGGCCGCATTGTCAACCGCTTCACATCCAAGGTGAAGCCCGACAGCCCCGAGCTGATCGCCGCACTGGATAGCGCGCTGAAGAAGGAATAACCGCCGCCACCGAACACTACGAGCCCCGGAATGACCGATTGTCATTCCGGGGCTCGTCGATTTTGGTGCCGCCGTGTGGACAGGCTACTCCAGCGCAGACACGGAGATCGCCGTGATGCGATAGCCGCCCTGGATGTCGGGCTGGAAGGAAAGCAGGTCCAGCGCGATGCGCCACGGCGTTGTGCCGTCGCTCTCCCACAACACGTTGAGGAAGGTCGGCGCGGTGTCGCCGGGGATCGGATTGGCGAGGAGCGCAAACCTGCTCAGTGTATTGTCCGCATTGAACAGGCGAACGCGCAGCTCGGGACGCCGTGCGCCTTCGGTGGCGGGCAGCGTAGCGAGTTCCATGCGAATGCGATAGCGCCCGATGGGAAGTGCCGCCAGCTCGCGAGAGGTCTGCCAGAAGCCGAAGGTGTTTTCCGGATTCGCGAAGGAGCCGATGATCAGGCCATCCTCCGCGTCGAAGAACGGCGGCGCAAAGGGGCTCACCGTGGTGGGCGTCCACTGCGTCGGGCCCAGGGCGGCGATCACCACGACGGGGTTGCCGCTCGGCGTTGTCATGGCGGTCATGCCGGCGATGGATTCTCCCTCGCCGATCAGGCCCACGGGAATCGGCGTCCCCGTTTGCAGGTTAACCCGGTGGAAAAACGCGGAGGTTCCACCGGCGAGCCCCAACGTTCCCGCGGCAAGGTAGGCGATGCCGCTGCTGCCGGAGATGTCGAACCCGAGGTTGCCGTCCAGTTCCACGCCGAGCGATCCCACCGTAAAGAGCTGGCCCGCGTTCGGCGAGACGGGCACGCTGCCCATCGAACCCTGCCGCGCCAGGACGCCCTGCACATTGTCGATCACATACAGCGTGGTCATGGGCGAGGCGGGCACATTGCCCGAATACGCCGCGCCCACCACGGTGGGCGAATCCCCCGCATTGGGATCGCCGTTGGCATAGGCCAGCGACGTGTCCTGGGCGACGAGCAGGCCATCATTCGGATTCAGGCGCAGGTTGATGCCGTTGGCCGCCGAGACACGGATGCGGTCAACGCTCGGGTTGAAGTCGAAACCCGCCAGGCCTTCCGTCGGGCTTGGAATGATCGGCCCGCCAACCGCGGTTGCAACGCCCGTGGGCGACACGCGATAGAGCCGGTCGTCGCTGCCGATGGAGAACAGCTCGCCCGTCGCGGGCCGCAGGTCGAGATCGCCGAGAACGACTCCGCCCGCGAGGCCCGTGATGGAATCATCCGACAGGAGCGAGGTGGGAAAGTCCGAATAGAAGGTGATCAGCCGGCCATCCTGGGTGATTGCCGCGATCACTTCGCGCGGCACCGCGGGAAGCACCGCCAGCGAGCGCATATCGCCCGGCAGCGTGCCGATGTGCCGGACTCCGCCCTTGGCGGTGTCCATCACATACAGGTCGGCGGTATCGCCAAAGGGATTATTGGTAAAGTACGCCGCGTTGGTTGCGCCAGAAATGTCCAACGCCGAAAAGCCCGGGCCCCCGACCGGATTGATACCCGCGCGGCCCGCCAGAATCACCGTGCCCGAATTGGGTGAAATCGGCGCGCTCCCACGGGAACCGATCGTCACCAATTGCCGAGTCGCCGTGTCGATGCCCACCAACGTCGTCACCGTCGCGTCGGCCCGGTTGTTGTCATAGGCAATGGCCGCGATTCTCGGAGTCACACCGCCGGACTCCTGATACGCGATGTCGCCGTCCGCGGCCACCTGCACACCCGTATCGGGATGCAGGCGCAGGTTCTTGCCCCCGGCACCCAGCAGGCGAATGCGGTCCACCACCGGGTTGAAGTCTATGTTATAGGGAGAGAAGTTGGTCGCCGAGAAACGACCCTCGATCACCGGCGCCACGCGGCCCGTCGCCACATCGATGCGATAGATGCGCTCCCGGTTGCTCACGCCATACAGCTCCCCCGTCGCCGGGCGCACGTCGATGGAGTCCAGTTGCTCCCCGGAATCCACAAAGCCAACCAACGCCACCGCCGGAGAGGCCAATGCGGCGTTCAACGTGTCCACGCGATAGATCAAATTTCCCGCGCGGAGCACCGCCAACGTCTCCGCCTGCGATTGCGACGCTGCCAGGGCTAGGGCCGCAAGCACGCCAAGGGGTACAATACGTCGGGGATCGTTCTTCATGCGGAAGGCGTCCTTTCGGGAGTGGATGTCGCTCAACAAACCAAGCGCTCCTTCCAAGGCCATCCCCGTGCCCAAACGTCCCGCTGGCGCGCCACGTTGCAGATTCGAAATTCTCCCCCTCCGATCACAGGGCAAAAGCCCTGACAATCTTGGGTTAATTCGTGGATATCGTCACATGCTGAAACGCAAACGAGCGTCCCCGATCCTCCGGAGCCGCCCCCTCGCACTCAACCACACGGGTTAAAAGCCCGCCCAATCAATCAAACGCCCGAATCGCATCCGCAACATCCACCGCCGCGCCGACATTGCAGTCATCCGCCGTCAATCGCGTGCGGCACCCTTGCAGTCGCGCGATTTCGCGCTTGGTGAGGCCGGACGCGGTTGGGCGAGCTTGTGGCCGAGCACCGGACAGCGCCCGGGCCGCCGAGCAGAAAAATGGCCGATTGGGCGGTAGCAGTGGCGGCAGCGAAGAGCAGGGCCAGAAAGGCTGGCAATGTCCGGATCGGAGGGGGGAAAAGCCCCGCTTTTTGGCCGATTCTGCCAAAAAAACGGCATTCTTGGGGGCCTCCAAAAAAAGTTGGCAACGTGCGAATTGTCACTTTACTTCCACAGCGATCCATGGAGGCTGAAACGTTCCGAAGTAAATCACCTCCCCCGGAGTCCTTCTCCAATGTACTCGCTCGTGTCCTGTGCCAAGCGCAGCTCATCATTATGCGCCTTCGCTCTCCTTGCTTTGAGTTCCCTCCCCGCCACGGGCTTCGCCCAGTACGCTCCTCCCGCCGGATACTACACCGCCGCCGAAGGCCAGTCTGGCTCGGCTCTTCGCCAATCCCTGCACGACATCATCGACAACCACAGCAAGAAGACCTACGCAACAGTTTGGACGGCGCTGCAGCAGATCGACGAAGATCCAAGTAACGCCAGCAACATCCGCTGTATCTACAGCAACCGCTCCCTCGCCAAGACCCAGCGCGACGGCTCCGCCACTGGCATCGTCTGGAATCGCGAGCACTCCTGGCCCAAGTCCTACGGCTTCGACGTGGAGAGCTATCCCGCCTACACCGACCTGCACCACCTCTATGCCTGCGAAAAGAACATCAACTCGACACGCAATAACTTCGTGTTCGACATCGTTGTCGGCGGCAACACCTACCCCGTTTTCAACGCCCCCGCCGGCACAGTCAACCGTCAAGGCAACAGCCGCTTCGAACCTTGGGACGACGTGAAGGGCGATGTCGCCCGCTCCATGTTCTACATGGACTTGCGCTACAGCGGCGACGTTTCCAACGAGCCCGACCTCGTTCTCGGCCAGACCCTTCCCTCCACGGGCCAGCCGAGAATGGCGGTCCTTTCCACCCTTCTCCAGTGGAACACCAACGATCCCGTGAATGCCCGCGAACAGCGCCGCAACCACCTCATCTACACCAACTGGCAGAACAACCGTAACCCCTTCATCGACCGCCCCGAGTGGGTACCCGCTATATTCGGCGGCAGCAGCTCCACCCCCACGCCAACTCCCACACCGACCCTCACACCCACCCCGACGCCGACCCTCACACCCACCCCGACGCCGACTTTAACGCCCACCCCCGCCCCGACTCCCGCAAGCGGCGCCCTCAGCAGCGGCGTCCAGGTCTCCGGCTCCGTCGCTGCCGCCGGCTGGGTCCACTACTACATTGACCTCCCCTCCAACGCCACCCAGCTCCAAATCGTGCAGGGCGGCACGGGGGACGCCGATCTCTACGTGCGCAAGGCCGGTCAACCGACCTCCAGCCTTTATGACTTCCGCCCCTATGCGGGCGGCAGCGCAGAGACTGTTACCGTAACCGGCACCACTTCGCCCGCCGTGTCCAGCGGTCGCTGGTACATCAGCGTCAACGGCTACACCGCCTCCAGTTTCACCCTCAGCGCTACGATCACCACGGGCTCCGCGGCCACGCCCACACCCACACCTACGCCCACCCCCACCGCCACGCCGGGTAGCACCACCCTCCTCAGCGTGTCAAACGTCAGCGTCGCCTCCGGCGCTTGGAAAAACTACACCATCACCGTTCCCTCCGGCGCCAAGAGCGTGCTGATCAACATGACAGGTTCCGGCGACGGAGACCTTTATGTGAAGAAAACCGGCTACGCCACCACGACGAGCTACGACTTCCGCCCCTACCTGAACGGCTCTGCGGAATCGGTGACGATCTCCACCACCACATCCCCCGCCCTCAGCACCGGCACCTGGTACGTCTCCGTAAACGGCTACACCGCTTCTACCGTCAACCTAACCGCGACCGCCAGCTTCTAAAGCGTCGCAAAGTCAAACCGCAGCAACCCCGCGCCCCCCGGTAACCCGGGGGGCGCAGCAGTTGAGGGTGAGGGGCATGGAGCCACGCCGTCGCCCCGCGTCGCCGCAGGATCGCTCGCGGGTTGGTCCACGGCGAGCAGGCGCCCCACCAGCGGCCGCGCTCTGGCAATGGTTTGGAGGAGGTGGGGTGAGCCACACGGCGCACCGCGGCCATCCCCGTGCCCAAACACCTCGTTGGCGCGCCACCTTGCAAGTTCGAAGTTCTCCCCCTCCAGTCAAGGAGCAAATGCCCCGGAAACTTTGGGTTAACGTGTGGATATCGCCACATGCTGAAACGCGAAGGAGCGGCCCCGATCCTCCGGAGCCGCTCCTCGATTTCCTGCCTTACTTCGCCTTCGCGTTACGCCACGCTGGACCTGATCCGCATGCCGTAGAAAGACCGCCACACGAAGAACAGCGCGATTGCCAGGGTGATGATGGAGACCGCGAGGGTGAGGTGGGCGGGGGTCTTGACGGCGAGTTCCACGGCCAGCAGGCCGAAGAGCGTGGTGAACTTGATGATCGGGTTCAGCGCCACCGAGGAGGTGTCCTTGAAGGGATCACCCACGGTGTCGCCCACGACGGTTGCCGCGTGCAGGGGACCGCTCTTCTGCTTCATCTCCACCTCGACCAGCTTCTTGGCGTTGTCCCACGCGCCGCCCGCGTTGGCCATGAAGATCGCCTGGAACAATCCGAAGATCGCGATGGAGATCAGGTAGGCCACGAAGAAGAACGGGTGCAGGAACGCGAAGGCCAGCGCGAAGAAGAAGATCGCGCAGAAGATGTTCACCATGCCCGCCTGGGCGTACTTGGTGCAGATCTCCACGACCTTCTGGCTGTCCTCGATGGAGGCGCTGGCGCCGGGGTCGTCGCTCAGCTTGATGTTCTTCTTGATAAACTCCACCGCGCGATAGGCGCCCGTGGTCACCGCCTGGATGGAGGCGCCCGTGAACCAGTAGATCACCGCGCCGCCGGTGATCAGACCCAGCAGGATGTGGGGATCGGTGATGGAGAGCGCCTTGAGAGCCATCGCCGTCCCTTCCACCTCTCCCAGCTTCTCCTTCATCTCTTTCATCAGCAGGATGATCAGGGAGAAGATCATCGTCGTCGCGCCGACCACCGCCGTGCCGATCAGCACGGGCTTGGCCGTCGCCTTGAAGGTGTTGCCGGCGCCGTCGTTCTCCTCCAGGAAGTCCTTGGCGTGGTGGAAGTCGGGCTTGAAGCCAAAGTCGCGCTCGATCTCCGCCGCGATGCCGGGCTTTCCCTCGATCATGGACAGCTCGAAGACCGACTGCGCATTGTCCGTCACCGGGCCGTAGGAATCCACGGCGATGGTCACGGGCCCCATGCCCAGGAAGCCGAAGGCCACGAGGCCAAACGCGAAGACCGCCTGGTAGCCGCTCATCAATTCGGGCGTGATGAAGTTGCTGATCAGGTAGGCGCCGCCCATCAGGCCCGCGATGGCGAGTCCCATCCAGAAGGCGCTGAAGTTGCCCGCGACGAGGCCGGAAAGGATCGTCAGCGACGCGCCGCCCTCCTTGGAGCTGTCCACGATCTCCGTCACATGCTTGCTCTTCATGCTGGTGAAGGCCATCGTCAGGATCGGGATCAGCGCGCCGGCCACCGTGCCGCAGCTGATGATCGTGGAGAGCTGCCACCACAGGCCCGTCTTGTTGCCCGCAAGGTCGGCGATCATCAGGTAGGAGACCAGATAGGTCATCACGATCGAGATGGCGGAGGTGAGAACCACCAGCCTGTGCAGCGGCGCCTCGAAATCCATCTTGTTCACGTTGGCATATTTGCCCACGGTCATGATGTCGTTGATCTTGTAGGAAAGGAGCGACGTGACCACCATCATGATGCGCATGACAAAGAGCCACACCAGCATCTGGGCCTGGAAGAGGACCTCGCTTGCGGGAACCGCCAGCACCAGGAAGACGATCAGCGCCACGCCCGTCACGCCATAGGTCTCGAATCCGTCCGCCGTGGGCCCAACGCTGTCGCCCGCGTTGTCACCCACGCAGTCGGCGATCACCCCCGGGTTGCGCGCGTCGTCTTCCTTGATGCCATAGACGATCTTCATCAGGTCGGCGCCGATGTCGGCGATCTTGGTGAAGATGCCGCCGCAGATGCGCAGCACCGACGCGCCCAGCGACTCGCCGATGGCGAAGCCGATGAAGCAGGCGCCGGCGATCTCCCGCGGCATGGCGAGGAGGATGATCAGCATCAGGATCAGCTCCACGCTGATCAGCAGCATGCCGATGCTCATGCCCGCCTGAAGGGGAATGCGCAGGACGGAGAGCGGCTTGCCGCTCAGCGCGCTAAAGGCCGCGCGGCTATTGGCGTAGGTGTTGATCCGCATCCCGAACCAGGCCACGCCAAAGGAGCCAAGAATGCCCACCACCGACCAGGCCAGCACCACCAGCACCTTCCAGAGTGCCATGCCCGACAGGAAGTAGAAGTAAACGAAGATCACGCCGCCGATCAGGATCTCCAGCAGCGCCAGCAGCTTGCCCTGCGTCATTAGGTAGGTCTTGCACGTCGAGTAGATCAGGGCGCTCACGTCCAGCATCGACTGGTGCGCGGGGAGCCTCTTCAGCGCCATCGCCTGCACGATGCCAAACAGCCCGCCAAACACGCACACCAGCGTCCCGATCCACAGCAGCGTCGGACCGGAGACATTGGCGCCGAACAGGTTGAATACCGCCTGAGAGAGGTCCGGCAAAACGATGTCGGCCTCGCCGGCCGCAAAAGCCCCTCCCGGAATCGTCGCCAGTGCGGCTATCGCCGCCACAGGGAGCAGTCTTGCAAAGCAATTCTTTCCAACCGGCATTGAGAGATTCCTCTTCCTTCTGGATGGGCAAAGCCCCGAGACCGACCCGGGGTGGCAGGTTAATTGCGACCCCCCGGCCTCGCGGGCCGTGCATCGTTGGAAAGGCTTTCGGCGCCACCCGGCAGGGTCAATAAAACTGTTTGGAGCGAAGGGAATGCCGCGCATACGGCCTTGATCGGCCTCCAACCCGCTCCAAATCCAATCCTTGACCCACCCCCCACAGGCCGCAGGCTGCTCGTCATCGCCCGTTTTGCAAGAATTCAATCCGCCATGCGGAGAGGAAATTTGATGCGCACTCGCCCCGACCACCTTGACCGTCGCCAGTTCCTTAAGCTGGGTGCCGGGGCCGCGATCGGGGCCGCGTGGATTTATGGCGGCGACATCGCCCTGGGCCAGATCCCGTGGGAGGAGGAGATGGAGAGTGTCCTCCTCGAAACGGAGAAAAGCTACGCCCTCGCCCGCCGCCAGGTCCTCGGCACGGGACCCCGCAACAACCATCCGCGGGTGAGCGTTGACTTGGATGGGAACGTCTATACGGCGTGGGTCGGCGAGCGCGAGGAGATCGACCGCGTTTACTTGGCGAGCTTCGACGGCGAGGCGCTGGGCCCCGAGCTGGCCGTCAGCGCGGAGGGCGCGCTCGCCGGTCCGCTCGCGATGGACACCGCCGCGGCGGGGGTCTTCCTCGCCTGGACCGAACGCCGCGACGGCCAGTGGGTGCCCCGCATCGCCCGCGCACAGAACGGCGCCGTCGCCGCCAGCGCGGAGGGCGCCCCCCGCGTCTATGCCTATCGCCCGGCCCTCGTCTCGGATCACGACGGCGCCCGCTGCTGGGTCGCCTATGAGACGGTGGATTCCGCCGGCGGCACCGCAGGAATCGCGGGCGGGCTCTCTGACGGCAGCGCGGTGCCGGACGAGAAACTCGTGGTCGCCGAAACCGACGCGCGCCGCCCAGCCCTTGCCCGCGGCGCCGGCGGCGACATGTGGCTGGCGTGGGATCAGGAAGCGGGCCAGGGCGTCCGCCACGTGTATATACGCCGCCACGATGGCGCCAAGTGGCAGGATCCCATCCGCGTGACGCATGCGCCCGCGCTCAACATGGCGCCCGCCATCGCCGTGGATTCCGATGGCCGCGTGTGGGTTGCGTATCAGTCAAACATCCGCGGAGAAGACCGCTGGGACATGCCGCGCTGGTTCTACCTGCGCGCCGTCGTTGACGGGAAGGTCCATGAACCTACTTCTCCTCCGGTCGCAATGAACCTGGACAAGGAGGGAACCGACCAGAGCTTCGAATTCCCGCGCCTCGCGATTCTCGCCAATGGCGCCGTCATGGTCACGGGCCGCCCCTCCCACAGCTTCTGCCTCCAGGTCTATCGCGGCGGCAAATGGTCGCCGCTCTACCGCATTCCCGCCGACGGATGGGGCGGGCGCGGGACCTATCTTGAAACAAGCGTGGCCCCAAACGGCGACGTGTGGGCCGCGCGGCGCGACCTCAACCTGTGTGTGCTGCAAAAGCTCACGGGCCTCGCCGCCGGAGAGAAGCAAACGCCCGACCTCCGCCCCGTCGCTGCGCCCGCCACGCTAATCGCCACGCCGGTCAACATCGTCCGCGCGCCCCGGCGCTGGCCCGAACTGAAGGATCTCGAGGGAATCGCCACGCCGCTCAACACCTACTACGGCGACATCCACGGCCACACCAACATGTCCGATGGCATGGGCGACGTGGACGACTACTACTCCTCGCGGCGCGACTACTACGAGGACGACTTCGGCGCGCTGACCGATCACGACACCTTCGTTGGCCGAAGCCTTTCCCCCGCGGACTACGAGTACCAGAAGGCCGTCACCGAGCAGTTCAACAAGCCTGGGAAATACGCGACGCTCTTTGCCCAGGAATACACCACCGCCCGCTATCCCAAGGGCGTGGGCCACAAGTGCATCTACAGCGTGAATCCCGAGGTCCCCCTCTTCGACCACGACCGCGAGCGGTATGCCACCACGGCGCTGCTCTATGCCGAGCTGAAGAAGTGGAACTGCCTCGTCGCGCCCCACCACACCGGCTGGACGGGGACCGACTGGGAGAACTTCGACCCCGCGGTGCAGACCTTTGCGGAGATCATCTCCAACCACGGGCGCTTCGAGTTCATGGGCAACCGCCCGATCAAGGCGCGCGGCGGGCTGCGCGGCCACTTCCTGCAGGATGGCTTCGCGCGGGGGCTGCGCTTTGGCATCGTGGGCAGCACCGATTGCCACGGCCTGCTGTGGCATCACCATGCGGGGTGGCGGCGCGATGCCCTCGGCACCGGCCGCGCCGGAGTCCTGGCGCCGGACCTCAGCCGGGAATCCATCTTCGAGGCCCTCCGCCTGCGCCGCACCTTTGGCACCACGGGCAACAAGCCCAGCATCGACTTCCGCGTGAACGAGCACGTCATGGGCGCCGAGTTCGACACCCGCGAAAGCAAGGTCGCCATCCGCGCCGCCCTCGCCTCGCGAGAGGGGATCCAGCGCCTCGTCGTGGTGAAGAACAACGAGGACTGGTATGAGTACGGCGGCGAGGGATACACGACCCGCATGACCATCATTGACGATGCGGTGGCCTCGGGAACCTCCTGGTACTACCTGCGCGCGGAGTTCGACGGCGACCACATCGCGTGGACCAGCCCCGTCTGGGTGACGCGGACGGCGTGACGACGGCGGATTTCCCCCGGCGGTGCCGCCAAACGGGAACAAGAGTTGCCCCGTCACTCCGGCGGAACCCCACACTGTGCCCGAGGAGACCACACCCATGTCCATCGTCCAACACTTTCCCGCCGAACTTCGCCGCGGCCTTCGCGAGCAGCAGGAGCGCGCCCGCGACCTGGGCCTTGTCCACGGCAACACCCCCATGGCCGAGGACGAGGACTACGAGCGCTGGTACGTCCCCAACCCCATGGTCATCGAGGAAACCGACCGCGGAATGCAGCGCTATGACCTCTACTCGCGCCTGCTCAAGGACCGCATCATTTTCCTGGGCCGCGACATCGACGACCGCGTGGCGAACCTGGTGACGGCACAGCTCCTCTTCCTCGAAACCCAGGACCCCGACAAGGACGTGAATTTCTACATCAACTCGCCCGGCGGCGTCATCACGTCGGGCATGGGCATTTACGACACCATGCAGATCATCAAGTGCGACGTGGCCACGGTGTGCATCGGGCAGGCCGCCAGCATGGGATCGCTGCTGCTGCTGGCCGGCACCGCGGGAAAGCGCGGCGCCCTCCCCCACGCGCGCATCATGATCCACCAGCCCCTCGGCGGCGCGCGCGGCTCCGTCACCGACCTCCACATCCAGTACCGCGAAATGATGCGCGTCCGCGACATGGTCTACAACGTCATCGCCCACCACACCGGCAAGTCCGTCGCCGAGGTCACCAAGGCCTGCGACCGCGACAACTTCCTCTCGCCCGAGGAAGCCATCAAGTTCGGCATCATCGACAAGGTCATCGACCGCCCCACGGGTGTGACGGCGCCGGTAGGTTAAAAGCGGGGAACGGCGGCAACAGCGGAAAAGACGGGAACGGCGGTTAATGCCGCCGCATGCTCCGGATTTCAGCCCCCCTCCTCCGTATTCCCGCCTTCCCTGCCTTTCCCTTCTGTATCAGTACGGCGGATTCGGCGAGAACGGCGTGCTGTTGCCCCCGTTTAGGCTCAGGCGGATCGCCGGGCTGGATCCGACGCCGGTGTTGAAGTTGAAGGTTCCGCCGACGTTCAGCTTCGTCCTGAGCACGTTGTTGTAGATCAGCGGCTGGCCGCTCACGCATTGCACCAGCGATGTCAGGCCGTCTTCGCGCAGTACATACACGTCCTTGTCGCCATCCACGGTGCCGATGCCCGAGGCATCGATGAACATCGAGGTGTCCTCTCCGATGCCGATACCCGTGATTGCTGGCGTGGTGCCGTCCTTCTTGAGCCGACCCATGAAGGCGAAGATCCGCCCCATCCGGTCGCGGTCGCGGAAGTGGGAATCCGTGATGATATTGTCCATCAGCGGCAGGTTCAGGAAGTCGCCGGAGAGGATCATCGAGCTGCGATAGGGATTCGCGATGGCCTCGCTGCTGATCACCGCCGTCACGCCGTCGGGGTCATAAATGAACTCGCCCTGCACCGCCAGCCCGGCGGAGATGCCGCCGATCACCGCGCCCCGGTTGTAAGCCGTCCGGATGGCGTCCTCCACCTTGGTGCCCTTCCAGTAGTTCAGGTAGGTGGACTGGTCGCCGCCCGCCATGTACACAAACTCCGCCGTGTTGATCACCCACTCCACATAGGCCGTGTTGGCCTTGGCCACGGTGTTGACGACCATCGTCTCCACAGAGTTGGGCTTCAGTGGCCCCGTCGTCAGGTTGTACAGATAGCCGTTGTAGCCGTTGGTCCCCGACGTCCTCAGCACCACCACGTCCCCGCCATTGGCGACCGGATAGGCGCGGTTGACGAAGGCCTCGTCCACGTCGAAGTTCCCGCCCATCAGCAACAGACCCGGACCGCCCACGGGCTGGTTGGCGGAATCGGCGGCGTTGCCCGTGATAAACACCGTCAGATTGCTTGGCTTGCTTGGCCGCGGTCCAAATCCCGTGGGAGTGGGGGAGGGGGTCGGCGATGGCGTCAGCGTCGGCGTCGGCGTGGGGGTTGGCGTCGCCGTTCCGCCCGGCGTCGGGCTGGGCGTGGCCGTTGCCGTTGGTGTGGGAGATGGCGAGGGCGTCGGCGTCGCGGAGCCGCCGGGAAATTTCACGTTCAGCGTATAGGCGCCGGTCCCGCTATGGCGCGTGACCTTGATCTTGTATTGCAGGGGCTCCGTGGCATAATAACTCCCCGTCTCCGGGCGCGCGCTCGATTGGCCGCTCAGGACATGGCTCCCCGTCGGCTTGTACAGGAAGAAGTCGAAATCCCGTCCCGAGGCATGGTTCAGCGTGATGTCGATCATTCCCGCCGTCGGCACATCGAAGTAATACCAGTCCTGATCGCTGTTGCTGCCGATCGCCGCAGATACGGTGATGTTGGGGCCAACCGGCCCATCCGCGCCCGACTCCGCGTTGTTGTTCTCGCTCTCCGCCGTAATGAACTGCGCGTTTGCGGCCGAACCCAAAAGCGCGCAGATCGCCGCCGTGCCAATCGCCAGACGTATCATCGGATACCTCCGAATTGAAGTTACCGTGACATCTAGGCGACACACCGATGGAATTCAAGTAACCCCGCTTGGAGCCCTCAAAATTTCGCTTGGTATGTGGAGCGACCCCGCTTCTCAGGGTTCCCCTCCCCGATCCAGCGCCTCCCAGACCTCCGCGATGTGCCGCGCCAGCGTCATGTGGACCACGGCGTCCTTCCCTTCGTAGCCCCAGGCGTGGAAGGAGCCCGCGTCGGCGCGCAGCATCAGCGGGTAGTCGGGATCGGTGGCTCCGGGGATGCTGCCGCGCTCGACCGGCGCGGACTTCAGGCCCAGCGCGGCGACCACGGCGGTGGAGACCTCCCGCGTGCTGGCGTAGCTGGGCGTGTGTATATCGCTATACGTCAGGACAAGGGTCTTCCCGCCCTTGACCGCGTGCCGGGCGAAGTCCGCCCACGGCGCCACGTGCTCCGGTACCACCACCCGGTTTCCCTTCGCCAGCTCCGCCTCGTCCAGGCTGCCATAGAGCGAATCCGCCATGATCACCCGCCGCAGCACCGCCACGTTCTCCGGCACCTTCACGATCTCGCGCACGGCGCCATAGCCCGCGCTGAAGCTCGTCACATCCACCGTGGCCACGCGCGTCTCCGCCGGGCCGCCGCGTTCCTTCAGCATCGCCTCCACCTTGCGCAGAAGCTGGCCAAACCGCGCCGCATCCTCGAACTGCCGCTTGTACACCGTGGAGCCCTCGCCCGCATACAGCGCCACCAGCGGCGCGTCGAGCCCCCGGCGCAGGTGCTCCTGAATCGCAAACCACACCGCCCCGTGGAAGTGGATGGTCAGCTCCACCGCGCCATCCTTGGGCACCTTGTAGTTCGCCGGTATATACAGCGTATAGCTCGTGCCGAGGTCGAACTCGACCGACTCTCCGCCAAAGGATGCTTCCGGCGGGCGAATCGCCCGCTTCGGCATCGCCGGCGGCTCCACCTGAAGCGGCGTTTGCCCCGCCAGCGCGCGCCAGTGATCGGCTTGGTTCCGCACATGCGCCAGATGGATCGCGATGTTCTCACCGCGATAGCACCAGAAATGCGCCCCGCCCACGTCGGCGCGCTGGATCAGGGGAAAGTCCGTGCTCGCCCGCGCCGCCGGGATCGATCCCGGCGCCACATCGCGCGGAGCGATCCCCAGCGCCGCCATGATCGCGCGGGAGCAATCCTTCGGCCCCACCGACCGCAGCGACGGCGTCGACGAATGCTCCATCAGGAACGTCCGCTCCCCCGCGACCGCTTTCTTCGCGAAGTCCACGAACGGTTGCAACTTCGCCAAGTCCGGCCGCCGGTCTTCCGGCATCGAATCGGTTGCGTCTGATATATACAGCGAATCGTTCATCATCAGCGTCGCGATCATCGGCTCCACCGCGGGCAGGCGCAGCAGTCCCCGCGCGCCCGAATACCCACCGCTGAAACTCGACACCTCCAGCCGCGCCACCCGCGCCTTCGCCCGCTCCTCCACCACCGCCAACACCTTCCGAAAGACGCCTTCGCGCATCACATCGTTCTCATACGCCGCGTCGCCCTCCCGCGCGTTCGCCACCAGCAACGGATGCCGAGCCCCCCGCCGCGCATGCTCCTGAGCCACAAACCACGCCGCCCCGTGGAAATGCATCGTCAACGTCGTGGACCCATCCGCCGCCTTCGTCATGCGGTCGGGCACAAACAGCGTGAACGTCGTCGAAGTCCCTGCATCCACCACCGACACCACCCCCGCCGGAGCCTCCGCCCACCGGGCGATCTCCTTCCTCACCAACACCGGCGGCACCACCCCCGCGCGCCCCGCCGTGGCGAGAATTAGCAGCGATAGCAGGGCGAGGATCAGGCGCATGGGGGAAGGACCTCCGGAGGGTAAACTCGGAGCGAGACTGAAGTCTTTCTGAAAAGCGGGGAAAGGGAGACCTTTAGGCCGGAAGGACCGCGTCCGCGCTCGGCATCTCATCCCATGTGCGCCCCGCCAGGATTCGCCCGGCCGGGTTGTTGTTCACTCCGCCCCCCGGCTTGTATAAGGCCGGGCGCATCCTGGCCGCGTGGCACTGCTCCCGAATGTCCAGGACCCACTCCTCCTCCATCGGGCGCGCCCCCGGGCCGGACTCCCCGCCGACGATTGCCCAATGGATTCCC
This sequence comes from Candidatus Sumerlaeia bacterium, assembly GCA_038208905.1. Classification (GTDB taxonomy): domain Bacteria; phylum Sumerlaeota; class Sumerlaeia; order SLMS01; family SLMS01; genus JBBQYG01. The sequence continues at coordinate 15,958 of JBBQYG010000024.1, read as the reverse complement.
TTCAGCTTCAGCTTTCCGAGTGGGCCGAGCAGTGGCTCCAGCGAGAGGAACTTCACGTGCGCTCCCGTACTCCGTAGCAGATCGATGCGGGGTTTGTACTTCGCCGTCTCCACGCTCACGCCCATCCAGATATGCGGCGCCCAGCAGAGCGAAGCGTCCAGTTCCGCCACCCGCTCCGGCCTCTTCGTCAATATCTGATACTGGTGCCAGTCGGCCCGGTTCATCACATCGAAGACTTCGTGTATATACTCGTCGGGCACCTTGTCGTGGAACAGGTCGCTCATCGAATTTACAAAGATGATCTGCGGCTTCTTCCACCGCAGCGGCACCTCCAGCGCGTGCCTCTGCAGCGTCACCTCGAACCCATTGGCATACGACGCCTGCCCCATCGCCTTCAGCCGCGCCGCCATCCGCTCCGCATAGCAGTGCTTGCAGCCCGGGCTGATTTTCGAACATCCGGTGACGGGGTTCCAAGTGGACTCGGTCCATTCGATCGAGGATTTAGCAGGCATTATCTGAGATCCTTCAGGAGATGCTTGGCAATTCTTACCGCTATTTTGGCGCCTTTGGGGTTCGCAGCGGCGAAGCACAGCAAATAGAGCGGGGAATTTGACGAATTGCGAAGGACCCCTGGCTCCTCTATTACCCCGGCGAAAATGGATTTGAGTCGGTCCACGTAGAATCGGCCTATAGTTTCCATAGGAACCTTTACAAGTTCCGTTTCTTCTCCAAACAACGTCAGTGCTTCCTCCCGCTTGTAAAACGCATCAAACCACTCGGCAGTTCCGAATAGTCGGGTCAGGCAGTCTCTCCAGCCTTGGGGGATGTCCCCTGAATTCTTGAGCAACCGATTCACGCCAATCCCCAACGGGAAAAGGATCCAAAGATCGATGGCCTTTGTCCTCGCAATTGCTTCAATCGTTGCCCACTCAACCTGCATGCCATACGGATCCAAAAATAGGACTGCCCGATGCCTCTTCCAGTCTTTCTGGCACAGTTCTCTAATCTCGGCATTGGCGTCGCCCTGCTTGATAACCACCTCTTTGTCGGGGAATTCGTTGCGCAGTGACTCCAGCGCAGCGCAGTGCCCTGCACGCTTCTCGATAAAGATGTACTTGTCGAAGCCGGGTTCAACCTTGAGTGCAATACGTGCCGATCCTTCCAGTAGCTGCTGCGGCTCCTGCGAGCCCAATTCGGGGAATGCAAGGCCCAGACTATCCGCCCCTGATTCCAACCCACGTATGGACTGCCGGTAACCAGTGCCAGCGAATGCATCGATGTATCCTTTGCGAAACGACTGCTCCTTCAGCGCGGTCGTGTAGCGCTTCAAGTAGGCCTCAAGTACCCCCAGTTTCTGCGAGGTCCAGTTACCGCCGAACTCATGATTGCGAGGGTCGTCCATCACACACTCTGCCCGTTTTGGGTTTCGCCGCCAGAATGCACCGACGGGAGGGAGCGTACCCCATTCAATTACACCAAGCATAGGGAAACTTCATGTTTTCTTCGCCCGATCTCATCTTTCAGGCGACCCTCATCGCCCCGTTCGGAACGAGAGAGTAGTACGCTCCTCAGTGTACCGCCGACTCGGGTAATACGTCCCGAATCCCCCCTACACCCCCTACTCCTCCCCCAATGCCAACTTCCGCACCTCGCGGCGGCATCCCTCGTTGTGACCCTTCTTGAAGACCTTCTCGCCCTCCTCGATGTGCGATCTCGCGGCCGCGCTGTCGCCGAGGCGGTGGGCGGCGAGGGCGGCGATGTAGCGGTAACCCGCGTCTTCGGGCTTTGTCTCAATGCCGTGGTCGCAGAGCTCGCGCACCCCGGGGTCCACGCGGCCGGCGAACAGCTTGAGGAATGTGATGGCCGACATCATGTCGGCCTCGGGATTCGCGATGGCGTCGAGGCGCGCAAGGCCCGCCTCCAGGCGCCCGTTCATGATATCGGCATAGGCCGCCAGGATCGGTTGCCAACCGGGGATTCCCACAATGCGGTTGTGGATCACATTCATGTCGTGCTCATACTGCGCGTCGTCCCTCAGTGAGACTTCCATGAGCTCGTCCACGGCCTTCCAGTTTCCCAGATTGATGTGCGAATAGAGCGCGAAGAACATCCCGATCCCATACCAGTCCTCCTCGCCTTCGAGCGAGAATTGGTGATGCACCTCCGGCCATCTGCGGACGATCTCGATGGCAGAGTCGGCGTTGCCTTCCACCATGGCGATTCCAACGACGGCCTTGGCGGCATATTGCAGCGTGGACTTCTCGGAGCCCATGCGCTCGATGCCGCGCAGGATCTGCTCCTTGGCCTTGGGATTTGTCTTCGCGTAGATGATCATCAGGTCATACAGGCGTCCCCCCGTCAACTGCGCCTCCATGTAGTAGATGCGCATCGGGAAGTGCCCGAATGCGCAATTGTCGGGTCGGCTTGCCATCGCCTCGTCGATCAGGAGCGCAACCTCCTCGGCGCTGCCGCCCCACCGGGGAAGCGTGTAGTAGATCATCGTCGTCCATGTCTCGCCATAGTCCGGATAGGCGGCAATGGTCGCGCGGTGCAGGGCGATCATCTCCGCGCGGTTGCCTTCCGCGCCATAAACGGTGGCCAGCTTTGCCGCGATCGAGGGGATCGGCCCCGCCGCGGCGATGGCCTTGCGATACATGTCGCTCGCGATCTGGTTACTTTCGCGGAACTGCTCCCAGCCGCGCGCCGAGACGGTTTCCGCATAGCCGGTTCCGCGATAGTCCCACGCGGAATTCTGGCGGGCGTTGCCATAGAGCGCGTCGTTCATCGCCGTCGCGGGCGCGCGCTGGTGCCAGCGCTGCATCGCCTCCACATAATCCAGCCGCATCTCGCCGTCACCGAGCATGTCCTGCAGGTAGCGCCTCGCCTCCACGCCGTGGCCGGGATGGCGCGCCAGCATCAGCAGCACCTCGTGCTGCGCGGTGACGCGCTCGTCCATCGCGGTTAGGATCATGCGGCGGACCTTGCGCTGCCACAGCGGCGCGTCGGAGGGGAGCGGGCCGGGATCGGCGGCGCGGAGCCGGGCGGCGTCATTGATGCTGCGAACAAGCGCGAACGCATGTTCCACCCTCGCGTTCACCGTCGCATGGGGCGACGCCAGCAGCTCGGCCCACTTCGGGTGATCGGCATCGGCGCGCATTGCAAGGATTGTCTCTCCTCCGCCTTCGCGCAGTTCGGGTCCCAGCGGCAACCTCCCCAGGTCGGCGCGTTCCTCCTCGGTCATCTGAAAGCCCGATTCCGCAGCGATCCATCCGGAAATCTCCGCAGTGAGCGTGTAGTGCTCGCCCACGGGCGCCGCGAATCGCCGCTCGTGCTTGGCGGTGGAAACGTGAAGGGTGGCCTCCACGATCCACTCGCCGTTGGCCTCCGTGACGATGCCCTCCACCCAGTGCGTCGCGCCGACATAGCCCACGACGGAGGTGATGTTCATCGGAAGCACGACGGCCTTGTCGCCCGCGTAGGGGCTCATCGAGGCCAGCGTTTGGCGCACGTGGACTGGGTCGGCGATGGCGACGCCATCGGGCAGGAGGATGCTCCACTGCTCGATGATGAAACCGGCCAGATCATTCCCCACGGGGTTCATCAGGCCATCCATGACAAAGGGCAGCACGAGCAGCGTGCCCTGGCTTGGCGTCGTGGGAAGCCGCCACGGATCGGCGGGCTGGGACATCAGCTTGGCGTTGGGCGGGGGGAGCGGGCGATCCTCTCCCCGCGAGGACGCGCCACGACCCCCGGGCGACGAAAGCGAATCGCCAAGCTGGGGAAAGTACCGTGCACCCGCCCACACGATCAGCCCAGCGCCCGCGATCAGGGCGATCAGGCCAATGGTGCAACCGATGGCAATGCTGGTGGCAATTCGCTTTCTGGTCATGGGCGCTCCTGTGCCCTGCGGTGAATGGTGGGGGGATCAGTCCGATCCTTCCGATGAGGCGGATTGCCGTGCCTACGCCATCAGGGGAACCCATCCTGCGGAGTTTCCTCCTCGGCGGGATCCTCCTCCGCGGGGTCCTCATCGTTGTCGTCGATTTTGGCGGGAGCGATGTCCTCGGGGCGGGGTTCGTCGATGCCGAGGACGAGTCGGCGGACTTCACGGCGGATGGATTCGCTCTGGTCGGTCTTGTAGATCGCGTCGCCCTTCTCCGCCCATGCGCGGGCCGCCTCCTGGTCGCCCGCGCGGAGCGCAGCCAAGGCCGCGATATACGCGTAGTCCGAATCGTCGGGCTTGGCGTTGGCCGCGGCGTCGCAATGCGCGCGCACTTCGGGATCGGCGCGGTCGGCATACAGCTTCAGGAAGGTGATGTTCACCAGCAGGTCGAAGTCGGGATTCTGAATCTGGTCCAGCAGCGCCATGCCCTCCGTCTCCCGGCCATTCATGATCGCCGCATACGCGCGCAGGATCAGGTCCCACTTCGGCGTGCGCATGATCACGCGGCCCTCGCGGTTTCCAGTTCGGTTCCTCGGGTCGTTCTTCACGGCATCCTGCACGATCTCGTCCACAGAGCGCCAGTTGCCCATGTTGGCGTGCGCGATCAGCGCCTCCCAGCTGGCCCGGCCAGACCACGCCGCGTTGAGGTTGTTGCCGATGAAGCGGTGAATGTCGGGGTGGCGGCGGACGAGATCGTGGATGTCGTCCTCCGAATAGCGAAGAACCATCATGGCAACCAGCGCGTGAACGGCGTCGCGGGGGCCCGCCTTGGCGTCGCCCATCATGCCGATTCCGCGATCGAGCTGTGGCCGCACGCGGGGGTTCGCCGCACACACGGCCTCCATCTGCTCCGCCAGGTTGCCGCGGCCCAGGACGCCCGCCTCCGCCTGATATATCGTGAAGGGAAGCCGCCCGAATCGCGCGTTATCCGGCCTGCCGGCAAGCGCCTCGTCGATCAGGTCCGCCACCTGGTCGATGCTGCCGCCCCATCGCGGCAAACTGTACCACAGCACCTTGTCCCACGTGCGATAATAGTCGGGAAACGCGGCCACGGTGGCGCGGTGCGTCGCCAGCATCTTCTCGCGCTGCCCCGTGGATCCGTATGCGTCGCAGAGCTGCTCGCCCACCCACGGGATCGGCCCCGCCTCCGCGAAGACTTTCTCGAAGAGCTTGATCGCTTCCCCGTGATACTCCTCGAAGCGCTGGGCGCCCGACTGCGACACGGTGTTGGAATAGCCCCCACCCCGGTTGGCCCAAGCGGCGAGTGTATAGACGTTGCCAAGCCAGGCGTCGTGAATCGGCGAGGGCGTGGCGATCCCGTGCCACCGGCGCGCCGTCGCGATGTATTCCGCGTCGCGCTCCGACCCGCGGTAACTGTCGAAGAACAGCCGCGCGGCCTCCACCGATTGGCCGGGGTTGCGCGCCAACAGGATCATGGCCTCGTGCCGGGCGGTGGGCAGCTCGTCGATGGATTTCAGCACAAACCACCGCGACTTGCGCTGCCAGGGCTCGGCGTCCAGCGGGAGGGGGCCGGGATCCGATTCGCGGAACAGCGCCTCGTCGCGCCGCTTCTGCACCAGCACGCGCAGATACTGGAGCCGTATATGCGGGGTGGCGTTGGGGCCATCCATCAGCTCTCGCCATTTTGGATGGTCGGGATTGTCCACCATCGCGAGCAGCACGGGATCCAGGTCTCCGCGCACGTCGGGTCCATAGGGCAGCGTCGCGAGTTCCCCGCGGAACTTGGGAGTCAGCTCGAACCCCGAAAGCTCCGCCGTCCACGGGGCGATGGCCGCCGCCAGCGCGAAGTGCTCGCCCTTGGGCGCGGCAAAGCGGCGCTGATGCGTCTCCCCCTTCGCGTGAAAGGTCGCCTCCACGATCCACTCGGTGTCCGTCATCGTCAGCGTCCCCTCCATCCAGTGGGTCGCGGCGGCAAATTTGACGATGGCGGCAACGCCCTCCGGCGTCGCCTTGGAACGTGTGTCGGAGTAGGGGCTCATGTCGGCCAGCGCATTCGCCAGCCTTAGCGTGTTGGCCAGCGCCACGTCGTCGGGCAGCGCGATGTTCCACTGCTCGGCGATGAACACCGCCAACTGGCGGCCCTCGAACGTCATCACGCCATCCGTCAGCAGCGGCATGAACGCCAGTGTCCCCTGCGGCGCCACATGCGCCTGCGACCACGGATCGGCGGGCTGGGACATCAGCTCGGGGACAGGCGCGGGAGCGGGTGGCTGCGGAGCAGGCACCCCGGCCGTTGGACCCCCCGCCGTTGGTGGCGAAAACCTCCCCGACATCCACCAGATCAACGCCCCCGCCAGCCCCACCGCCACCGCCAGCAGCAATGCGCACCCCAGCCCAATCCCCGCGATTACCCGTCCCCGCCCCATGGGCGTTTCTCCCCGGCTGTTGGCATTTCCCTCGATATTGGGGAAACAACTAACGCCGCCGGGCCACGTTGGAAATCGAAAACATGTAAACCGTGGGTCGCGAAGCGACTAACGAATCCGCTCGGCCTCGAAGGCCGTCACGTCCAGGTCGTACTCGCCGTCGTTGCGCATCACGATGCCGAAGACGATCTTGCGGACGCGGGTGTTGACGGGATCGTAGCCGCGGCGCTGCATCGCCTCGATCTCCCGCGTGGTCATCATGGCAAGGGCCTTTTGTGAGAGCACCAGCACGTCGAAATAGCCCTCCTTCTCCACATTGGTGAAGTTGCCGCCGGTCGTCTGGGCGGCGTTCAGGAAGTTTCGTCCGGCCGCGGGTTTGGTGTAGCGATGGTCGAACTTCACGCCATAGCGGTTAAGCACGCGCTTCACGATCTCCTCGGGGAAGCCGCCCTCCAGGTTCAGCAGGCGGATGGCGCCCTGGGTGCCGCCGTCGCTGTTCAACTCGAAGTCCTTCGCCGCGCTCAGCACCTCGTTGCGGATGATGAACTCGCGGATATCGCCGGCGGTGCGCTCGAGCTGCATGCGGTCGCGCTGGGCCTCGTCCCGGATGGACTCGAGTTCGGCCACGTCGGTGGTGGTGGGGATCCAGTCCTGGATCGCGATGGGCTGCTGCACGGCGAGTTCGGCGAGTGGGTTGGGCGCGGCGGGGGAATCCTCGCCCACAACCGGGTCCAGGATTTCGACGCCGCTCTCGTCGGAATTGGTGCGCGTGGCGGCCAACTCCATCGGCGGCGGGGGGGGAATTGGCTGGGCCGGGGCGGGCGGTGCCTCTGGCTCGGGCGGCGTTTCCTCCGCGATTTCATAGAGCACCTTCAGCGGCTCCGGCGGCGGCTCCACATGAATGCGGACGTTGACGATGCTGAGCACGAAAAGCGCGAGCGCCACCAGCGGCACGGCGACGCAGAAACCCAACTGGCGTTCCATCCAGTTGGGGCGGCGGGGCTCTGGCGAGTCGGGAATCACGGCGCCGGGGGATTCACCGCGGGATCGTCGCGGAAGCGCTCCAGCTCGAAGTACTTCACCAGCGACACGCGGTCAGACGTCGCATTCACGCCCCCTTGGTCCCGGCCGTCCTCCCACATGCTATACACGCGGCCAAACACGCGGCCCGCGGGATTCTTGGTCAGGACGTATTTGAGCGGGCGCTTGAACGGATCCAGCGGCGGGATCGCGCCTTCCACATAGGGGCCGCTCCAGCCGGGCTTGCCGGGGTCGAACTTGAGGACGCTCCAGCCTTCGGCGTCGGTCGGGATCGAGCCCGTCTCCGCGGCATAGCGCATGAACGCGGCGGCGTATTCGTCCAGCTTATCCTGATAGCGTGACTCGGCCACGTTGCGCATGTGCTCCTGCATGGTTGCTTCCCACTGGGCGTTGTCCTCGGCGATGCGCTGGCTCAGGGCGCCAACGGGCCCGACGCCAACCAGGCCCCCGCCGCCGGTGGTCTCCGCCGCCCACTGGTCCCACTTCGCGGAGATTTCCTGCTCGTCCACCGGCACCGCCAGCAGGTCCATGATCTGGCCGTCCAGGCTCACCACGGCCTTCTCGTTTGCCTTCAGCGTCACATAGGCCCCCGTGGCGGTGGCGGTCACGTGGACAACGCCCTCGAACACGCTCACCGCGGAGGCGCCCTCGGTCGCATCCACGCGGAAGCGCGTGCCGCGGACTCCGGCGGTCAGTTCCGGCGTGCGAATCTGAAAGGCGTCCGGCTTGTCTCGCGTAGTGACTTCTGTATAGACGCTTCCGCGCTTCAGGTTGATCACCACCTCTTCGCTGTCGTCGGTCATCTTCTCGATCTGGATGTGGCTCTGTTCGGGAAGCCGGATGACGTCCTTCTTCCCGCGCAGCACCAGGCGCGAGGTGCGTGTCTCGTTGGTGCGGACTTCGCTGCCCGTGCGGAGCTGCGAATCCGCTCCCGCGGGCGCCCAGTCGGCGTCGGTGGACTTGATTTCGACGGGCTGCTCGGCGGTCATGCCAAAGAGCACGGCGTCGAAGCCCGCCCTCACCGCGGGAAGGTCCGTGCGTGGAGCCAGCTTGGGCACGGCGAGCACGGGGCGGATGGTCGGCGGTTCCTGCGCGGTGGCGCGCGGCTCTCCATCGCCAAGCGGCAGCCCGGCATCGTGGGGATTGCCATGGAACTCGCGCGGCGCCCACGTTGGGGCGCCGGCCAGGGTCACGCGGTCTTTGTCGGGGTTGGGGTCGCTGCGAAAGCCAAAGGGATTCACGCCGCCGCCAGCGGGAGGCGCCGGAGTGGGCGCGCCGGCAGGTGGCGGAGCGAACGGGTCCGGCCCGGCGGGCGCGCCGCCGGAGGGCGGGGCTCCGAACGGATTGGGACCACCGGGCGGGGGCGCCGCGCCTCCGCCAAACGGATCGGGGCCTGCCCCTCCACCCGGAGCAAATGGGTTGGGCTCCGCGGGACCGGGCTGGAAGGCAGATCCCGCATTGATCGGTAGACCGGCGGGACGCACGGGCACCCCGTATCCGCCAAAGCCCTTCTTGATCGGCGCCACCGCGGCAGCCGCTGAACCGAACGGATTCGGAGCCGCGCCACCGCCGGTCGAGGGACCACCAAAGGGATTCGCCACTGCCCCGCCGAATGGCGAAGCGCCCCCGCCCGAGTCCGGTGAAAATCCCGGATTCGAGGCAGCGCCCGACTCGCGGGCGAGATTCTTGAGGTCGCGCTTCATAAACCGCAGCGCGCCGAACTGCGCCGAGTTGATCTCGATGTGGTCCTTGGACTCCGAAACCACCGTCCCCTTGGCCGAAACACCCGTCAGCGTGGTGACGGTGATCGTCTCCTGGGCAAGCGCCATCGACGCCGCTGCCATCAGCAGAGCCATCGCGGCGGATCGGAAGAGGCGGGGGAGGAACTTCATCGGGGAGAACACCCCTCGAAATCCAAATCGGGAGAGTGAACGCCGTAAAAGAGTAGCGTGGGCGTCTCGCCCGCGCCGCAGCAAGACGCGGCCACGCGGAACCCGAGTTGCCAAAGGTGCGCGGGCAAGATGCCCACGCTACCCTGGAATGCGACGGGATTTTCGGAAGTCACTCTGGTCACCGTTGGGGGCTCAAACCTCGGCATGATGGGCAAGTATGGAACGCCTCCGGTTGCTTATCAAGGCCGGAGGCAAAAAAAAAGCCCCGGGCGGCGAGAAAATCGACCACCCGGGGAATTCTCACGAAACCGGACCAGCCTTAAGGAGCGGCTGTCGTGGGGGCGGCCGTCGTCGGCTCGGCGGCGGCTTCCGGCTCGGCGGGCTTGGTCGGCTCCGGAGTGGCGGCGGCTCCGCCAAGGATCCGCGCGGCGGCGTCGCTGGCGGGCAGGCCCTTCTCAAGGCGGAAGATCTGAACGCGCTCCATGCGGATGTCCTTCATCGGGCGGTTATTGGCGCCCTGGGGCGCGGCGGTGATCTTCTTGACAATTGCAAGGCCGTCGGTGCCATCGACGATCTTGCCAAAGATGGTGTGCTTCTGGTTCAGGTGGGGCGTGGGGACGTCGGTGATGAAGAACTGGCTGCCGCCGGAGCTGGGGCGCCCCGTATTGGCCATGGCCAGGACGCCCGGCTCTGCGAAGGTCAACGCTGGGCGGAACTCGTCCTGAATGGTGAAGCCGGGGCCGCCCTGGCCGGTGCCCATCGGGTCGCCGGTCTGGACCATGAACCCACCAATGACGCGGTGAAAGAGCACGCCGTTGAAGTAGGGGCGCTTGGTCGTCTCGCTGGTCTTGGGATCCTTGAACGAGGCGGTGCCCTCGGCCAGATTGACGAAGTTGCGCACGGTGATTGGCGCCTCCTCCGCATAGAGCTTCAGCGCGACGTTCCCCATCGAGGTGACGATCAGGGCATAGTACTCCTTGGACTTGTCCAGCTCCGGCCCCTTGTCAAAGGCCTGGGCCGAAAGTGTGGCGGGCAGGATTGCCAGCGCCAGCAGGAAGGCGGCGATGCGAGTGAAGATCTTGCTGCTCATGGATGATGCCTTTCGTTTGTCGCGATAGCACGGGCATGTTGCCCGTGCAGTTTCAAGCCTAGCCAACCGGGCATGGGCAGGATGCCCATGCCACTATGGGGGTCAAGCCAAGCCCCCCAACAGACCACCCAGCCCCTGCCAAAGTTAGCGTGTTCTCCCATTCCCCGTTCCATCCCCTACTTCCGCCGCTGATGCGGCAGTTTCTTCCCCTTGATCTTCTTTTCCGCGCGCTTGCGACCGCCGCGGCGGGGCTTCTCCTCGAAGTCGGCATCGGTGTGCTTTTTCTTCAGCTTGCCGGAGCGGGTGAAGGGGCTCTCCTTCTTGGTGGAGGAAGTTTCACGATGGTCCAGCGGCTGGGCCGCGCGGCGGCGGCGCTTGCCGGGGATAAGCTGCTTGGCGGCGCCGGTCTCTTCTTCCGGGGCATAGGGAAACCCAGCGAGTCGCTGCCACGGGATCTTGCGGCGGAGGAACTCCTCAAGCGACGCCGCCAGCGCCAACTCGCGCGGGCTCACCAGCGTGATCGCCACCCCGCTCCGGTCCACGCGCCCCGTCCGCCCCACGCGATGCACATAGTCATCGGGGGTATCGGGGACATCCACATTCACCACGTGGGTAAGCTCCTCGATGTCGAGGCCGCGCGAGGCGACATCCGTGGCCACGAGGAGTCGGACTTCACCGCTGCGGAATTTGCCTATCGTGTCAAGTCTCTCGGCTTGAGACAGATCGGCGTGCAACTCCGCCGTTGGCAGGTTTGTAAGGCGCGCCAACTCCGGCGCCAGCATCCGTGCCCGTGCCCGTTGGCGCACGAAGACGATCACCTTCTCCAGCCCCTTCTCCTCCGCCAGCAGCCGCATTAGCAGGTCCAGCTTCTGGGGCTCCGGCACCGGCCAGAAGGATTCCTTGATCTGGGACGGCGGAGCGACAAGGCCCAGCTTTACGATCTCCGGTTCGGTGACGATGGAGTGCGCAAAGCGGCTCATTTCGCCGGGCATCGTGGCGGAAAACAACATCGTCTGGCGGCGCTCCGGCACGGCGTCCACCACACGGCGGACTTCCGGCTGGAACCCCGCGTCGAACAGCCGGTCGGCCTCGTCGATCACAAAGAACGCCACATCGCGCAGCTTGATCGCCCCGCGGTCGAGCTGCTCCAGCAGGCGCCCCGGAGTCGCCACCACCAGCGCCACCCCATCCTGCAGAGCGCGCTCCTGCGGGCCGTGGTCCACACCGCCAAAGACCGCCACGGACTTCAGACCCGTGTGGGCGGCCAGCATCTCAAAGTGGCCGTTTACCTGAACCGCCAGCTCCCGCGTGGGGACCAGCACCAACGCCCGCGGATGAATCCGCCGCGCCTTGGGAGCCGTCAGCAGGCCCTCGATAATCGGAATCAGGAACGCCGCCGTCTTCCCGGACCCCGTCTGGGAACACACGATCACGTCGCGCCCCTCCAGCAACGCAGGCACCACCCGCACCTGAATCGGCAACGGCTCGGCGAAACCAGCGTCGGCGATACTGGCAAGCAGCTTGGGGGACAGCGGGAAGTCGGAGAAGGGCATTTTGATCCGGGGAATCGGGAATGGGGAACTGGGAATGGGAACGGCAGGAATCAGCTTGGGTGGCGGCGCGGTGGTCACTGGCAGAGGAATCGGGGCCCCACCAAATCACAATCCATGCAATCTGTGGAGGCCGTTTTCCGCCGTCTCAAAACCCGGCAAACCGATACTCCATCTTCACGCTGCCGTGCAGCTTATCCGGAATCGACTCCATCCTCTGCATCATGCCGCTCAACCCGAAAAGGCCGGGAGTGGGCTTGACGGGGCCGCGGATGGTGGGGGTGTCGGTGGCGGAAAGGCCCGTGAGCTTGGCGGCTTCCTGCACGGCCGCGTCCAGGGTGCCGAGTTCGTCGATCATGCCATAGCGCTGGGCCTGCTGGCCGCTGAAGATGCGACCGTCGCAGTATTGGGCCAGATGCGCGCGGACTTCCTCGATGGTAACAGAGGACGGGCTGGTGGGGTTGAGGATCTCGCGGACTCGGTCGGCGCGGGCCTCGACGACGGCGTCGAAGAACTGGCCATAGACATCGCCGACCATCTCGTCCAGGAGGGCCTTCTCCGCCTCCGTCATGTCGCGCGATCCCGAGCCCATGTCCTTGAACTCGCCGCTCTTCACGGTGCGCCCGTGGACGCCGATCTTGTCCTGAAGCCCCTGGTAGTCATAGAAGCTCATGATGACGCCCACGCTGCCGGTCAGGGTGCCCTCGTTGGCGAAGACCTTGTCGGCGGCCATGGCGGCATAGTAGCCGCCGCTCGCCGCGATGTCGCCCATGGAGACGATGATGGGGCGCGCGGCGCCTTTCTCTCCCGAGGCGCGGAAGTCATTGAGCGCGGCGAAGAGGTCCTGGGTCGCGCTGACGGCGCCGCCGGGCGAGTTCACGCGGATGACGATGGCCTTGATGCTCGAATTCTTGGTCCAAGTTTTCACCTGCTGAACCAGCAGGGCGGTGTTGGCTCCATAGCCGGCACCCTCGCCGATGACGCCCTCGATCTCGAGGATGCCGATGCGGCTTCCCAGCACTCCAAGCCCAAAGCCCCCGCCGCCCGTGGTTGTGCCACTACCGCCAGACATGCTGGCGACGAGCGTGACGGCGCCGCCGACGAGCAGGAACAAGAAAATGACGAGTCCGATCACAATGGGAAGCGCCCGGCTGCGCCCGCGCGGCGCGGGGGGTGGATACCCACCGTAGCCCGGGGCGGGCTGGGGGCGGTAGCCATACGGGGGCTGCTGCGGGGGCGGAGCATAACCGGGGGGCGGCGCCGCGGCAGAGCCGGACGGGGGGGGCGGCTGCTGCGTCGGCGGATAAACCGGACGCGGGGCGGCGGCCTGTGGGGGCTGTGGACGGTACTGCGGCGGGGGTGGATTCGCGCCGGGCGCGCCAAATCCGGCGGCCGGCCGCGCGCCCCACGTGGGCGGAGGCGGTCCGGGGGCCACCGGCGGCTGCTGGGACGGCGGGGGAGGAGCGGGTTGCTCGCCCTCGATGGCGCCCGGCGCGGCGGAATAGCCCTGGGGCGGGGGAGGCGGGGTCTGCTCGGGCGGTCCCTGCTGCGAATCAGGCTGGTTCATTGGATCGTTTCCCTACGGGTCAGTTGTGGCATGGGGTGTGGCACATGGATGCCCCCGCCTCATGTCCCTCGGCGATTAACCAGATCAGCCAGCAAGCCCAGCGCCAGAATCTGGAACCCGCCCACCAGAAGGGTGATCGTAGTGGCAAGGCCGAAGGGTTTGTCCAGCACCATCCTCAGCAGCAGCAGCAGGGCGCCCAACCCCATCAACCCGAATCCCACCGGACCAAATACCTTCATCGGGTGGAACGCCAGCGTCGTGCGCAGGATCAGCATCGCAAACCCCGCCGTGTCGCGGATTGGCCGAATCTTGGAAGTCCCCGTCCGCGTCCTGTAGGTGATCGGGAGGAAGACAACCCGCTCGCCCTCTGTCATCAGCGCCATCGTGATCGTGGTGGTGAAGCTAAACCCGTCGGGGAGCAGCCGCACGAGCCGCAGCGCATCCTCCCGCCGAAAGACTCTCAGCCCACTGTTTAGGTCGGGAATCGGCTGGCCGGTCAGGTATTCCGCCAACCACCGGAGCGCCGTCTTCGCCGGACGCCGGATCGCCGCCACCTGACGCATCGGACGCGCCCCCACCGCCATCGCGGCGTCCTCGCGCGTCATCGCTTGGGCCAGTTCCGGTATTCTCCCCAGGGGATACGTCCCATCGGCATCGGTAATTGCCACCACCGGATTCCCCGCCGCCCGCACGCCCGTCTTCAACGCCGCCCCATAGCCCCGGTTCCGCGCGTGCCTCAGCACCCGCCGCCCCGGCACTTCCGCCAGCCCCGCCAGAAACTCCCCGGACCCGTCGGTGGAGCCATCGTCCACCAGCAACAACTCCGACCCCTCCGGCAGCTGCGCCAACAACGCCCCCAACCGCCCTACCGCCCGGGGGAGCGCGCCGATCTCGTTGAAGATGGGGACAACGATGGTCAGCGGCGGGTGGAGCATGGGAAAAGCGTGGATTGGCCGGGCGGAGTGTGTGAACTGGAAAGTTCGCCGCGCCGCTAGGGACATTCCTGACCAAACCGTCCACAACCGGGGACAGGAACCTATTTCTCTCCTTCGCTGAACATATCCGCCCTCCGGACTTCGCCATGCTGGTGCGCGGCCCGCCGACGGGGAGCGCGGCGGGGCGGCGGCCTGCGTGCTGCTCCAGCCCGCGCAGCCACTCCGCCGATCCGCAGGGGCGCCCTCCTGCTGGTCGCGCGGCGCAGGGCCAACTCCGCCTCCTCGCCCGGCGGCAGCGCCAGCCAACGCTCCCACGCCCCCCCGGCGCGCCAACAATCCACTGCCCGCTTCAGCGGGCATCTACTAGCCTCCGGCTTCAGCCGGAGGGGCCCGAATGCACTCATTCCAAGCGCGCTTCAGCGTGCTTGCGCACGGCTTCAGCCAATCGCTTCGACATCGCCGACCGCGCCACAGTCGATGCGAAGAACGCGGCTAAAGCCCGAGGAGAAGCACGCTGAAGCGCGCTGGGAACATCATGGCAAGCGACCCTCCGGCTGAAGCCGGAGGCAGGTGATTGCCCGCTAAAGCGGGCAGGGGACAACGGCCCCATCAGAGTCCTCCCGGCTGAGCAGGCTTGCGAACCCCCTGCGGAGCTTTAGGAGTTCCTGTCGCCGCGTACTCCGCCAACAATTCGCGAGAGACAATGCGGTCCCGCGCGACTACAAACAGGGGCCGTCGGCGGTTGCCACGATGCGTGACCTGACAAGGCAACCCCGGCAGGACAAAGCGAGCGAGCCGAGCCATGAACCGAGTGCGATCAGCAACGGACGGCGGAGCCGAGCGAGGAAAAACGGTTCCTGTCCCCGGTTTTCCCCGAGGGCGGCGACCCGCGCGCCGGGGAAGCCATCGCGGTCATCCGCGAGCTCTATGCCGTGGAGAAGACCGCGCGGGAAGCGAAGCTCGACGCCGCCGCGCTTACCGCGCTGCGCCAGGACAAGAGCCTCCCCGTGCTCGCGAAACTCCGCGCGTGGATGGACGCACAGCTCGCCGTCGTGCCCAAATCGCCGCTCGGCAAGGCGATCGGCTACACGCTCGACAACTGGCCGCGGCTCACCGTCTATACAACCGACGGCCGCCTGCCGATCGACAACAACGCCGTCGAGCGCTCCATCCGCCCCGTCGCGCTGGGCCGCAAGAACTGGCTCTTCGCCGGCAGCGAACGCGGAGGCCACGCCGCCGCCACCTTCTTCACCCTCGTCGAATCCGCCCGCCGCGCCGACCTGAACCTGTGGGACTACGCCACCGACCTGCTGCGCCGCCTGCCGTCCCACCCTATCAACCGCCTCGAAGAACTGCTGCCCGACAACTGGAAGATCAACAACCCCGCCTGACCAACCCGCCCCCCCGGCTTCGGTCGCATAACCACGCAAGATCCTCCACCATGGGTGTGTCGGGACGCTTACCGCCGGGCGGAACCAGGGCGGCGGTGGCGGGCAGTGCGCGAAGGACTCCCCTCTCGCCGGGATGAGGCGCGCAAAGTCCGAGCGCGGTGT
>JBBQYG010000023.1:0-35012 GCA_038208905.1 Candidatus Sumerlaeia bacterium | reverse complement strand
CGAATTCGATGGAGGGCTTCTGGACCTCGGCGAGAAACTGGCTGCGCTCGTTTCGCGGCGTCTCCAAGAAATATCTCCAAGGCTACCTTGCGGCACTCGAGTGGGTGTGGAACCGCAAAGGACTGGACAGGGCGAACCTATTCGATGTCCTGCTCCACCGCCCGGAACATGGCCTCACTTATGAGCCGGGATGAGCCGCGTTTGGCCGAGTAGATCCCGATGCCTGGAAATGATCTGCTGCTCGATACGAATGCCCTCGTTGCTCTCCTGAAGAGCGACGCCTCAATTCACTCACTTGTCTCTGCGACGGGCACCCGAAGGGTCTCGTTGTTCACCGTGGGCGAGATGCATTATGGTGCCGAGAAATCTGCGCGCCCCGAGGCGAATCGAAAGGCGCTGGCAACCGCACTGGCGTCATTTTAGATACTGATTCCCGATACCGCCACCGCCGAAACCTTTGGCCGTGTGTTTGCCCGTCTCAGGTCAAAGGGGCGTCCGATTCCAACGAATGATATATGGATCGCCGCCCTTGCAATTCAGCATGACCTATAACAGGTGACTAGGGATGCCCATTTTCGGACAGTAGATGGGCTGGCCTTTGCAATCTGGTAGGCAGGACGCATCGCACACGCCCCCTCACCGCGCCGCCCCGATCTTCGCCTCGGTTCCTGCCCTCAGCCGTTGTATATTCGCGCGGTGTTTGAAGATCACGAGGCACGAGACGAGGAGGATGGCGACGAAGAGGAGTCCGCCGCCGTTGAAGTAGAGGACGAGAAGGGGGAGCAAGGTGGCGGCGACGATGGAGCCGACGCTGATGTAGCGGGTGATGGCGACTACGACGATGAACGCGGCGAAGGCGATGATGACGGCGGCGGGAGCGAGGGCGAGGAAGACGCCGAGGCTGGTGGCGACGCCCTTGCCTCCCTTGAATTTCAGGAATGGGTTGAAGAAGTTCCCCATGAGCGTGGCGAGTCCGCCGGCGATGGGGAGCCACGCGGGGACGCCGCCGCTGAGCGGCGCGACAAGGAGCACGATCCCACAGGCCTTGCCGGTGTCGAGTAGCCACGTGGCAAGGCCCCACTTCCAGCCGAGGACACGCCACACGTTGGTTGCGCCGATGTTCCGCGAGCCGTGCTCGCGGATGTCGATGCCGCCCGCCGAGCGGGCAATCAGGAGGCCCGACGGAATCCCGCCGACGACGTAGCAGAGCAGCAGGATCGCGATGGCGGTCAGGCCAGTGATCACTCGTCGTCGCCCTCGTCGTCGTCGCCGCCGCCCTCGAAGGCGTTCTCCCAGATGCCAAAGTCGTCCTCCAGGCCGAACTGGTGGGAGATGTCGGTGCCGTCTTCCAGATAGGCTCCGGCGCTCTTGCGGCGCTTGGGGCTGCCGCCGCGCTCGGCATACCACTCCTCGCGCGCGTTCGCGTCCCAGCCGCGGGGCGGGGCCTTGCGGCGAATGCGGAGGCGTAGCGGCGTGCCTTCAAGGCCAAGCTGTTCGTAGAACTGGTTGGCGAGATAGCGCTTGTATCCGAAATGCAGGAAGTCGGGGTTGTTGACGAAGAGGGAGAACGTCGGCGGCTTGCTGCCCGTCTGGGTGATATACTTGATCGTGAGGGTATTGCCCTTGTGTGTGGGCGGGCTGACGTAGCTGACGGCCTTCTTGAGGACCAGGTTCAGCTCGGCGGTCTGGAATTCCTTGCGGAAGTTCAGGGCACAGTTGCGGATGAGATCCCAGAGCTTGAACGTGCGCTGGCCGGTGAGCGCGCTGACGGTGAGGATCGGCGCCCAGGGCATGAAGTTGAACTCTCGGCGGATATTCTTGAGGATCGCGCCGAAGGCGGCTTCGCGGTCGGGAACAAGGTCCCACTTGTTGATGAGGATGATGGCGGCCTTGCGGCGCTCCAGGATGTAGCCCGCCACATGCTGGTCCTGGGCGGTGATGCCCTCGCTGCCGTCGATGACCAGGACGGAGACGTGGGAACGCTCGATGGCGCGGAAGGACGAGTGGACGCTGAGCTTCTCCGGGCCGTTTTCGATCTTGCCGCGGCGGCGGATGCCGGCGGTGTCGATGATGGTGAAGGGCATGCCGTCCACCTGCACGTCGGCGTCGATGGCGTCGCGCGTGGTGCCGGGCATCGGGTTGGCGATGACGCGCTCCTGGCCTAGGAGACGGTTCAGCAGCGTGGACTTTCCGGCGTTCTGGCGTCCCACGATGGCGACGCTGGTGCGGGTGTCGTCGAGCGTCTCCGTGTCGACGTCCCACATGGCAAAGTCCTTGGTCACATCGTCCATCAGGTCGTAGATGCCATCGCCCTTGAGCGCGCTGATGGGATACACGGCGTCGAGGCCGTAGCGGGAGAAATCGGCGATCGCCTGATTCTCCATATAGACGTTGTCGCATTTGTTGACGGCGAGGAAGAAGGGCCGCCCGGAGGAGCGCAAGCGCTCCAGGATTTCCTGATCCACGGGATCGTCGGGGGTGTGTGCGTCGGCCAGGAAGATGACGCGGTCGGATTCGTCGATGGCGATGATCGACTGCTGGCGCATCTGCTGGAGCAGATGAGAGCCCGTGCTGTCCTCATAGCCGCCGGTGTCGATGACCGTGAAGGGCCTCATGCGGTATGCCGCGTCGGCATAGTGGCGGTCGCGCGTCATCCCGGGAAGCGGGTGGACGACGGCCTTGCGCTCTCCGAAGATGCGGTTGAACAGCGTGGACTTGCCGACGTTGGGGCGCCCGACGATGGCGACGACTGGTTTCCTTCTCATTTCTGATTCTCCAGGTTGGTCCCGTAGTGATCGCTTGGGAAATCATCGCGCTGGAGGAACGTCCGGCGATCCCGGGTGGCGGTTGTGTCGGTGGGATCGGGGTCGATGCCAAAGAGTTTGAGGATGGCGCGCGCGGCGCGGCGGCTTGCGCCGGGCCCGCCAAGTTTTTCCTTCACGCGGCGAAGGTCGTCCACCATTCGGGCATACTGGTCCGGGTGGTCGAGATAGGCGGCCGTCTGCTCCGCAAGATTGAGCGGGGTGAACTCGTCCTGCAGGAGCTCGGGCACGATCTGCTTGTCGGCGACGATGTTGGGCAGGCCGATGACGCTGTTGGTCAGCAGCTGCTTGCCGATCACCCAGGTAAGCCAGCTCACCTTGTAGACGATCAGGTGGGGGGCGCCGAGGATGGCGGCCTCCAGGGTGGAGGTGCCGCTCTTCACCCAGGAGAAATCGGCGTGCTTGCGCAGGTCGTGGCGGTGCTTGCTAACGACCTTCACGGCAAAGGGAAGGTTCTCCCGCGCGATGATCTCGTGGAGCAATTCCTCGTCGATGGTAGTCGCGCGGATCACCGCAAACTGGGTGTCGGGGTGCGTCTCGCGATAGCGCAGGGCGCCCTGCAGCATGATGTGGAGGAAGTCGCGGACCTCGCGCTTGCGGCTGCCGGGAACCAGCGTGACGAGGGGTTGGCCGGTGTCGAGGCCGTGGAACTTGTACACTTCCTCGCGGGTCATCTCCAGTGTGATCTCGTCGAAGAGAGGGTGCCCCACGTGGACGGTGTTGATGCCGCGGCCCTTGTAGGTGAGGATCTCGAACGGAAAGATCAGGAGCATCAGGTCAACCGTGCGCGCGAGGGTCTTGATGCGGCCCTTTTTCCACGCCCAGACTTGGGGACTGATGTACCAGATCACGGGAATTCCAAGGTTCTTGGCGCGCTGCGCCATGCGGATGTTGAAGCCGGGGTAGTCGATCAGGATCAGGGCGTCGGGGCGGTGCTGCTGAAGATAGGCCTCGGTGTCCTTGAAGACGCGCGCAATCTTGGGGAAATTGGTGACGACGCCGGCCAGGCCGATGATCGCGAGATCCTTCTTCATGTCCCGGCGGAGTTTCATCCCCGCCTTTTCCATGTGCTCGCCGCCAAGGCCAACGGCCTCGATGGCGGGATGATAGGCGTGCAGCGCCTCCAACAGGTTGGCGCCGTGTGTATCGCCGCTTTCCTCCCCGGCGATGAGGAACAGGTGGAGCTTCCGCATCTTGCCTCGCGCCGGCCGGGACCGTGGCTATTTCGAGTCGATGATCGGCGGCTTCATCACGGGGAACGGAACCGTGGTGGCGCGGATGATCTCGGTGATCTTCACGACGACATCGAGCGCCTCGAGGGCCTGCTCGCCGGTGGTTTGCGGGTTCAGGTTCCGCTCCTCCACGCAGCTCAGGAAATGGTCGAGCTCCAGCTTGAGCGGCTCCTGGCGCTTCACGCGCAGGCGCTTGGATTCGATGTAGTACTTCGATTCGGTGGGCTTGGGCTTGTCGCGCAGCTTGCGGCGAAAGACCTCCATCGTCTGGTTGCGGTAGTCGAGGGAGATATACGCGTCGTCCTGAAATACGCGCAGCTTGCGCAGCGGCTTGGGGGTGACGCGCGACACGGTCAGGTTGGCGATGCAGCCGTTCTCGAAATGGAGGCGCGCGTTGGCGATGTCCTCCTTGTCGGTGAGGATCGCGACGCCGACGGCCTCGATCGACCGGATCGGCGAATTGACCAGACGCAGGACGATGTCGATGTCGTGGATCATCAGGTCCATGACCACGCCAACGTCCTTGACGCGCGGGTCGAAGGGCCCCTGGCGATGGACTTCCAGAAAGCGCGGCGTGGTGAGGAGTTCCTTCAGCCTCTGCACGGCGACGTTGAAGTGCTCGATGTGGCCGACCTGGAGGACGAGGGACTTCTGCCGCGCGATCTCGACCAGCGCGCGGGCGTCCAAGACGGTGGTGCAGATGGGCTTCTCGACAAGGCAGTGGATCCCCTCGCGGAGGAGCGTGCTGGCGATCTCGTGATGGGTCTCGGTGGGGGTCGCGATGCTCACGGCGTCCACCTTGCCGATCAGATCGGTGTAGTCCTTGATGGCCTTGGCGCCATAGGAGCGGGCGATCTTGCGGCCCTGGTGGCCGTGGACGTCGCAGACATAGGCCAGCGTGCAGCGGTCGTTCTCGTGATAGTTCCGGGCATGGTGCTGGCCCAGATGGCCCACGCCCACCACGCCGACTCTCAACTTATCAGCCATGTTTGATCGATCCTTACTCTCGTTGGGGGGGAGGGCCGGGTGGCGCGTCTCCCGGGAGAACTGGTAATCCTAGTCCCTCTCAGGCCAGGATGGCAACCACGGTAATCATCCACAGGGCGACGCTGGCGAGGAGCGGTTTATCTGTGAAGAGGAGTTCCTCCGGCGCGCCACCCTCGTCGCGCCGGAAAACCAGCCACAGGTAGCGGAAGATGCCGTACAGGACGAATGGCATGGTGAAGACCATCGTGTAGTTGCCCTCGATCTTGGCAAAGCCGCCGATCGTGGCCCAGGCGGCGTAGCTCGTGATGACGCCCGTGGTGGCCACGGTGAGCAGCACGTCCAGGTATTCGGTACTGTAGTCCGCCAGCACCCTGCGGGTTTCCGACGCGTTTCCCTGCATGACGACCATCTCGTTGCGGCGCTTGGCAATGGCGAGAAAGAGCGCCAGGAAAAGCGTGGTAAGGATAAAGAAGGGGGTGATCGAGATGGGGTCGTTGGCCGGATCCACGTTGATGGCCTCGATGCCCGCGATCGCGCGGACCACGAAGCCCATCGCCAGCAGCATGATGTCGAGGATAACGACATGCTTGAACTTGAATGAATAGGCCGAAACCAGCGCCACATAGACCACGGCGGTTACGAAGAAGTGAAACGTCACGCCCCACGCGGCAATCAGGGCGGCGACCAAAAGGATCACGGCGCCGATCCCGGCGGCGGTGGGGCTGATGGCGCCGCTTGCGATGGGGCGTTTGCGCTTCTTGGGGTGGAGGCGGTCCTTGTCGGCGTCGAGGATATCGTTGGTGATATAGACCACGCCGCTAAGGGCGCAAAACACGGCGAAGGCGATCAGCGAGTTGACGACGAGCTGCTGGTCGCCCCACTTCTGGGCGAAGATAAGGCCGGCAAAAATCAGCAGGTTCTTGATCCACTGCTTGGGCCGGAGGCACTTGAGGAAGGCTAGGAAAATCAAAGGTCCAGCAGCCCTTCTGGCAGGCGCGCGAGCGCCCGCCGCGCGGCGGTGTCAACGGAGGGAACAAACTCGGGGATCAGCGGGATCAGGACTTCCCTGCGGGGGACGGTGGGGTGCTCCATCGCCAGGTAGTCGTGGGCGCCGCCCTCGACCGCGCGGATCACGACGCCAAGGCGCTTGCCGCTGTCGGCATCGAACAACTCGATCCCCACCAGATCGTCGAAGTAGTACTTCCCCTCCGGCAGTTCCCAGCGATCAGTCCGGGGAATCACGAGCTCGCTCTTGGCGATTCCCTCCGCGGCGACGCGGTCGGGGATTTCGACGAAGGTGGCCATGATCTGGCCCTTGTGGACCGCCTTGGTCTTGAACGTCAAGGTCTCAAGCAGGACGCCTGCACGGCGAAGGCGGACCTTCTCGAGTGGGGCGTCCATGAATTCCTCGGCGCCTCGCGTCAAGGGCTTAATCATGACGGCCCCGCGGAGCGCGTGAGGCCCCATCACGAAGCCGACGATGACCCACTCGTCCGGCTCGCTCATTCCACAATCTGGAGGAGAGACTTCTTGTTGTGCTTGGTGGCGGCGGCGCTGAGGATCTTGCGCAGGGCCTTGGCCGTCTGGCCGCCCTTGCCGATCACCTTGCCGACGTCTTCCTTGGCGACGTGGAGTTCCAGAATAACGGAGGTTTCGCTCTCCACGGACTTGACCGTGACGTTGTTCTCGTCATCGACGAGGGCCTTGGCAATGTACTGGATGAGTTCCTGCAGGTTGTGCGGGGTCGGTTCTGTGGTCTCTTCATCACTCATCGTGGCTATACTCCTTGGCGGTAACTCCGCGCTCAGCTGGAACAGGTGACTGCAACGGGCTGTATTACAGAATGTCGAGGTGATAGCCCATGCTCGGGCCTTGAACGGCAAGAAGAAAAAACGGACCTCGGCGGGCATTTGGGCGAAACTGCGGCGAAAGGCCTTCCAGCCGGAAGCCACGGACGGCCCCCAGATTGGGGGGCCATCCAATGGCATCGCATTCTTCAGGCCGGAATTTCAAGCGGCGGGGTGCCTCAGGCCTTGCTGGCCTGAAGCTCCTTCTTGGCGGCGGCCTTGGTCTCGTGGTACTTCTTCATGATGCCCTGCTTGCGCAGGATGGAGCGGACCGTCTCGCTGGGCTGGGCGCCGTTGTGGAGCCAATAGAACGCGCGCTCCTCCTCCACCATGATCTGGTTGTCCTTCATGGTCGGCTGATAGCGGCCGATGATCTCGATGAACTTGCCGTCGCGGGCGCGGCGGCTATCGGCGACGATGATGCGGAAGAAGGCGTCGTGCGTGCGTCCGATGCGGGTGAGGCGGATCTTTACCATCTGGGTCTGGTTCCTTGGCGCGATGTAGGTCTGGGGGTGGCGGGGCGGTTTCGTGGTCTCTTGCCGTGGCGCTTCTATCGCTTGCGCTTGCGGTTCTTCTTGGGGCGCGGGCGGTTGGCGTCCAACTCGCGCTGTTGCTGACGAATCATTTCCTTCTGGGCGCGGAGCATCTTCTTGCTCATCGGCGGACCGCCTCCCATTCCCGGCATCGGCATTCCGCCCATCCCCGGGCCGCCCCCGCCAAAGGGGTTCATGCCGCCCATCATCCCACCGAGCCCGCCCATCATTCCGCCCGCTCCGCCCGCCATCTGCTGCATCATGGCGCGCATTTGCTCGAAGTTGCGAACAAGGTCGTTGACTTCCTTGAGTGACCGTCCGCTCCCCTTGGCGATGCGGTCGCGGCGGCGCCCTTCCTTCGAAACGAGCGTTCCGTTGCGGCGCTCCTCGGCGGTCATGGACTGAATCATCGACTCGGTTTTTCCAAGCTCGCGGTCTAGCATTTCGTTGTCCACGTCCTTGAGCATCGCGCCGACGCCGGGAAGCATCCCGAGGAGCCCCTTGAGGGAGCCCATCTTGCGGATCGTCCGCATCTGCTTCACGAAATCGTCGTAGGAGAACGTGCCCGAGGCGAGCTTGTCCTGCATGTCCATCGCCTCGGATTCGTCGATGGCTTCCTGGGCCTTCTCGACGAGGGAAACGACATCGCCCATCCCCAGGATGCGCTTGGCAACGCGGTCGGGATGGAACTGCTCGAGATTGTCGGACTTCTCGCCGGTGCCGACGAAGACGATGGGCTTGCCGGTGACGGCCTTGATCGAGAGCGCCGCGCCACCGCGCGCATCGCCGTCCATCTTGGTGAGGCAAACGCCGTCGATGCCGACCTGCTCGTTGAAGGCCATGGCGGAATTCACGGCGTCCTGGCCCGTCATCGCGTCGGCGACAAGGAAGGTGTAGTCGGGGTGGAACTGATCGCGGACGGCGATCAACTCGTCCATCTTCACCTCGTCGATGTGCAGGCGGCCGGCGGTGTCGATGATAAGGACATCGCGACCGCTTTCCTTGGCCTGGGCGAGGGCGCCGCGGACGATCTCGACCACGGGGGTCTCGGTGTCGCGCGCATAGACGGGAATGTTGAGGGACTTGCCCAGCGTCTTGAGCTGCTCGATGGCGGCGGGGCGGTAGATGTCGCAGGCGACGAGGAGCGGACGGCAGCTCTTCTTGGTCAGATAGGAGGCCAGTTTGCCGCAGAAGGTGGTCTTGCCTGCCCCCTGAAGACCCAGCATCATGATGGTATTCATCTTGCCGGGCTGCACGACAAAGGGGCGGTCGGGGTTGGTGCCCTCGCCCGTCATCATCGTCACCAACTCGTCGTGGACGATCTTGATGAGCTGCTGGGCGGGATTGACGCCCTTCAGGACTTCGGCGCCCAGGGCCCGGACTTGGACTGCCGTGGCGAAGTCCTTGACGACCTTGTAGTTGACGTCGGCATCCAGCAGGGCGAGGCGGACTTCCCGCAGGGCGTCCTTCATGTTCGTCTCGCTCAGGGTACTCTGACCCCGGAGCTTCTTGAACACGGCCTCGAATTTGTCGCCCAGCGAGTCGAACATAAGGTTCCTGTTATCAGTCGGTTAGCGGAGTGAAACTCAGTCCTCGGATAGCCCGCGCAGGCGGTCGAGGACAGCGCCCAAGTCGCTGGAGATGCCCTCTGGGTTATAGAGAACGCCGCCACAGCGCTGCAGGCGATCCTGAATATTCTCCAGGGCGGCGATGCATGGGGCAAGGCCCGTCATGCCACTTTGCTGGACGCCCTCGGACGCGGCGGGTCGCGCTGTTTCTTCGGCGCCCTGGCGGCGATCCGGGATATCCTTGGAACCAAAGCCCAGTTTGGCGTCGTACTCCTCCAGCGATTGGATGCCGTGCTTGACGGCGTCGTGAATCGCCTGGCGGGAGACGCCGAATTCCTGGGCAATCTCGCCGAAGGAGAGGTCCTCGCCATAGTGCAGGCGAAGGAACTGAAGCTGGCGATCAGTGAGGAGCGGCCCGTAGAGGTCGATCAACTCCCCCACGCGGACGGCGCGGCCAAGGGCCTTGGCGTCGTCGGAATCGGGCGTTAGGGTGGGTTCGGTGCTCATAAGGAGCGTCAGGGAAAGACGCTTGAGGGGTCGCGTCAAGCAGAAAGCCGTTACTTGCGCCCGATCAGGTTCAAGATGATGGACAGGATCACGCTGAGGACGATGCAGGTTACGATCGGAAACGAGAAAGAGTAGCCGGGGCGTTGGACGTTGATGTCGCCGGGAAGGGCGCGGAAGCCGAAGCGTTCGATGGCGAGTAAGATCACCCCAAAAGCCGCGAGGACGAGGCCGACGGTAATGAGGATCTTCCCGAGGCCGGGTTGCATCAAATCTTCCCCCGTGCAAAGAGCAAGATCAACATCCCCCCCCCCACACAGATGCAGGAATCGGCGATGTTGAACGTGGGCCAATGGTGGTCTCGCCAATAGGCGTCGATGAAGTCCACCACATAGCCGCGGAAAACGCGGTCCACTAGGTTGCCGACGGCGCCGGAGAAGACGAGTGCCACGGCGATGCGCCCCCGGAACTGATCCGCAGGAAGCGACCTCCAGAACCAGATCAGCGCGGCAGCGGCGAGGACGCTAATAATGGCGAGGACGCCGACGTAGCCATCGAGGATCGAGAACGCCGCGCCCTTGTTTTCCGCATAGACGAAGCGTAGCAGGCCCGGCACCACGGTGATCGCGGGGCGGTTGTTCCATTGCTCCAGTGTCATCCCGTCGCTGTTCCAATAGCTGGGCCTAAGCGCGGCAATGGCCCAGAACTTGGTGATGTGATCCAGGATAAAGAGCCCAGAAACAACCACAAGGCAAGGTTTCCAATGAGCGTTTCCGCCCGGAAAGCTCGGGGTTTTAATGCGGCCGCCGTCGCTGGGGTGCTTCGCGTCCTTGCTGTTGCCCATCGTTCTCCTCCGAGGAAGCGGCACGGTGTTGCATCGTTGCTTGCGAGGTCAACCCGTCTCGACGCGTGTTTGCGCTCGCGGCCCTGCGAGTTGGCGTCGGATGGTCGCGGCATGATGAATCGACTACGCAACCTGGCCGGGCAAGTTTCGCCCGAGTGGCGGTTCCTCCTCGCCGTGACGCTGGGGCTGTGGGTGCTACTGCCGGGGCTGGTGCCGATTGATCTCTCGGATCCCGAGTACCCCGATCAGGAAGTGGTGCTGCGACCCGGGCGTTCGGAGCCAACGACTGGGACGCTCGAACTGGCGGGGCCCTGGCGGCGCGAGGGAGATCGGCTTGCGCCGGGCGGGCGGGACTCAGCGATCCGGGTCATCTCGCCGGTGGGTCCTTGGCGGAGCGCCCACATCCACGTATCGGGCCCGAGCCCAAGAACTTGGACGGCGGTTGCCTCGATCCCGATGGGTGACTCGCTGAAGCGGATCACCAAGCCCGGCGTGATTCCGGGAGAAACCGCCGCGCTGGAGGACGATGATCCGGTGCCGCAGGGATGGACACTCGTGGGCCGTTGGCGAGTCGAGGTCTCGCCGAGAGCAGAGGATGGCGAAGGCGTCCTGCTAAGTCGCTTGTCGGTTCGGTTCTCCTCCGCCCGAAAGGCCGACGCGCCGCTGATGTTTCCCGCCACGATTTTCGGTGCGCTCCTCCCTGTGGCGGTCTCACTCTTCATGACTTACAGCGGGCGACGGGGATTCCGGCGATCCGTCATGCTATGGGGCTTGGCGGGGGCTGTGTTTGCGGTATCGGCTGGATTCTATTACGACTTGTTGCAGCCGCTCATGGTCCTCACGGTCAGCTTCTTCCTCGGGGCGGGTGGCGTTGTCATAGTAAAGCACATGACAAAGACCGAGGGATTCGATCCAAGAATCGCCGAGGCGTGCTTTCTGGCCGGGATCGTGGGGCTTGCGATCTTGTTTCGGTGGGGGGCTTTCGTGGAGGGCCGCAATGCGCCGCTCCTCCCTGACGCGGCTGGATATGGAGAGATCGCGCGAACGGGGTCGTTCTATGAAACCAGCCAGATGCACGCGCCATGGGTGCGGGAGCCTTTGTTTCCGGCGGTGCTGAGGGCCTGGTTTACGATCATGCCGGGGACGGGCGTCTCCCAGCGATTCGCCGGGATCTGGCTGGGGCTGCTGCCAGTGGTGCTCACATGGGCGGTCGGGCGGCGGCTGTTTGGCCCGTTGGCGGGGATCGTCGCCGCGGGGATGATGGCCGCGACGCCGTTCCTGGCTGAGTTCTCGGCGGAGGGACTGCGCGACGATTTGCTGAGCGGGCTGTTCCTCGGGCTGATCGCGGCGTTGCTCTATCTGCCCGGGCACGTGTGGGCGCGCGCCATTGCGTTTGGGATGATCGGCGCCGCGCTGGCGCTGCTGCGGATCAACAACGCCTTCCTTCTCGTCCCGCTGCTGGCCTGGGTGGCGTGGAGGCAGCGGTGGAAGTGGGGAGAGGTGGCCGTGGCCGCGGCGTTGGCCATCGTGCCGCTGGTACCACACCTTCTCTACAACGCGCGGGTTGGCGATGGCGACCTGCTCTACAGCGCCAACGTCCACACGCGCTATTACTACAACCTGGCGCATATCGGCGAGCCCGGCTTTCCCGCGACATGGGCTGATTGGAATGCGAATCCGTATGCGGGCGATGTCATCGGTTCGGGTGTGCTGCTGACGGATGGGGGCGTTCTGGCTTCGGCAAGGCGCGTGGCGATGGGATTTGTGGACGTGTTCCTGTACCGGTTTCCCCATGGCTCGTTGTTTCGCGGAAGCGAGCTGGCGATGGCCTTCGGGATTCTGGGGGCGTGGGCGCTTTGGCGGCGGCGGGAGGCCTGGTGGGTGGCGGTCGCGTATGCGGCCTTCCTGTTTCCCGTTGCGGTAATCGTCCCGCTTGGCACTGGCTGGCGGCTTGCGTCGCCTGCGGCGCCGCTCATTTTTCTGGTTTGGTCGGCGGGGGTGGTGCTGGCGTGGGATGGGTTGGTTTCCGTGTGGGGGCGATGGAGGGCTGGTTCGAGGCCGTGATTGACCATCTAGACGAAATGGACAGCATGGACGGATGACAATCGCGAAGGCATTTGCACTGTTGGCCCTGGTGCCGTTGATGGTGGCCTCCTGTTCGAGAAAGCCGATGATCGATCCCATCGCCATGGACACGCTTCCCGAGTTCAACCGCATCGTGCTCGATGTGGCGGCTTCCTATCCGACCGATGGGACGCACGGCTACTGGTGGCCGAAGAAGAGCGAGGGGAGCTATGACGGCGTCTCGGAGGACATCCTCCTCGACGGCGTCTGTGTGATGCGCGGCGAAGAGAAGGGCCGCACGTATTGCTGCGGGCTGACGCTGGAGGTCTTCGTGAAGGCGCTGGCGCGCCACGCGGAACTTCACGGGGCCTCCGCGAAGCCTTACCTCGTGGCGGATGGTTTCTCGAAATTCAAGCGCCTGTGGTTCGTCGAGAATGTCAACGGCCCGGGGCCCTCGGCGGCTTTTGAGGCCTACGGTCTCGGCAAGACGATCTTGGAGGAGGACGCGCTGCCGGGCGACTTCGTGCAAATCTGGCGGCGCTTCGATCCCAATAAGGCGAAGTCGCCCTCCGGTCACTCGGTGATCTTCACCGGATGGGCCCGCAACAAGACGGGGGAAATTGTGGGGATGGAGTACTTCTCCACCCAGACATCCACCAAGGGCATCTCCCGCAACGTGGAATTGTGGGGCGCGCCGAATGCGAAGAAGGGCATGGCGCGGGAAAACACCCACTGGGGGCGGGTGGACTTGGCAGCGAAGTAGCGTGGAATGGCGGGGCGAGGCTCCTGCCCTATTCTACGGGAGCATTTTGGAGATTCTTGGTGCCACTGTAACTCGATGGACCAAATGGACGGAACGGACACGATGGACGTTCATCAAGTCCATGTTGTCCATCTCGTCCAAAGGGGTCGACTTCACTGGCCAACCACCATTCGGTAGGAAACGCCCCTACCCCAGATAAATCTTCTTTCCTCGTCCCTCGGAGTTCCGCTTTCTGCGCTCTTCCTGCAGGTAGCGGATCTGCTCGAGGGTCCGGCGGCTTTGGAAGAAGGCGAGCAGCGCGGCGGTCAGCAGGGCGAGGATCACGGCGGCGCCGGCGAGGGTGAATCGGAAGACCCTGTTGAGGCGTGCGGTCACGGTTTCGGCCTTGATGTCGATCCCGACAAGCGCGACGGGGTTGCGGCTGCGGGGGTCGATGACGGGGGCAAATCCGCTGACGAAATCTCCCCAGTCGTCCTGCACGTTTCCACTCGTCGGCGTCATGGTATCCATTGCCGCCTGCATTTCCAGGGTGCCTTCCGTGTACAGCTCGCCGGGGAGCTGGCCCTTCTCGTCGTTGGAGATGGTGCCGTCGCCGTTGAGGTCCAGATCGACGGGATCGGCATCGACCAGAACGCGCCACACACCCTCGCCAAGTCCCGGCTCGCGCTTGAAGACGTAGATGTAGCGAATGTCGTCGTTGGATTTGCGGAAGAAGCCAAGCTGGTTGAGGATTCGTTGGAATGCGGGCGTATAGATATCCCGGGTTTCGTCCACCGCGCGAAGGTCATCGGGCCGGATTGTCCCCGCGGCCAGCGCGGCCACGGACATGGCCTTGTCGTGGACTTCGCGGGCGATGATCTTGTTGGCGGCGCGCTCGATGGCAAACACCGCCACGATGATCAGCAGATAGACGCCGACGAAGAGGGCGGTGCGCGTGCGGTTGAAGAGGGGGATCGGGGGAATGTCCCTGATCGCCTGCTCGCGGGCGGCGGCGATGCGCCTGCGCAAATCCTCGGCGAGTTCCACGCGCTCGACGCGGTCTGCCTGAAGCTCCGCAATGAGGAAGTCCCTGTTTATCAGGGCGACATCCACGAAGTGCGTGAGTAGCTTTTCCCGGCACGGGAGAATGTCGGGGTTGTCGGGCCAGTGGACCGCGGCCTGACTGAGTTCCTTGGCGGCGACGGAGAGATGCTCGTAGTCGCCGAGATCGTTGGTCGCCATGATCTTGGCGGTCTGGCGGCGGGAGAGATCCTTCTTGGACGCGCCCGAGAGGTAGTCCTCGATCCCCCGGCGGATTTCCAGAACGCGCTTGGGCCTGTCCGCGGGGTCCGTGGCAAGACACCGGTCGATCAGCGCTGTAAGTTCCTCCGGCGCATCGTCGGGATAGGGAAGGCATTCGTTCATCTGGGCCTTCATCATCGCCTTGCGAACGGTGTCGGCGGAGTGGGGAGGCTTGCCGACGACGATCTCGAAGAGGATCGCGCCGAGGAGATAGACATCGGTGTGGATTCCCAGCCCCACGGTGTCTGCGGTGGCCTGCTCCGGAGCCATGTAGACGGGCGTGCCGGCGGGATTGGTGGCGGTGTCCAGCGTGTAGAACTTGTTGGGGGGCGTCTGGTGCTCCGGCGCCGCGGGGGGTTGAACCTCGTCCAGCAGGATGGCGAGTCCCCAGTCGAGGAGGAAGACCTCTCCGTACTCGCCAAGCATCACCTGGCCGGGCTTCAGGTCGCGATGGATGATGCGCTTGTTGTGGGCATAGGCGACGGCATTGATGACGGGGATCAGGATTTGCAGGTGCCGCGCGAGGAAGTCGTCGTGGCTCAGATGCTTCTCCTCGCGGTCGTGCGCGAGGGCGGCCTGCCATGAACGGCCCACGACGCGCTTCATCGCAAGAAACGGAACGCGCCGGCCATCCGCCGTAACCAGGCCGATGTCGTACACGGGGACGATGTTTGGATGGTCGAGCTGGGCGGAGGTGTAGGCCTCCTTGATGAAGTCCAGCTGGGCATTGCCGGTGACGCGGGAGCGCTTGACCGCGACGACGCGACCGAGCTCGACCTGCAGGGCTTCCCATACCTCGCCCTGGCCTCCCTTGCCGATCAGATGGGAGAGCTGGAAGCTGCCATCCTTGCTGGTGAGCCCGCCGAAGCTGCCCGCGTCGAAATCTTCGGCCTCCACGCCGTCGAGGCTCGCGGCCTCCACTGTGCCGACATGCGGGATCAGCGCGGTGGCGAAGTGCTCTTCCGCCTCTGCCGGCGGCTTCTCGTTCTCCGTGGTGGAAGCGCCCTTGCCGTGGTGGCGCTTCGTGGTATTCGCGCGCC
Source organism: Candidatus Sumerlaeia bacterium (assembly GCA_038208905.1). Lineage (GTDB taxonomy): Bacteria > Sumerlaeota > Sumerlaeia > SLMS01 > SLMS01 > JBBQYG01. The sequence goes on along the minus strand of JBBQYG010000023.1, from coordinate 19,527 downwards.
CACCGTTCAAGCTCTTGATCGTCCGTCCGGGCTCGTGGGCCAAGGCGGCGTCGAGATCGTCGAATACGAGCCGGGTCTTGAAGTCCTGATCGCTCACTTCATGCTCCCGGCGGCTCGGCTCTGAATCGGCATTGCACAGGGCACCCCGATATTATCGGCCCAAATGGTCGGCAATTAAACCCCTGATGTCGAGCGGGAAAGCGGCGAAAGCGCGCCGGGCACTACGGAAGCGGGTCCATTTCGTCGGCCTCCGGAGGATCGGGGACTACAACCAGGTCCTCGATTCCAGAGCGTGTATACAGTGGGGGGGCGTGGAGCTGACCCTCCCCATCGACGACGATGATCTCAAGGGCCCCCTCGGGCATTCCCTCCAGGCGGAACGCTCCGCCCGCGGTGATCGGACTGAAACGGCGGAGGATCTGGGTGCCATTCCACGAGTTGAGGTGGACGACGCCCACGCCCAGCGGCTCTCCGTTTGCCAGAAGCACTTTTCCCGCGACGGCGAGCGGACTGGACAACTGAAGGTCCAAGCGCTGCATCCCGGCAAACGGGGCGCCGGCCACGCGGCGCTGCACGGCGGATGCGGTGCGGCGCCCTTCGCCGATCTGCTCGCGGAGGTCCCACTGGCCGGCGATGGTTGAGCCGGGTCGATAGGCCGTCGCGCGGAAGGTGCCCGTCGCGCCGTTCTCCGCCACGGTCAGCTTCCCCTCGATGCGCGCCATCTTCTCGTCGATCTCGCCGTCATAGCGGATGACGCCCGGCAGGGCGCCGCGCCCGCTGTCGGTGCGGGTCATGGCGATGCGTTTGCCATCGATCTTGACCTCGAATGTCGAGCGAAAACCGGCGGGCCAGGGATCGACATTGCCGGTGAAACTGGCCCCGACGGCGCCCGCCACGATTTCGAGTTCGCCCATGGCGCTGCGAGCGTCGGGCTCGGCGGGAAGGGCGACAACGACCCACGCCGTTCCGGGATCGAGCGGCGAGGCGCGCCAGCGGCCCGCGGCGTCGGTGTGGAACTCCAGCGGGCGCGCGCGCGGGTCGATGGACACCATCACGCGCGAGCCGATGGCGGGGGAGCCATCGGGGTTGGCGACGCGGCCATCGAGTTCCAGTGGCCAGCCCGCGCGCAGCGTGATCGTCTCCGTGGCGTAGTTGTCGGCGGAGAAGGTGCGCTGGACATCGGGAAACTGATCCGCCTGCAGGATGATCGTAACGCCATCCAGATTCACCGGCACCGCGTCGAAGGCGAAGGTGCCATCGCGCTTGAGGCGCTCCTGGCGATATCGGTCCCCGATCTTGAGGCGCACAACGCCGCGGGGGATCGGCTTGTCGAAAGGATCCAGTGCGACTCCCACCAGGTTGGCGGCGGGGGAAATCTCGATGCGCAGGCCGTCGATGAGGGTTGGCGTCGCGCTCTCCACGGCGAGGAAGCTGGTGCTGTAGCCGTCCTTGTAGGCGGCGAGGCGGGAGCTGCCGAAGGCATGGAGGCCGAAAATCTCGAAGATCCCCTGCGCGTTCGTCTCCACCGTGATGCTCCCCTCCGTTGCGACGCTGGCGCCCTCGATGGGATTGCCCTTGGGATCGACGACGACGCCGCGCCCAACGCTGCCGGGCTCCAGCTGGAGTTCCACGGCGCAGGGGAATTCCTCGTTCTTGATCTCCACGATGCGCAGGGCCTGGCGATAGCGCGGCGACTGGGTGTTGAACTGCAGGGCAAGCTCGGGCGCGTCGGCATACTTCTCCAAGTCGAAGACGAACTCCCCCGCGACGTCCGACCGCGTTGAGTCGTACCCCACTTGGCGGCGAACTCGCTTGTCGAAGACCTCGATCATGACGGTGACGTTGGCGGCGGGTTCGCCATCGGTGGTCAGCAGCTTACCGCGGGCGGTGTACTTTCCCGCTTGGGGGGCTTCCTGAGCCGGGAGGGCGCCGAGCCCAAGAAAGATGGCGGCGAGCACGAAGTAAACAAGGCGCTTCATGGGGGCGACCCTCTCTCTGGAATGATTCCCGATGACACCGGAGGCATGGCGCTGCAATGAAATACAGCGTTCACGCGACGACCGGAGGAGGTCGAGTGGTGTTGTCGGCAATTTTGTGGTCCATCATCGTGCTGTCTGTCGGGGGCGCGCTCCTGGCGCCGGGATTCGTGGCGGCGGCGTGCGCGCTTGCCGGCGTGGCGGCGATCGTGGCGCTCTCGGTAAGGGCGGCGCTCCGCCAGACCGGCCAATCCGATGCGGCGCGGATGCTGGGCGGCGGGCTGCTGGTGGCGGCGGTGGCGCTGTTGTCCAGCGCGGCGTCCCTGCAGACGATGGCGGTGCGCCTGATCATCCCCGCCTATGTTGAGGACGCCCTCGGGCGGCTCGCGATCGTTTTTGCGATACTGGGCGGGCTCGCGCTGGGGGGGCGGGCGCCGTTCCTGATCCGCGCGGGGGGGCACCCGCTCTCCGCCCATCGGGCCAAGCTGCCGCTCAAGCCGCTCAAGCTCCAGCTTCGCGAGGCTTGGTCCTTCCAGTTGGTGTGCGGGCCGCGGTTGATTGGCCCCCTCGGCGAACTGTGGGGCCTTGCGTTCGGAATATGGGTGGTCGGGTGCGCGCTGTGTGCGGGGGTTTTCGTGCTCGGATATCGAACATGGGAGCCGGAGGACCTGACCGACGTTGGCGCGTGGCCCTCCGCGATGCGGGTTCCGCTGATCGTGGCAGGATCGCTGACCAGCACACTGCTGGCGGTGTTCCTGCTGGCGTCGTTGCGTATCGTGAATCGCGCGCGGCGGACGGGTTACTTTCGCGGCTCGTCGCTGTGGAGGGAGTTGGGCCTCGCCTTCGAGGCTACAGGGCTCCTCGCCGTCATCGGGTGGTCGCTGGGCGTGGTGCTGCTGATCACGATCGGCGCGTATGCAGGGTTGCTCTCGGGTGTGCTGCTCTACGACCAGGCGATGGCGCCCGCGTGGCTGGCGGTGTGCTTCGGCGCGGTGGTGGCGCTGGTGTTCACGTGGCTGCTGGTGATCCTGCCCCATGCGTTTGTCCTGCCGATCCTGGCGGGGCACGACTGCGGTTGGATGAGGGCCATCGAGGCGAGCATCGGCCTCCTGCGCATGGAGGGCTCCGACGGCGTGCTCAAGGCGCTCCTCGCGACTGCCGGCGCGGTCTCGGTCGTCGGGCTGCCGTACTCGATTCACTTGCTCGCGGCGACGCTGGACTACCAGCGCGCGATCGTGGCGGCGCTGCTGAGGGAAAAGACGCTGAAAGAACTGGAGCAGGCCGTCACCGAGATCGCATCGGACGCGCCCGGGGCACTGCGCAAGCCGACGCTGGCGCTGGAGGCCGGCCGATATCTCGATGCGCTCAATGGATTCCAGATGTACCTGCGCGCGCATCGCGAGGAACCGACGGCGCTGCGCGGGCAGGCTCTGGCATACCTCCGCCTGGGGCACCCCAAGGCTCGCGAGGCATTGGAATTCTGGCAGCGCAACGACCCCGATTCGCCCGAGGCCACCCAGTGCCTGGAGGAGCTGGCGGCGGGCCAATGGGGAGAGAACGGCCGACTGTATCAGGAGGCCCAGCGCCGCAGCACCCAGAAGATCGGCGTCGGCACTACCGGGCGCTGAGGGGAAGCTCCACGCGCGTCTCCGTGCCCAGCCGCGAATCCGCCACGGGCCAATGGCCCAAGGCGGCGCGGCCCTCGGCGATCTCCACGCGGGCGATGCTGCGCGTGGCGGTTTTCTCCCGCGACATCAGCGGCGACCACTCGGCCATGCCCTCTGGTTGCAGCAGGTGAAACGTCGGCAGGCCCTCGCGATCGAGGGCACCCGCCGCCTGCCACGCCGCAAACTGATCGCGACGCCACGGCAACACCTCCGACGCGCGCCAGGAGGAGGACGACCACATGCTCCACTCGCCCGAAGACCACTCCGATTCGATCTCGCCGCTCCCCATCCACCGCAGCGTCACCGTCTGCAACGGGCCCGCCACCATCAGCGTGAAGGAGTTGTAACGCCCCGGATCGAGGTCCGTGCGCAACCACTCCAGCGCCCGCTCGAAATCGCGACACTCCAGCAACCGCGGCACGATCCGCCCGCGACTATCCCGCGGCGCCGCCACACCCACCGGCGGAGCACTTTCCGACGGCTGGTACGCGTTCAACACACACGCCACCAACCCCCGCTCGCTCGCCCCGATCCACGTCCCCCCGCTCGGACCATCAAGCGGCCCCACCCACGCCGGGGCGCCATCAGGCCGATGGATCGCGGCCGGGATTTCGACCCCCCGCTCCCGCCGCTCGTCGCGGTTCATCGTCAGGGACAAACGCCCGGGAACGCGGTGGAGGGTGACGGTACACATGGGAGGAGGAGGGTCGGGAGTTGGGGGAGATCGAGCAAGGGAATAGCAAGCTTTCGTGGGATCTATCTCATGCTTACAGATAAACTCCCCTTGGATGAGGCCCGAGCTCTCCGCGAGGTTGTCGTGAAGAAGGGAGCCGAGGAAAACGAAAATGTCCTATCGAATGCCGTCGTTCTCCTATTGGCAAACCGCGAGAAAAGGAAGCCGCGGGTGTAAGAGGATATTCAGGCGAAGTTGAAGCTGGCCAGATGCGAAATGACTATAGTGGCTCCACCTCCCTCCCCATCCTCTCCATCATCCCCGCCACGATCTCTAGCGACTTCAGCCGCGTCGCGTGGTCGTATATATGTGCGGTGATCATGAGTTCATCCGGCTTCACCCGATCGATGAACGCTCGCAGGCCGCGTTCGACGGTTTCCGGGGAGCCGACGAAGGCGTAGCGGAGCGAGTGGGCGACGCCGGCGCGTTCCAGTGGGGTGGCGTAGGCGTCGAGGTCGTCGATGGGGGGCGGCAACATGCCGGGTGTGCCCCGGCGCAGGTTGATGAAGGCCTGTTGCTGGGAGGAAAAGTGGCGCTGGGCCTCGGCGTCGGTCTCGGCGGCGATCACGTTGACGGTGGCCATGGCGTGGGGGCGGTCGAGTTGGTTGGACGGCTGGAAGCGCGTGCGATAGACGTGGAAGGCGGCCTCCAGTTCGTCGGGGGCGAAGTGGGAGGCGAAGGCGTAGGGAAGCCCGAGCGCGGCGGCGAGTTGAGCGCCGAAGAGGCTGGAGCCGAGGATCCAGATCGGCACGCGAAGTCCCGCGCCGGGGACCGCCTGGATTTTCTGTCCGGGGGTAGTGGGCTCGAAGTACGCCTGAAGCTCCTGCACATCCTGGGGAAAGCGTTCGGCGCTGGTGGCCGGGTCGCGGCGCATGGCGTAAGCCGTGGGCTGGTCCGTGCCGGGGGCGCGGCCGAGTCCGAGGTCGATGCGGCCGGGATAGAGGGACTCGAGCGTGCCGAATTGCTCCGCGATCACCAGGGGCGAGTGGTTGGGGAGCATGATGCCGCCGGACCCAACGCGGATGCGTCTTGTGCCTCCCGCGATGTGTCCGATCACGACCGCGGTGGCCGCGCTGGCGATGCCGGGCATGTTGTGGTGCTCTGCCAGCCAGTAGCGAAGAAAGCCGAGCTGGTCGGCGTGCTGGGCCAGTGAGAGGCTGTTCCGCAATGCCGCTGCGGCGGTGGAACCCTGTGGAATCGGAGCGAGGTCGAGGACAGAGAGAGGGATCATGCCACCCCTAACGCATTATTCAGGCCCCATGCCGCGCGGGGATCCGCTGACTGCCCGAGTTGTGGAGGGAATTAATGGTGGCCCAGGCCGGAATCGAACCGGCGACACGCGGATTTTCAGTCCGCTGCTCTACCGACTGAGCTACCGGGCCACCGGTATCGCGGGCGCGGGTGAAGGCGCTCGTGAGCCGCGAAGGGTCGGCAGCGGGGGGTGGGGTGTCAAGGGCGAAGGGGGCCGGTTTTTTCGGGCGCCGGTGCCGCGGGTCAGCGGGAGGGGCGTCCGTCCACGAGTTCGAGTTCGAGGGAGCGGGTGCCGTTGAACTCGTTCTCCTTGGGGCGGAAGAGGATGTCCATTTCGCCGCCCTCGAAGGCGGGCTTGAGGTGGCCGAGGGAGAAGCCGATGGAGTTGAAGCTGCGGTCGCCTTGGCCGAGTTTCATGCGCAGGTGGTTGCGTCCAACGATGCGTGGCGGCGCGGCAGCGCGGACGCCGCGCATGAGGAAAAGGGGCGGGGGGTTCTGGGAGCCGAAGGGCTCCAGCCGGCGGATATCGTTCAGGAGTTCCCACGTCACGTCGCCCGAGTTCACCTCCGCATCCACGTCGATGGTGCGCGTGCGGTCGAGGCGGGAGAAGACGCCGCCGGCGTGTTCGTTGAGTTCGCGGCGAAAGCGGGGGAGCGACGAGACCTCGAGCCGCAGGCCCGCGGCGGCGGCATGTCCGCCAAAGGCGACGAGGCAGGACCCGCAGGCGGAGAGCGCCTCGTGAATGTCGAATCCGGGGACGGAGCGCGCGCTCCCCTTCGCGAGGCCATTGTCGATGGCGAGCACGATGGCGGGGACGGCGTAGCGCTCGGTCAGGCGCGAGGCCACGATGCCAACGACGCCGAGGTGCCAGCCTTCCCCGCCGACGACGAGCGCATGGCAGGCTTCGCCGGTCATGATGGTTTCGGCCTCGTCGATGCTCGCGGTCAGGATCTCGTCCTCGATGGTGCGGCGCTCTCGGTTGAGGTGGTCCAGGTGCTTGGCCAGGCGCGTGGCCTCGGCGGGATCGGTTGTCGTCAGCAGGTCGAAGGCGAGCCGCGCGTCGTCGGTGCGTCCGGCGGCGTTGAGGCGTGGGCCTAGGCCGAATCCAACGAACTCCGCTGTGGCGGGGCGCCCCGCGAGGCCCGCGATTTCGATCAGCGCGCGCAGGCCGGGGCGCTTCGTCGCCACCAGCGCGTCGAGCCCGTGGCGGGCCAGCACCCGGTTCTCCGCCAGGAGCGGGACCACGTCGGCGATGGTGCCGAGGGCGACGAGGTCGAGCTGGTCCATGAGAAAGCGGCGCGACTCCGCTTCGGGAAGGTCGCTGCGCTTGAGGAGCGCATGTGCAAACTTGAACGCGACGCCGACGCCACACAGACGCCCGTGCTCATAGTAATCGTCGGCGTTGTTGGGATTCACCATCGCCGCGGCCTCGGGCAGGGCGTCGCCGGCCAGGTGGTGATCGGTCACGACAACATCCACGCCCAGCTCCCGCGCGCGGCGGATCGGCTCCACCGCAGTCACGCCGGTGTCCACGGTCAGGATCAACGTGATGCCGTCGCGCGCGATTTCCTCCACGCGGGCCACGTTCATGCCATAGCCATCCTGGATTCGGTGGGGAATGACCACGCGCGCCGTGACGCCCAGCTTGCGAAGCGTCCCCCACAGCAGCGCCGTGGACGTCACGCCGTCCACGTCATAGTCGCCGAAGATACAAATCTTCTCCCGGTTGGCGATGGCGCGCGTCGTGCGCTCCACGGCGGCCTCCATGCCGCCCAGCTCGAAGGGACTGCGCAGCAGCTTCAGCACCGGCGCCATGAACTCGCCAAGGCCTGTGCTCCCCATGATCCATCCGCGCGCCGCCAGAATGCGCGCCACCACCGGGTGCAGGCCATAGCTCCCCGCGATGGCGGAGGATTCCGTCGCGGACGCGGGGAGGATGTTCCATCGGGTCTCGGCGGTGGGTGTGATGCGGGTTAGTGGTAGCACGTCGGCGAGCAAATCAGGCGGGGAGGCGAAGGTCAACAGGGGGAAAGGCGGCAAACGGCGCCGATGCGCAGATCGGCATTCCCAAGGGGGGTGTTCCCTGATTTTTTGGTAGGGGCATTTTCCCTTCTTGACCAACTGTGTGTTTGCGTGTTTTATCCCAGTTCAGATTGGATTATTAGACGGCTTCCACCGGCAGGCAACCTGACGCCTGCGGAGACCGACGGTCATTGTCTAACACCCTCCATAGAAAGGCGAACTCGCCATGAAGGTTTGTTCACTGAAGCGCGGCTCCTGTCTGGCATTGCTGGCGGCGACCCTGGCGGCGGTTGAACCGGCCGTGGGGCAGGTGATCATTACGGAGATCATCCCTGGAGTGACCACCACATCGACGTCGGGCGACACGGTGGAGCTGTTCAATTCCGGCGGGTCGGCGGTGGACCTGACGAATTGGGTTCTGACGGACATCGATCCGGCGACGGTGGAGTCGAACCTGGCGACGGAGGGGACCTTCGCGGCGAGCGGCCTTAGCCTTCCCACGCTGGGCGCGGGCGAGTTCGCCGTGGTGGTGTTCACCCTGAACACCGGAACGGCATCCTACGAGCAGACAAACTTTGGCCTGCGAATCGTGGCGCCGCTGGCGACGGTGAGTTCTGGGCTCTTCAATTCCGACTACGAGCAGGCGCTCTTGGTGGACAGCTCGGGGGGTGCCGTCGATTCGGTGGCGTGGGGGAATAGCGGCGGGTCGCCGTCGGACACGACGGACACGGTGGAGGACCTGAGCTTTCTGACGCTTTCGACGACGGGGCTTTCGATCACGCTGACGAATGCGAATGGGTGGTCGGGCGCGGATTCGATCACGACGGCGGCGGCCTACAACGCCCAGGCGGTGGACTTCGCGGGGTTCACGACTGACAGCGCCTATGGGGCGGGGGCCATTCAGCGGCTGAACACGGGGACCACTTGGAGCCAGGGCTCGCCGGATTCCGCGTCGAACTTCACCGTGGCGCCAAGGCACCGCGCGACGCTGGGGAACTTCACCAGCTATGTGACCACGGGGGCGGGGCTGCGGCCTCTGCGGCAGACGGGAAATTTGCAGGGGCGCATCGCGCTGCTCCGGGATGCAACACACCCCGACCGCCGCATCGCGACTTCCACGGGCACCAATGACTATGTGCAACCTTCCTCCACGAATCAGGCCACATTCCGCACGGCGATTCAGCAGATGATCGCCGGCAATTTCGAGCAGGCCTTCGACACGGCGGAGCCCCTTGGCTTCGAGTTGATCGAGTATCTGGACACCGCCACCGGCGACACGTTTCACCTGTTGGCCGAGCGACAGGTGCCCGGTGTGGGGGGATACGTCGGCGGCGGCATATTCATCTTCGACGCGAACCCGGAGGCGGACCTTGGTCTGGTCCTGGAGATCCCGCACCCGATCTTCGACTCGCTGACGCTGGAGCAAGGGGCGCTCGCAATTCCGCAACTTCGCCCGCGCGCAGCGCTGATATCCGGCACGCATCGCCGCAATCACACGACGCTTTCGGCGTGCGACGGCGCGGTGTCGGATGACTACCGCATCAGCGACATGGCCCACACGACGCAAAGCTACTTTCACGGGGCGCACCTGGAGCTGTACGACCTGGCGGAGAAGCCGCTCTCGGTGCAACTCCACGGCTTCTGCAAGTCCTGCAACGGCAGCCCGCACCATGTGATCGCAAGCAATGGGTTCGGCCTGCCGACTTCCTCCTTCGCGCCCACGTTCCTGTTTGCCGACAATCACAACGCTCAGGGATATACGCTCTCGGGCGGCGCGGGCACCTCCAACGCGGGTGTCTTTGGGTGGGACGCCACGCTGCTGGGGGCGACCACCAATACGCAGGGAAGGCCGAACAATGGCGTCGCGGAGGGGAGCGAGTGCGGCACCGCCGCGACGGGGACGCTGGAATCGTTCCTGCACATCGAACAGTCGCTGGAAGTCCGCAACGAACCCCAGCACGTGATCAACTCGCTGATCGCGTTGCGGGCCGATATGGAGGGGCCGCTGCCGTCGGCCATCGACTTCTACTCCATCGCGGCGGAGGACGGCCGGGTGCTGGAAACCAGCCAGACCTCCGGCCTCGGCGGCACGATCGACACGGCGGGGACCCTGCGCGTGGGCGATGACTCTTCCAATCGCGCCCAGCGCAGCATCCTTTCCTTCGATACCTCCGTCCTCGACAGCTCGGTGAGCATCACCACCGCCGAGGTGAAACTGACGCGGACCTCCCTCACGGGAACCTCCCCCTGGACGACGCACGGGACCTTCGCCATCGACGTGGTGACGGGGAACCTCGGCTCTTCCAAGGCGGTGGAGTCGGCGGACTTCCAGGCTGGCGTTACCGCGTCGGCGGCGGCAACATTGGCCGCCTTGACGAGCGACTTGCAGCGTGGCTCGGCGGCTCTCTCCGCCGCCGGACGCGGGGCGATCAACCTGGCGGGCCGGACGCAGTTCAAGCTGCGTTTCACCACGGAGGACAACGCGGACAGCGGCAACGACTACGCGAGCCTGGCGTCGTCGGACACCACGACGGGATCGGGTAACTTCCCGGTGCTTTCCGTGGCGCTCTCGGCGGCTACACCGACTCCCACGCCCACTCCGTCGCCGACGCCTTCGCCCACGCCAAGCCCGTCACCATCGCCAAGCCCCTCGCCTACGCCGAGCCCAACACCGAGCCCGACGCCGTCGCCGACTCCGACGCCAACCCCAACGCCGTCGCCCACGCCGTCGCCTACTCCGACGCCGACACCGGTGACCGTGACGTTCGCGGTGGTCGCTTCCGAGGATGGCGAGGTGCGCGAATCCGGTGAGAACACGAACGTGGGGAACACAAACAGCTCCACGGGGACGACGATGCGAATTGGCGATGACGGATCGCGGCGGCAATACCGCTCCGTTCTGAGCTTCGACACGTCGTCGATTCCCGACGGCACCACGATCACGGCCGCGACGTTCACGCTGCGGCGCACGACGGCATCGGGGACCCCGACTTCGCTCGGCAATATCAACGTCGCAATCAGGACGGCGTTCTTCGGCGCGGCATCGGCGCTGGCAAACAACGATTTCGAGTCGGCATCCACGGCGGATGGCGTGGCGACGCTACCATATCCCTCGACGAACACCTTCACCAGCGGATCGCTCAACGGCACCGGACTCGGGGCCATTAGCAAGACCGCCAAGACGCAGTTCCGCGTTGCCTTCGCCACCGACGACGACAACGACGGAACCGCCGACACGATCAGTTTCGCCACGGGGAACAACGGGACATCGTCCTACCGTCCGACGCTGGAAGTAACCTACCAGCCTTAGAGCGGGACGCGCCGCGAACTTGGGCGGGCCTCTCGGCGTTGGGGAGGCCCGCTTACTATTTAATGTTCCACTTTTTGCCGGACGTCTTCCGCTCCGCATCCTGGCGCTTTGGCTCATCGGGTTCTTCTGCGGAGAACTCCACCATGCGCAATCCGGGAATCAGGCGCGAGGCGATGTACGCGGCGGAGGCGACCAGCAGCACGATGCCGATGATGCGATCACCCATGAAGACATCCACCAGCCCCAGCACAATGGTCGCGGGGGCCACGGCGATGCGGATGACGCGGGACCCGACGTTGCCGCTGGACGCGGAGAGGATCAGCAGCGCCAGCAGGGTCTGGTGGGGCAGGATCCCGATCGGCGAGTAGACGATCGGGCGACCGAGGCTGCGAATCGTCCACAGCGGCAGGAACATTGCCACGGCGTATCCAATCCACGCGAGGGGTCGCCAGATTTCGGAATCGGGGACGGGGATCCACGCGACCTCCGGTTCCTTGACCAGCGAGTAGGCCGCCGCCGCCGCCATCGCCAGCGCGACCATCAGGACGGGGGCCGCGTACCAAGTGCTGCCCACGGCGAGAAGGGAAGCCGTCAGGAAGTGACAGAGGAAAACGCCGGTCAGGAGGCGATAGCCGGGCTTCTGGTTCCCCGCGGCCACCAGCCACAGGGCCACCGCCAGCGACATCTTGGCAATGATCGCCGTGACCCCGTGGACGATAGCCACGGAGCGGTAGTATTCGTGCAGGCTGTCGTTCCGCCATCCATCCATGAGCAGGATGATGGGCAGGAGGGCGGAACCAGCACAAAAGGAATCGTGTCGCCGGGTGGTGCGGGCGGTGCGGTTGGCTTGCTAACGCTTGCTCCGGCCCGCCCGTCGGCGAAGGGTGGGGGCATCCTCGATTGATACGGTGCCCATGTCCATTCACGTCGCGCTCGTCCACTATCCCATCACCGACAAGCGGGGAGAGGCGGTCTGCACCTCGGTCACGAATCTCGACGTCCACGACCTGAGCCGCGCGGGGACGACATACGGGGCGGAGTGCGTGTGGCTGGTTCATCCCTACGAGGCCCAGCAGCGGTTCATCCGGCGGGTGCTGCGCCACTGGACGGCGGGCTGGGGATCGCACTACAACCCCTCGCGCAAGGAGTCGCTGGCGCGGACGGAACTTGTGGATGATCTGGGAGAGGTGGCCCGACTGATCGAATCGCGGGAGGGGCGGCCACCGATCCTCGTGGGAACCCATGCCGCGCCGGTTAGCAACACGGTCAGCTACGCGGCGCTCCGGGCCCGCATCGACACGGAGCCCGAGACGCCCTTTCTGATCGTCTTCGGTACCGGCTGGGGCCTGCACCCGGAACTGATGGAGGAGATGGACCTGATGCTGGAGCCGATCTATGGTCCGGGGGAGTGGAACCACCTTTCAGTGAGGGCCGCCGCCGGGATCATCTTGGATCGACTGAGGGGGAAATGATGCGGCCGGGAAAGGCAGAGAGAGGCAGGGAACAACGGGAACGGCGGGGAACAACGGGAACGGCGGGGAAAGCGGGAAATGCGGGGGAACGCCTTCCATCAAGTCTATCACGTCCATGCCGTCCATGCCACCCGTGGGGCAACTGGCCTCGAAACAGAGGTTGCCAGCGGGGGGACGGCTATCCTAATTGTTTTCAACGCGCCACCCCTTGGGGTGGCACACCCTCACGAGGTGAATGCTGGCGATGGCGGCGAGCGACAAGGACGAGACGGTGGAGTTTAAGGTGGACATGGGCGGTCCGGCGTTGACGCCGGATTCGTGGGCTCAGGCGATTCGCGATTTGGAGGGCGCCCCGCGCGCCAAGCCCGCGTCGCCGCCCGCCGCCAGGCCCCCCGCCGCACCGGTCCAGAAAGCCATGACGTTGGAGTCGGCCATGGGCCAGGTGATCGCCGATGTGAAGGTAGCCCGAGAGGCGCTGGCGGTATTCACGGCGGCGCATCCGTATCTGATCGCCCCCAATGTCTTCCGCATGTGGGAGGACAATCTGAAGGAAACCGCATTGCTGATGGAGCGCGAGTTGGGCCGCAAGGGGGCCACCGGTGGCCGATAATCAGACTCCAAACTTTCCCACGCGCGTCACGCTCGACGAGTCCGCGGATGGTGAGACCTCGGACTGGGTGAAGGCTCTGCACGAGATCGAGGCGGCCAAGCCCAAGCCCTCCGCGGGACCGGCCCCCGTGTTGCCGGAAATTGATCCGGATGACGAGACGGTGCGCGCGATGCCGCCCTCCGTTGACCGGCCCCTGAGCAAGTACGAGCAGCTTTGCAAGGCGCCCTCCATGTCGATGGAGAAAGCGGACATGAAGGTGCTAATGGAATTCTCCGACATCATCGCCCGGGTGAACACCGCAGGCAAGGCGCTGAAGGAGTTGCGGGAGAAGTTTCCCGACGCGCTGCCGCCGCGGATCGGCCAGGTGCTGCACGACAACATGAAGGAAACCTCCACGGTGATGCTGCGCGAACTCCAGCAGATGCGCAACGGTCGGCAGCAGAAGAAGTACGAGAAGAAGTACATCTGCGCGCAGTGCCACTCCGTCTTCATGGTTCCGCTGACGGGCGAAGGCATCTGCGACGAGTGCCGTGCAAGCAACACGCCACGCAGCTCACCCTACTGACCCCCCATTGACCGCTGCGCCAGAAAAGCCGAGCGACGTTCCGCCGAGGCACAGGCGGCGCGATTCACTCCTGCCATGCGCCGTCATTGGATTCGCGCTCTGCCTGATTGGTTTCTGCCATATCGAGTCGCGGCTGAACCAGGACTTCGCCGACTTCGCCGCGGGGAACCGCTGGCCGATCCTCGGCGTGCTGGCGGGGCTGGCGCTCTTCGTGTTGGGAAGTCTGGGACTTCGCGCCGCGCTGAATCCGGTGCCGGAAGCGGCCTCGCGCCGTCCGGCGGTGGCGCGCGTTAGCGGGCGCCGCGCCCTGGCGCTCCGTGTGGGCGCGGGGGTGGCACTGGCGGCGGGTGCGGTGCTGCTGTGGTACACGGTTTATTGCGCGATGCACAGCCCGCGCGGGCTGGGCCAGGGGATGACGCTCATCCTCGCGGTGATCCTGCTCCCCGTCGGCGCCGCACTGCTGGAGGCGACTCGCCGCCGGCGCGGCTGGTTTTGCGATTTCGGTTTCGGGCGATTCCAGGATGGGTTGCCGATCTGGCGGCGCGACGCGCCGTGGCTGGCGCTCTTCCTAGTGCTTTGGATTGCGGGAAACCAAATCAGCCTGGACACGCGCCCCGGGTTCTTTCACGGCGACGAGTCGATGCTGGTGCAGTACGGACGCATCACCTACCTGTTCCCCAAGGATGAGGCGATCCACAATGCGCCGGTGTGGATGTCGCTGTTCCAGCCGTTCTTATCCGGCATTCCGCGGTCGCTGATGCGCGACCTGTTTCCGGATCGCCCCTACTACGGCGCGCGCCTGTTTACGCTGCTGGTGGCGGCGGCGACGATCGGGCTGACCTTCCTGCTTGCGCGGGGGGCGTTCGGTCGAATGTCGGCATGGTTCGCGGCACTGCTGATGGCGGGATCGCACGTCTTCATGGCGTTCTCCCGCATGGCGCTGAACAACATGGACGCGCTGTTCCTGGTGACGGCAGTCGCGTTGTGCCTGCTGGCCGGATGGAGGTCGCGTCGCGCATCGCTCGGCCTTGTTGCGGGGCTGCTGGCGGGGCTTGGCATCTATACATACCAGGGGGCGCTGCTTGCGATGCCGCTCTTGGCGCTGCTGCTGGCGGTGCAGGGCATTCGCGATCCACGGGCGCTCGCAAGGCGATGGGCAATGTTGCTGGGGGTGGCGGTGGGTATCGTGATCGCGGCGGCCCCTATGGTCGCGCACCACCGCCAGGATCCCTCGGCGTTGAAGTACCGCACGAGCGCGGTCTCGATCCTAACGCGCGAAAACTTGGCCGTGCAGTTCAAAGTCACTGGAACGGAGTCACTGCCGGCGCTTATTCTCCACATGGCATGGCCGGCGCTTGGCGGTGTTCTGCTGTGGCCTGACGCGAGCAGCAACTACGAGTACGCCCGGGCCGAGCCGATGGCGACGCGCGACACGGCGGCGCTGATCGCGCTCGGGCTCGCGGGGTGCTTCGCGCTCTGGCGCCGGAGGCGCGCGATGATGCTGCTGCTTGCCTGGGTCGGGCTTGGCGCCGCGATCGGCAGCCTCCTCAGCATCAGCCCCGCTCCACCGTATGCGCCGCGTCTGCTGATCCTGATTCCTGCTGTCGCCATCCTGTGCGGATGGGTGCTGGGCGGGCTGGTCAGTCGAGTGGGTCGGGTGCTCCCCTGCGCGGGGCGATGGATCCTTGTGGCGGCAATGGTCGTATGGGTGGGCTTCATCGGCTGGCGCAACGTGGACTACTATCACGTGCGCTATCGCAACGACCTTTCCAATCCGTTCTATGGGTGGGTGCCGATCGGTTTCATGGACTGGATGCGGGGCTTCCACCGGGAGGACCATCTGGTCCTGATCGCGCCGAGCGGTGTGCAGATGTTTACAAGCGCGATGGAGCTTTACGACACCGGGTTTCCGCGTACCATCGTCATGGAGCCCGATCAGCCGATCCCGCCTCCGTCGGAAAGTGCCCCGCGGACGGCCTACGCTGTACACGCGGACTTTCTCACCACCTATGGAGAGCAGGTTGCGAAGATGTTCCCCAACGTCACGCCCATCGAGGTGATGAACCCCTACCGCCCCGAGGCGCCCCCTTCGTATCGGGTCTGGATGGTGGACAAGGGAACCGTTCCCGCCGCCGCGCCGTGAGCAAAGGAGCGCCGTCGCCGGCGCTGACCACTGGTTTCATTCCTGTTGATTTTGGGCCCGGCGAAATCGCCATATAACCCCGGGGGAGAATGAGCAGTCCTAATCAACCATGCAAAATCGCAAAGCCCAACAACTCGCGCTCGCACTTCTGGCGGTGGCCATCCTCGGAATCGGCGTAGCCATGATCATGCGTGGCCGGAGCGACATCGACCGCGCCGCCCCCATCGTCGTCCTGGATTCCCAAGGCAATCCGACGCGTGTCGGCAAGAGCCGCGATGGCAAGGCAGCACCGGGAGCCGAGCTCGATCAGCCGGGCTCCGCGCGCTCGGGCAACGACGCGACCATCGCCCGCGACGCCGACGGAAACCCGCTGCCGCTAGGAACGGAGTCCGGCGACGAGGCGACCTCGGGTGTGCTGGCCGGGCATGGTCGCAATGGCCAGGGCCCCGGCGGGAGCGGCGTTGACGTAGCGGGGCTTGGTCCCGATGGGCTCCCCCTGAACGGGAGCAATCCACGCGGCGGCGTCGGCCCGCGCGGCGGAAACATCGATCCCGCGACGGGCCTTCCCCGCACCGACGGGGTGAACGACGACAACCCCAGCGGTGACGACAACACGGGCGGCGATGGCGAAGGTGGAGTCTCCGGGCGCGTGGTGCGCGGAGAGGAACCCTTTCTCGGCGCCGTGATCGTTCTGGGCGGCGGACCCAGCGGCTATCAGCTTCAGACGACGACGGACGACGCGGGGCTGTTCCGCTTCGAGCAGCTTGCGGCGGGAACCTACACGGTGTCGCTCCTTCAGCCAGCGGCGCCCAATGCGTATCGCTCGGTGAATCTGCGAGAAGATGGCAGCTGGGCCGAGGTGGACTTCGTGGTGCCGCCCGCCGAGCCGTTGCAGGGCCGCATCGTGCGCGAGGGATCGGGCGCCGCCGTGGAGGGGGCGCTGGTGGACGCGCTCCAGAACGGCAAGAGCCTGGGCTCGCTGTACAGCGGGGCGGATGGATCGTTCACTCTGTTCCCGCTTCAGGCGGGCACCTACAACCTCAAGGTGACGGCGACTGGCTACGAGGCGGGGGAGAAGAACTTCACGATTCCCGAGAGCGGGACGCCGATCAGCGTGGAAGTCGCGCTCAAGCCCGGCCAGCGCATCGCAGGAACGGTCTACAGCCCGTCGGGCTCTCCGCAGCCGCAGGCCAACACCACGCTGATCGGTCAGGCGCTGTGGAACGATCCCTACCAGAATTCGGAGTGGGTTCTAACCAAGGGGGACGGCACCTTCGAGTTCGGCACGCCGACCGCCGGGGTAACGGCGCCGTTCCGCGTGATCGCCCACAAGGAGGGTTTCCTTCCCGCGTTCAGCGTGCCGCAGGATCCCGCAAATATGAGCGGTGAGATCGAGGTGCGCCTCGCCTCCGGGGCGGTCGTCTCCGGGCGAATCGTTGACACGGAAGGGATACCGATCCCGGAGGCCGATGTCGCGGTGTCGGGCGGCTTTGCCGAAACCAAGGTGATTTTCCAGCGATTCAACCTCAAGCTGCCAAACGCGGTCACGGCGGAACCGGGAACATTCGAGCTGCGCGGCGTCGAGCCGGGGAGCATCGAGCTGACGGTTTCGGCGGAGGGTTTCGTCTCGGAGAAGTTTACCTTCGACATACCCGCCGCTGGATTTCAAACCGGCGACCTGAAACTTGAAAGCAGCGACGAGGCAAAGGAAGGCCGCGTGTTTGGCGTGGTGGTGGACGACCGGGGGACGCCGCTCGCGGGGAGCAACATCAGCATCGGGCGCGCCGGTGGAGGCGGAGCCGGCTTCATGACGACCGACGTCAAGGGCGGTTTCAAGTTCGACGATTTGCCGAGCGGCGACTATGTGCTGACGATCGGGAGTTCGATGCTGCGCGGCGATTTGTGGATTCCGGCCAACTATACATATCCCTTCGCGAGGGCAGGCGGCGAGAAGGTCTATGTGATCTACGATCTTAGCCAGGCGCTCGACATCCGTGTGGTGGATCAGTCGGGGAATCCCCACAAGGAGTTCACCGTCGGCGTCCGCGTGGACGATACCGGCGCCGCGGGAGCGGGCGGGACGCGGGAACAGATCGGCATGCAGTACTCGCGCCGATTCACCACCTCCACCGGATCCGTGCGCGTGGACAACCTGATCTCGGGCATCGCGACTCTCTCGGTCTCGGTGCCGGACATTGGGACGAAGGAAGTGCCCGACGTCGTGGTGCCTCCCGGCGGTGTCGGCCAATTGGGGGACATCATGGTCGGGTCGGGCGCGAGCGTGGAGGGCTTCTGCGTGCGCGCGGAGTCGGGCCAGCCGCTGGCGGGCGTCGAGGTGCGCGCCGTTGCTCCCGCCGGTAGCCCGGCGAATCATCCGCTCAGCACGCTCGACTTCAAGACGTGGAGCGATGCCTCGGGAATTTTCCGCATGACGGGACTTCCGGCGGGCGCGGCGGTGCTCAAGCTGCAAGCGCAGGGGCGCACGACTCAGTCCATTGACGTCAGCTTTGCTGCGCAACAGACCTATCAGGCTGGCGAGATCCGCATGGAGCAGGGCGCCATCCTGGCGGGAACCGTGAAGGACGGCGCGGGCAACGGCCTCGACAATGTGATCCTCCGCGTGGCGGGCCAGACACTCTTCGTCGATGGGCAGGGGCGATACCGCGGCGATTTCTTCTCGACCGGCACTTTCGATGTTCGGGTCAACGACCAGCTCAACCGCTATCCCGCCCGCGTGATCAGCGTCAGCCTGGAGGGCGGCAAGGAAACCGTGCTGGATGTGGTGATGACGAATTGACGGGGGAGAGGGAAAAGCGGGAACAGCGGTAACGGCGGAAAATGCGTTTTCCTCCGCTTTTCCCGCCGTTACCGCTGTTCCCGCCATTCTACCTGATCCACACCGTCTTCGCATTCACAAACTCCAGCATCCCTTCCCGGCCAAGTTCGCGGCCGTGGCCTGATTCCCTGATGCCGCCAAAGGGGAGGCGCGGGTCGGACTTCACGAGGCCGTTGACAAAGACTCCTCCGGATTCGATGCGGCCGGCGAGGTCATGGGCGAGAGCGCGATCCGATGTCCAAAGGCTGGCGCCAAGGCCATACGGCGTGGAGTTGGCGAGCTCGACGGCGTGGTCGGCGGAGTCGCAAGGGAGCAGCAGCGCGACGGGGCCGAAGAATTCCTCCTCCCAGGCGGCCATGCCGGGCCTGACATCCACAAGGACGGTTGGCGCATAGTAGAAGCCGCGGCGGGCGGGGACCTCGCCGCCGAGGAGGAGGCGCGCGCCCTCACCCACCGCGCGACGGACCTGATCCGCGAGGCCGTCCCGAAGATCGCGCCTCGCCATCGGTCCGATGTTGGTGGCGGGATCGCGCGGATCGCCGACGACGCGGGCGGTCATGCCCGCGAGAAACAGATCCGCGAACTCTTTGTATATACGCTTGTGAACGATGAACCGCTTGGCGGAGATGCAGCTCTGGCCGCCGTTGAGGCAGCGCGACTGCACAGCCACGCGGGCAGCCTCCCCGATGTCGGCATCGGGGAGCACGATGAACGGGTCGCTGCCGCCGAGTTCCAGGACGGTCTTCTTGAGATGCGCACCGGCGATTGCGGCGACCTGCTTGCCGGCGCGCGTGCTGCCGGTCAGCGTCACGCCCGCCACGCGGCTGTCGGCGATGATACGGGCGGCCTGCTCGTTCGATGCGAAGAGGTTGGTCAGAACGCCAACCGGTGCGCCCGCGTCGCGGAAAAGCTGCTCCACCGCGAGGGCGCACCGCGGCGTGC
>JBBQYG010000022.1:0-35140 GCA_038208905.1 Candidatus Sumerlaeia bacterium | reverse complement strand
AGCTCCACGTCGGCAAACATGCCGGGCCGAAGCAGGGTCCCAACCGCCACCGCGGGTGCGGGCTTCTTCATTGCCGCGGCCAATGCCGGATTGCAGAGGGGGCACAGGGATTCGGGGAGCGCGTGCTCCGCGCACCAGTCGCCCTTTGCCTTGAAGTCCGCGACCTGACTCGGCGTCAACGGGGCCGGCGCCTCCATGCTCGCCGCTCCGGAATCGGAGCCTTCGACCGTGGCGGACGTTTCGACGACCAGCCGCACCTGCGCCGTGCGAGTGCGAGGATTGAGGTCCGGCGCCACATAGCCGACGGTTCCCTCCAGGGCAGCACCACCGGCGCCGCCGAGGACGATGCGCCCCTTCGTGCCCACGCCGACGCGATGCGCCGCGCGCTCCGGCACGTCCGCCAGAATCCACAGCGTCGCCATGTCGGCGATCACCTTCAGCGGCTCGCGGTCGGGGCCGACGACTTCGCCCGGCGTGACTTCGCGCTGGATGATGGTGCCCGCGATCGGCGCGCGGAGTTCGTAGCGGCTGGATATCTCCCCGCTCCCAATCAGGCGCTCGACCTGATCCTGCGAAATTCCCATGATGTGGAGCCGGTTCTCCGCCGCCAGCCGCGCGGCCTCCGCGACCTTCACGTCGCCCTCGGCCTTCTTTAGCTCGCCCTGCCGCAACTGGAGTTCGGTGATGCTGATGCTGTTCGATTTCCTCAGTTCCGCGGCCCGCTCCACGGCGATGCGCGCAACCTCCACAGCGCTGGCGGTGGCCTCCAGCATGGAACGCTTCTGCAGCAGGTCGCTCTCCGCCTCGCCCAATTCCGGCGACAGGATCACGGCCAGCAGATCGCCCTTTGCCACGATATCGCCCAGGCGGACGGACAACTCCGAGGCGCGCCCGTTCACCGGCGAGCCCACGTGGGCCATGGCCTCCTTGTTATAGGAAACGCGGGCTGGCACCGACGCGGTCTCGGTAAGAACACGGCGCGTGGCGAGTTCGAGGGTGATGCCGAACGCCTCCATGGCGTCCGCCGTTAACTTTACTTCGTCGGTATGCTCCTCGTGGCCGGAGTGATCATGCCCCGCGTGGGGGTCCTGGGCTGGCGCGGCGAGAGAATAAAATGCGAAGATGGCAAGGATATGGGCACGGACCTGCATGTCGAGCGCTCTCCCAGAGCATGTCGGCGTGTTAGAGGGGCATCCCGCCGAAGACTTCGGCAAGGCGGCGGGGTGCGATGATGTGGGGGAAGACCGCGGGCTAGGCGGCGCGGCGGGGTGGCTGGAAGATGCCGAAGGCCGGGGAGTCGCCGAGATGGTCGACGTAGGCGCAGGCCATCTTCGCTTGGTCGCGAGAGGCGACAACGGTGGGAGCGGGGGAGTCCGGGATCGTCAGGAGGGCGTGGCACGCGCAGCCACAATGCGGGTCGCCACCTTGGTCGTTCCCGTCGTGCCGCCCGGGTGAGGGCTCCCCCTCGTCGCTGTTAGTGGCATGGATTCCCGCATTGCCACAGCACGGCTCGACCTCGTCGGTGCCGGCGTGGAGGTGGGTGATCCCCCCACCCAGCAGGAAAGCGACCGCCGCGATCAGCGCGACGGCCCGGCGAAGGAGGATCGTTATTGTCGGGGTATGCTCCATCGTGCGAGGAGTAGGGGAATCCGCGGGTGTGCTGTCAAGGGGGCCCTCGCCGGAAAGCGGGGCCCGGGGCCGGGGTGCTTTTGCCGGGGCACTTCCCCCTTGCGGCAGGTTTGGCCGGACTCCATCCTCCGGCACTCGATGTTGGGCACTTGCCGGGCGTTTCCCGCCGGCTCCCGGAGGTCAAAAGCCGCGTTGGCGGCGATGCGCTCTGATGAATGGTATGAAAAAAACAGCCCTCACGGCGCTTGTGTGGCTGGCCTGCAACACGGCCATGGCCCAAGTCGACAATGTAGGCGTCCTGCCCGACCGCTCCGCTCCCGCGGTGTCGGGCCCGTTTGGCGTCCCCCTCGATCCCACGGAATTCGACGAGCGCTACAACATCCGCGCGGCCCGCGGCATCCAGATGCAGGAAAAGCTGGGATACGGCCAAGGGCGCACGACGGTGGAGTACCGCCAGTTCGTCCTCGAAGCCGACCGCATGGTGATCGACTTCCTTTCCGGCGACATCCAGGCCGAGGGAAACGTGATCTTTCGCGGGTCTGAGGAATTTATCCGGGCCGACGGCGGGCGCTTCAACTTCATCACCTCGGAGGGCGCCGTTTACGGCGTCGACGGGCAGGCCAACGATTTCTACTTCCGCGCGGTGTGGGACGAGTCCAAGAACGGCCCCGCCTTTCGCCAGATCGACGAGAAGACCTCGATCTTTCGCGGGACTCACGTCACCACGAACCCCTTCCCCAAGCCGATGTATTTCATCAAGGCGGAGGAAGTGATCTTCGTAAAGGGCGAGCGCGTGTTCTTCAAGAACCCCGTGCTCTACGTCCGCGACGTCCCCGTGTTCTGGCTCCCCGCCTACACGCGCAACCTGAAGGAAGGCTCGCCGTGGTCCCAGGAGTTCGGGTACAGCGGCGACCTCGGCGCGTATATACGCATCGGATACCGCTACATCCACCGCGTCCGCACGCCCTCGTGGGAGGACCCCACCCAGTACGAGACGCGCAGCCACGGTCTTTCCGACACGTTCCTCGACCTGATGAGCGACCGCGGAACCGGCATCGGCATGCGCTACGCCTATCAGTTCGACTACAAGCGGCATACCGGATTCCTCGAGGTGTACGGCCTGCGCGACAGCAAGCGCGATCCCCACGATCTCGATCGCCGCCGCAACGACCTGAACGCGGACGGCGTCATCGACGACCTCGACGGAAAGATCGACACCGAGGACGAGGGAGATCGCTGGGTCTATCGCCACCGGCACTTCTCCGCCCTGCGCGACGACCTCTCGTTCCAGCTCGACATCGACAAGGCCAGCGATCCCGACGTCCACTACGACGTTCTGGACAACTTCGCACCCGACAAGTCGCTCCAGCGTGGACGCCTCTACGAGCAGCGCCTCCGCGCAGCGATGACGTATCACGACGACGACCAGATCGCCCGCATTGTGGTGGAGCAGCGCGAGCGCCTGGCAGTGAACACCTATCAGGACCAGACGCTTCCGTTTTCCGACGACCTCAACTTCGATCCCGATCCTGTCTTCAACGACGAGAACGAGTACCGCAAGGACCAGGGAATCCCCGCGCGCCGCTATGCCCAGACGCGCGACAACGGCAGCGCGCGCTATGCCACGCGCCTGCTGAATCTCGCCAACGCGCCGCTCTACTATCGATTCGAGGCCAACGCCTTCAACAGCCTCGACGCGGGCCTGAACCCCTTCAGCCCCGAGGACGACACGCGGGTCAAGGGTCTGGACTTGTATGCGGCGCTCACGCACCGCCTGCGCCTTGGGCCGCGGACGACCTGGACCAACACGGCCGGCGTCGGCGCGGCGTTGTATGACCGCGAGGACGACAGGCTTATCGCCGACGAAGACTTCAAGACGGTGTCGACCCTGCCCGACGGCACCTTCTTCCTGGAGGAAGGCCTCCTCCCCGACGGCACCGTGGACCCCGAGTTCCAGGCCACCCCCGGCAGCGGCGTTGACCCCGACGGCAACCTGATCGTGGACACAGCGCGGTTCCAGGACCAAGAGACGGTGTTCCTCGGCGACAGCACGGAAACGGCCTCACCGAAGGACGTGAATTCGGGATACCTCTTCGCCGACTACACTAGCCGCCTGAACCACCGCTTCACCGAGTTCCTCGACGGCAACATCACCTACTTCATCCGTCAGGGGACCGACGATAGCCTTGGGCAGTTCTACGAGCAGACCGGCAATACCGAGGCATTCGACGATATCCACGACTTCTACACCGACCGCCACACGATCGAGGGAACGCTCAACTTCTACCTGCGCTATCCCCGCATCACCGCCTTCATCACCGCCCGGGAAAACCTGCAAGGCCGCTCCGACATCTACGCCAACGAGCAGCTCCGCTACATCGGCGCGGGAGTCGGCTACGAGAACCAGACGCGCGAGTTCAGCACCGAGATCGGCCCGCGATACGACGTGCGCCAGCAGCGCGATCCCTCCGATCCCAACGAGTTCGAGCAGGAGACCATCGGCGGCTTTTTCCGTGCTTCGTATCTTCCCAAGCACGCGCGCCACTGGGCCTCGCTTGAGGTCAGCGGAACCAAGACGCTCAGCGACGACCCCGTGCAGCGCGACGTAAGGCAGCGCCGCCGCTTCGACGAGAACGAAACCGAGGTCCTGATCTCGCCCACCGTTGGCCGCCGCTTTGGACCAAAGTACCGCGTCCAGCTCGCCGCCAGCTACAACACGCGCTTTGCATACTTCCCCAGCGCCGGTATCACGATCCTGCGCGACCTGCTCGATGCAGAGCTGGGCCTATTCCTTGGAGTGAAGGGTAACTCGGGGGAGACCCGCCGCGACGACGACGAGCTGGAGGAATCGGAACTGTTTCAGGAGGACGAGGACATCGACCGCGTCACGGACTACGAGCTGGACGTCCGCGCCAGCATCCGATTCAAGATCGGGCGCGACCAGCCGGGCCTTGGCCAGCGCTCCATCACCACGCTCAGCGATCTGCGCCGCGAGGGGCAGTACGTCCAGTAGTCCTTGGAGTAATTTGGGGATTCCTGTAGCCACCGCAACTCGATGGACCAAATGGACTGGATGGACGAGATGGACGTCCACCCAGTCCATTTTGTCTATGGGGTCGCGACTGAAAACATGAGGATTGTTTACCCCCGGCGCCTCGCCGAGAGGTACTCGTCCACGTCGCGGCGCAGCTCCGCAAACAGCCGTTCCGTTAGCGGGCCGGGGTTCCCCGATCCGATCGGCCGGCCCCCTTCGCTCGCCAGCGGCATCACTTCGATGATCGCGTTGGTCATGAAGGCCTCATCCGCCGCGTGCAGGTTCTCCAGGGTGAGCGAGACCTCCTCGTACCCGATCCCCAGCCGCGCGCAGATCAGCCCGACCTTGAGCCGCACAATCCCCGGCAGCGCGCCGTCGCAGACCGGCGGCGTATAGACAGTCCCGCCCCGCACGATAAACAGATTCGACATGGCGCCCTCCGCCAAAAGCCCGTCGGTGTTGAGCATCAGGCCCTCGTCCATGCCGTCGCGGCGCGCAACGTGCCGCGCCAGCACGCGCTCCTGATAGCTGGTGGACTTCACCTCCGATAGCGGAGAGCGATGGTTGAGCGGGAAGGACACCACCCGCGCGCTCCATCCGCGCCGCCGCGCCGCGTCCAGGGCGTCTTGATCGATGCCCTGCGCGTGCACGATCAGCGTGGGCGCCGACTGATGCCCCCCGATTTCGGGGGATCCCGCAAGCTCCCCCCGGGTCAGCGTGATGCGAAGCCGCGCCCGCCCGTGATTGTTGGCGTCCAACACCTGATGGCAGATTTCCACCAACTGCTCCGGCGGCATGTTCCAGGGAATTTCGACCACGCGGGCGCTGCGCGCCAGGCGGGAAAAATGAGCCACATGATAGACGAGCTGCCCCTCCTCGCACCTGATGGTCTCGAAGAGCCCATCCCCCAGCAGAACCCCGCGGTCCAGCGGATCGAGCGATGCGTCCAGATGCTCGACGAACTTCCCGTTCAGGTACAGGATGGGCATTTGGCTACGGCACGAGGAGCGCCGACGTGAAGCACTCCTCCGGCTTCACGAGGAATGGCTGCACCAGCTCCAGGGCCTCCATCTGGCGGATCAGCGTGGTCCAGCGCTCCGGCGTCATCGCCCCGGTTCCCTTGTCCCTGGTCTCGGGCGTATATACCATCGCCTGCATCTCGTCCACGCCGAACTTCAGGATGTCCACGCCCATCTCGCCATTGAGCTGGTTGATACGCGCGTTGGTTTCCGTCGGCTCCTTCATGTACTTGTCCCATCCCCGCACCGATGCGCGGACGAATCGGCGCGCCATGTCGCGCCGCTCGCCGAGCAGGCTGTCGGCCGTCAGGAGCACGCTGGTATAGGGGTTCCATCCGGCATCCGAAAGCATCAGCACCCTGGGCTTGGCGCCCCCCTTCGCCGCAAGAAACGGCTCGCTGATGTTGTAGGCCTGCTGCCCAAACGACTTGTCGTTGAGGAACGTCGCGACCGATCCCGGATAGGGGACGATCTTGACGTTGCGCAGGGGATAGTTCTTCTTCAGGAACTGCGCAAAGGCGTCCTGCATTCCCAGCGCCAGCGTCATGTCGTTCAGATCGGCGAAGCTCTTGTACGAGGTGCCGTCGTGGACCATGATGCAGCGGGGACTCGTCTGGAGCGGCGCCATGAGCGCGACCACGTTGGCTCGCGCCGCGCGGGCAAACACCACCTGATCCGCGTTGGCGACTCCAAACTCAACCTGGCCCGTTGCAACGCGCGGCGCCACGGGCACATCGGGGCCGCCGGGGATGATCGTGACGTCAAGACCCTCCTCCGCATAGATCCCGTGGACCAGCGCGGCGTAGTAGCCGCCGTGCTCCGCCTCGGGGAACCAGTTGAGGGCCAGCGAAACTTTCTCCGCGGGGACGGAAGGGCGTGGCGCGGCGGCTTGTTTCTTGTCGCAGCCAATCAACAGCGCGGCGAGGCATAGCAGGGCGAACAGACGATTCATTGACGGGGCATGCTCCTGTGGGGGGGATTGGTCGGCAGGGCGGCGCCGATCAGGAATCAATTCGAGCGCCAGCGCAAGAGGACAGCGGAGCCCACAAGGCTGACGGCTCCAAAAATCAGCAAGCCCAGCAGGGTGGAAGCAACGATGCACGCAAACATCGCGTCGATCTTCAGCTGGCTGCTCGTCTGGAAGATCAGAAAGCCAAGCCCATACTTTTCCTGTCCAAACCCCGCGAAGAACTCGCCGATGATGGCGCCGATCACGGAGAGCCCGCTCGACGTCCGCGCGCCCGCGATCAGGTAGGGAACCGAGTTCGGCAGTTGCAGCTTGAACAGCTTCTGAATCCGCGTCGCGCCATTGAGCTCGAACAATTCCACCGCGTTTCGGTCCAATTCCGTCAGGCCGGTCGTGGTGTTGGTGATGATGGGAAACAGGCTCACGATCGCAGAGACGATCACGATGCTCCGCGTGTCGTGGCCGAACCAGTTAATGATCAGCGGCGCCACCGCGATGATCGGCACCGTCTGGAAGAAGATCGCATACGGATAGAGGGACCGTTGGATCACGCGGGACTGGGAGAAGAGGAACGCCACCAAGACGCCCACCACCAGGCTGGTCGCGAAACCCATCGCGGCGGCCGATCCCGTCAGGAACAGGCCGCTTCCGATTTGTTCTTTGCGCTCCATCGCGGCACGGACGACCGCCATCGGGCGCGGCACCTGAAACGGTTCGACCTCGAAGTACACCACCGAGGCATCCCAAAGCACCACGAACAGGATAAATGTCGCCAGAGGCGGAAGCATTGCCAGCGCGAAGGATCGCAAACGAGGGTTCACGCGACGACCCTCCGCAGGCTCGCCGCGATCTCGCCGGATAGGTGCGCAAACTCCGCCGAGGCGCGAAGCTCCGGCCCGCGTGGATGCGCGAAGGGAATCACGTGCTCCGAGACGATACGCCCGGGGCGGGGGCTCATCACGACGGTTCGGCCCGTGAGAAAGGCCGCCTCCGCCACGTTGTGCGTCACAAAGAGCGCCGTGAACCGGTCGCGCTCCCAGAGCGCCAGCAGTTCCTCGTTGAGTCGCTGACGCGTGATGTCGTCCAGCGCCCCAAACGGCTCGTCGAGGAGGAGCAACTCCGGCCGCGTCACCAGCGCCCGTGCCAGCGAAACGCGCATCTGCATGCCGCCCGAAAGCTGATGGGGATATGAATTTCGGAAGTACGAGAGGCCCACCAGGTCGATGGTCTCGTCGATGTGCGCCCGCTGTTCCGGGGCAAGGCGCCCGCGCAATTCCAGAGGGAGCTGCACGTTGCGCACCACCGTTCGCCAGGGGAGGAGCGTGGCCGACTGAAAGACGAAGGCCACCGCGCGCCGCGCGCGCCGCGCCGCGCCGACCTCCGCGCCCGCCACGGCCACGCGCCCAGCCGTCGGCGCGATCAGGCCCGCCACCACGCGCAGCAGCGTCGATTTTCCGCATCCCGACGGCCCCACGATGCCAAGGAACTCGCCGCGCGGCACGGTCAGGTCCACGCCATCCAGCGCCACGACCCCTGTCGGGAATCGCAGCGACACACCATCCATCTGGAGGTAGTTTTCGTCGCTCATCGTATGCTGGATTGGCGCACAGCGGGTGTGGGAATCAACGGGGATCGTCGGCGGGGGTGGTTCATTCGTTTGGTCGCACCCGGCGATAGGCATGAAGCGGGCCAGCGCTACTCGGTCGCCGACCGCTCCCAGATCAGGAAGGCGGGGTCTTCCACAGCCACCCGGTAGTCCCGCTCCAGCAGGGCGCGCAATTCCGGGAACTCCCGCGTCGTGTTGGGCCCCGTCGGCCACATGCGGTGGTCGATGATCTCCACCACGAACCGCGCCCGGGAGGCCGCCAGGCGCTCCACAAAGTGGCGTCGGCGCGGAGCGAACTTCGGATCGTCCACATCGTGGTGAAACTGCAAGTCCGTCGCAAACTCCGTCGCCAGCGGCAGCCGCGCAATCAGCAGCGCGTGTGCCCCTCCCCCGATCAGGTCGATGCACTGCGCGACGTCGCCGGGCCTTGAGTGCTGCGCCAGCCAAGCGGCAATGCGGTCGGGCGAGCCATGCTTCGGCGGAGTTGGCCCGCGCCCGGTCGCGATGCGGATCGACTCATTCGGCACCGGCAGCGACAGCAGCGCAACAACCAGCAGCGCCAGCGCGGCGAAACGGCCCTCCCCGCGACCAGTGGAATCCTTCCCCGGCAACAGGCACAGCGCCGACAGCGCCGTGACCACGACCATCCACGGCAGCCAGTGATAGATCCAGAACTTCGCCTGAAATAGCACGTGAATAAAGGCATAGGCCGCGAGGCCAAGGAAGAGCAGGAGCCTCCGCCGCGCCACGCCATCAAGCTCCGCGCGATACACCGCGCGGTAGACACCCAATAGCGCCGCGGCGAACCACAGCGGCTTGTCGCTCAGGTTGCGGGCGCCCTTGGCAATGTTCAGCAGGCGCTCCCCTGCGGAGACCGGGCGCAGCGATCCGTCCAGATGGGCATAGAGCTTCATGTACCCCGTGCTGAAATCGAGAAACGTCCCAAGGGCGCCATTCCAGGCAAGAAAGGCCGCCGTGACCGCGCCAACCGAGGCCCCGCCCAGGAGGATTCCCAGCACCAGCGGCGCGTGGGCCCGCCCAGGGGCCCCCGGTCTGGCCGCGCGATCCTCGGCGATTTGCCACGCGGCGATCGGCAGGGCCAACAGCGCCGCCTGTGGCTTCACCGTCGCGGCCATCCCCGCGCCCGCGCCGATCAGGAAGCCGCGCGCGAACCCACCCCTCAGATGCGTTGCCGCCAGCGCCGCCGCCATCGGCGGAAGGAGCAGGAAAAAATCCCGCTGGAACGAAATAGGCGGACCCGTCCCAAGGTAGTGCGCCGCGAACAGCAGCGGACCCACCAGCGCCACTTCCCGCCCGAACGGCCTCATCAGCCGCCACATCACCGCCAGAAAAGCCACCACCCACGCCACATCCCACACGCGAAACGCCATGTCCGAAGCGCCCAGAACCGCCACAATCAGCGCGTGCATCATCGGCGCCCCCGGCATGCTCGTCTCGAAGGTATCCCGATAGGGGACATGGCCGTGCTCGACATACAGCCAGCCCAGATACAACTGCATCGCCGCGTCCTGAGTGAATCGCCAGAACAGCGACGTTGCCGCGAGCACCGCCACATAGGCGCCCAGCGCCGCCACCGCGGCCCGGCGGAGGCGCGGCGGCGCGGCAATCGGTGATCCACCAGAATCCATCGGCACAGCCTGCTCCGTCCCGGGCATCGACCCTTACGGAGTCTGGAACCGCCCCCCCCGGCAGCAACGCCAAAGACAACCAATCACCCTAGAATCTGGTTGCCTGCCGCCCCCGGGATGCTATTCTGCCCCACTCCGCATCCTTACACCCTCCCAAGGAGATTTTTCATGAAGCGTGGATTTACTCTGATCGAACTCCTGATCGTAGTGGCCATCATCGCCATTCTGGCAGCCATCGCCGTACCCAACTTTCTGGAGGCACAGACGCGCGCGAAAGTCAGCCGAATGAAGGCTGACATGCGCACGGTTGCCGTCGGGATTGAAGCCTACAATGTGGACTTCAACCACGCGCCCTTCGACTGGGCCGACGACGTGGCAGTCCCGTACTACCTCAATCGCTGCATTACCACACCCATCGCCTATCTGACGAACGCGGCACGCATGCAGGATATCTTCTCTGTGGGCGTCCAAGCGACCGACAACAACCAGTTCCGCGAGCGCCTCCGTTATCGCGCATTCAGGGAACGCTATCTCTCTGGCGGAACAGCATCGTCGCCATTTCAGGCCCTACCGGGTCCCGGGGCACCGGGAATGCTGATGGCCCAGCAGGTGCACGGCTCTTGGCTCTTGGTTTCCAAGGGGCCAGACGGAACGCTGATACCGCTGCCAACTGGCTTTGCCGACGGAAACAACCAGCAGGATTGGCTATGGCAGCAATACGACCCCACCAACGGCACGAAATCGAGAGGCGAAGTAATGAGGAGTCAGGCCCAGCCCGACGTGGCCGCGAGGGCCTATCCGATCAACGTAACCTACTGATCCGGCGGCCTGGCTTGAATGGGGCGCGCTTTCATGGCGCCGCCTCCGCCGCGAAACCGCATTGACTTTGCCGCGCCGCCCGCCCTGACTCATGGTCTTTGGGCGGTGGCGCGGCGGTCCTTTTGCCCACCCAATCCGACGACCCCACAGCAACGCACCCACGCATGGCGGAAGCCCACCAGCAGCAGAAATTCGTGATCCTCCTCGCGCTCGGCAAGCCCGAGGAGGCCCTCCTGTTCGAGCAGCACCTCCATACCACCTTTGGCGAGAAGCTGGACATCTACCGGGCACCCTCGGGCTTCGACGCGATGTCGCTGGCCATGAACCGGCCCAATGTGGTCCTGCTGGACCAGCGCCTTCCCGATGTGATGGGGCTGGACATGATCGATCCCATCCGTGAGCAGATCGGGCAAGAGAACCACCTGATCTTCGTCGGCGGGTCGGGCAAAGGGGGCATTCGCCCCGGCATGAGGGACGAGGCGCTCAAGCGCGGCGCCACGGCGATCTTCGACCGTCCCGTCCGCCTCGACCTGTTCATCGACATGCTGAACAAGCTCCTCTATCCCAAGCCCCCCGAACACCCGCACCTCAACGGCCTTGAACTCATCGACCTCCTGATGGCGTTCCACAACAAGCGGTCGGACCGCACCCTGCGCATCTTCACGATCGACGGGCGGGTCGGCTCTGTTTACATGGTGGCGGGGGAGATCACCCACATCGAGTGTGGCGCGATGCAGGGCTTTGGGGCGATGCTGGAGCTGATGCGCTGGAGCGAGGGCGAGATACGCATCTGGGACGCCTGCCTCTCTGGCGAGCGCAGCAATAAGGTACCCACCCAGAACCTGATCCTGGACGCCGCCCGCGAAATGGACGAGGGCACTAACAAGCAGGCCGAGCGGCGGCAGTCCTCCGGCGCCATCAGCCACTTTGACCTGGAGGACGACATCAAGTTCTCGACCCTCGACGACGAAGTGGACCGGTGAAGGCGGCCGGTGGCGGTCGCGCTCTCGGCGTCTTGGGCGCCGCGCTGGGGTTTCTCGCCCTCGCTCTTGGGGCCTTCGGCGCCCACGCGCTCAAGTCGCGGCTTGAACCGGCGATGCTCGAAATCTTCGAGACCGGTGTACGCTACCAATTCTACCACGTCTTCGCGATCTTCATCGCCCTGTGGGCGGCGGAACGCCATCCGCGGGCCCGCCTTGCCGGGTGGCTCTTCGTCGTCGGCATTGTCATTTTCAGCGGCAGCCTCTACCTCCTCGTCGCCACCGGCCAGCGATGGCTCGGCGCCATCACCCCCATCGGCGGCCTCGCCCTCCTCGCCGGCTGGATCGCCCTCGCCCTTGCCCTGCTCCGCCCGCCAGCACCCTAATCCGCCCCGCAGTGTTTGCATCCCGACTGTGCCAACAACCCGGGAACGAGAGCTTTGACCTTATTGACATGATGGACCGATTTGACTTTGCATGCAGACTGCATCGCTGGAATCTGCGTTGATGCGTCACTAGCCTTTCATCCCTCCGCCCTCATCCCCGCCCTTATGCGCTTTCCGAAAAGCCAGCTCTACCTCATTCACGGCAACATGGAGGCCGAGGTTTCCAACACGCGCTATGAACTCGTCGCGTCGATCCTCAGCCCCGAGGAGCGCGACAGCGGCCTGACGGAAATCCGCAGCGGCGGGAACGTGCCGCTCAAGCTGGACAACGCGCTGTCGGAGATTCTGGGCGAGCTCGGCACCACGTCCTTCCTCGACGACTCTCGCCGCGTGGTGGTGATCCACGACTTGCAGGACCTCTTCGACGCCAAGCGCAGCCGCGCGAAGAAGGCTCCCGCCAAGGAGAAGAAGACCGCCAAGCCGGCGGGCGGGCCCTCGCGCGCGGAGACCCTGATCGCCTGGTTCCGCGACGTGCTGCCCACCACGCGCAACATCGCCATCTTTGCCTGCACGGAAAACGACGAGCGGCAGAAGACCGTCTCCCAGGAATCGGAACTCTTCCAGTACATTGTCCGCCACGGTCAGGTGATTGCCCACCGTGAGAAGCCGCTCCAGTACGAATTCGAGAACCACCTCCTCTCCCAGAACGCCCCCGCCGCGCTTACGCTCCTTCGCGACTGGATCGACCGCATCGGCAGCGACTCCGGCGGACGCCTGCGTATATACAGCACGATTGCGGGAGTGATTGAGCTGACCCTCCAGGCCAAGTGCGAAGCCGAGGCCCGCGCCGCCCAAGTCCCCCGCGCCCAGGTCGCCGCCCAGAACTTCCCCTGCCTCGCCAAGGCCCCCGAATGGAAGGCCAAGAAGATGCACGACTTCGCCAAGCGATTCACCCTCCCCCAACTCCGCGAACTCGTCGCCATGAGCAACCGCCTCCAAACAATCATGTACCCCACCGGCGAGGAAAACTACGTCCCCGCGTGGGACGAGTACACGGAGCTGCTGGTGATGAGGTTGACGATGGGGCGGGGGTAGGCATTGACAGGTTTGGATCAGTAGGACGATACAAGAGTGAAATGTGGGAAGTTGAAGTCGGAAATTATGGGCGCTATGCAGGAGGAGATCGACGGTGGCTGAAATGGCGCGTCCCACCTTTGGTCAGTTACGGGTAAGGGGATTCCGTAGACTGCGCAGTCTTGATTTACAGCTGCGTCCGTTCACCGTGCTGATCGGCGCAAACGGCGTTGGAAAGTCAAGTTTGCTGGACTCGTGGACCCTGCTTGCAAGATCCGCGCGCGGCGAACTGG
The DNA here is from genome assembly GCA_038208905.1 of Candidatus Sumerlaeia bacterium. Lineage (GTDB taxonomy): Bacteria > Sumerlaeota > Sumerlaeia > SLMS01 > SLMS01 > JBBQYG01. The sequence goes on along the minus strand of JBBQYG010000022.1, from coordinate 21,684 downwards.
CCCAAGTGGTAGCAGACTTCCACGGCATTTCAGCAATGAGATCAGGCGGTAATGCGGAAAGCATTTCCGCGGAGGTCGAGATGCCGTTCGAAGGAGGACATCCGATTGTCTACAAGTTGACTCTGGAGCTCCAGGGTACCGGCTATGATATTTCCTGGGAAGAGCTCTCGCGCAGAATGCATGCTGAGAAGAAAGACCCTTTTTGGTACCTTCGCAATATTGCGGGCTCAATCCAGTACTGGGATCAGCAAGTCAAGAAGCCTAAGAAGCCCGATTGGGAGATGAAGTCGGGTCAGACCGCGCTGTCGCAAGTTCCCCCTATGTTCAAGGATCCCGAGCACTTTCGGAGGACGCTCGCCTCCTCCACCTTCTACCACGCCCTCGACGTTTCGCCTCGCTCGCCAGTCCGCCTCCCCCAACCCATGCGCCCCGCCGACCTCCCCGGTGAGAACGGCGAGGACTTGATCTCCTGTCTCTTCTACATGCGCGAGACGGATCGTGGGCGCTTCGAGGCTGTGGAAGATGTCCTCCGCTCTGGATTTCCAAGTTTCGACCGGCTCGAATTCCCGCCCGTCGCGGCGGGGACTCTCGCGCTCGCTTGGCGAGACAAGAACTTCAAGCACCCGATGTATATGCACCAGCTCTCGGAAGGAACTCTTCGGTTCCTCTGGCTGGTGACGCTTCTCCATTCTCCCGGCCTTACGGAGGTGACGCTGATCGATGAGCCGGAGGTCAGTCTGCATCCTGAATTACTCAACCTGTTGGTCCATCTCTTCCGCGAAGCGAGCAACCGGACACAGATCATCGTGGCCACCCACGCGGACCGGCTCGTGCGCTTTCTGAAGCCGAGCGAGGTCGTCGCCATGGATATTGACGAGGAGGGCTGGGCCAAGGCGACGTGGGGCGATACGCTCGATCTTGAGAAGTGGATGGGGGACTATACCCTCGATCAGCTCTGGGGGATGGGAGAGATGGGAGCACGTTCCCGGTGAAGATCGTCATGATGGTGGAGGGGGAGACCGAGCGGGTGTTCCTCCCGATCCTCAGAGATTTTCTCCTGACGCGGCTGACACGCGATCGAATGCCCAGCATTAGGCCGCGTGTGTTTGATGGTGCGCTCCCATCGGGGGAGAAGCTTCGCCGGACAGTCTTGAATCATCTCTCCTCGTGCGATCACGCCATCTGGCTGAGCGATGTCTATCCCGGCAGCGGCAAGTGGACCACGGCGGAGGAGGCGAAAGCCGCCGCGAGGCGCTGGGTCGGTGAGGAGAAGCGATTCCACCCGCACGTTGCCCTGCACGACTTCGAGGCGTGGTTGATTCCATACTGGGACCGCGTGATGAAGCTCGCAGGCACGAATCGAAGCATCCCGGGCGGCTACCCCGAGACGATCAACCACGACAATCCCCCCTCGTATCGAATCAAGGAAGCGTACCGGGTGGGCACCTGCCGCAAGGACTACAAGAAGCCGATCGACGCGCCCAAAATTCTCCAAGGCCAAGACCTCATGCTCGCCATTAACGCCTGCCCCGAGTTGAAGGCGTTGGTGAACACGATCCTTTCCTTGGCTGGCGGAGAGACGATCGCATAGCGACTTACGGAGTACTAGCGGTTCTATGGGCAAGAACTGGATTGGACGTTACCTCCACTTCTCCAACCCCTATTTCTTGATGATGTGCTATGTCCCGCCAACGCTGCTCGCGATTGCCCCGACACTCCGGTTCGGAGCGGTGGGGCTCTCTGCGGTTGGGTTGCTCGGACTCGTCTATCCGGTCTATCTGATGGCGAGCGCGCTGGCGTTCCGATCGGAACTCCGCATCCGTGGCTTCGGATGGATTTCCTTCGCCGATAGCTTCCTGCTGGCTGCGGCCTATCCCCGCCGCGCGTGGCGCATCCCACCGCGGGAGGAAATCGCGACGCCGCCCGGATATACAGACACGCGGCAGGGGATCGAGCGCGTGCTTGCTCTCCTCAAGGGCGCGAGAAAGTAGGACGCTCCCCGCCTCCTGCCACCACGCGCGTCGTCGAATCCGCCACATCGGCCCTGTCTTACCGGGGGTACTTTGCGAAGCTGACGACATGCGTATGCGACCGAAAAAAGAGAAGTTCCTAGCCGAGAAGAATCCCTATTTGGTGGATCCTGAGAAGCGCGCTGAAATCCTGCTCCGGCAGACGATTGATTCCTGTGCCTACGAAGGAATCCGGGGCCTTGGCCAGCGCGACTCGCCCTCGCGTTCGGCACTTGCTACGATCAAGGCGTCTGCGAAGAAGTCTGACAAAGCCGCATAATCGCAGACCTAAGCTCGCTTGTCCCCTGCAATATATCTCGCCCGTCGCGCTGCAGATCCATTTTTGGCAAATCGGTAGGCAAGCGGCTTGAAGCCCGCCTGTGCCGCCATCAAGTCGGCTACCCAGCGGGAGATGCGCCCATTCCCGTCGCGAAATGGATGTACCAACAGTAGTTCTCCATGAACAATCGCCAAGCTTCGCGCCACCTGTTCAACTGTGCCCGCGCTGCATGGAGTGAGCTTTGAGAGAGTGTTGCGTTCCAGCTCTGACATCAGATCGGGTACCCGATGGGCGGGCGGCCACGCAAAGCCACCCTTGCTGACATTCACGGTGAGGAAGCTTCCCGCCCAAGGGTTGAGGGAGCCAAGCCAGTCCTTGTGCATCTGGCGAATCAATGCGACATCAATTGTGGTGCTCGGTGAGATGCGCTGCGCCAGGTAAAGTTCCTGCACTCCATACAAGAGGGCGAACTCGGCCAGCCCAACATCCCTGCGCGTCCGCATTCCAAGCCGGTTCCGCAACACCCGGCCATTCGACCCCGACTCGAATTCAGTATCCGCGCTGTGCGGCGCGGAGTACCGCTCGTCCGGTTTGCCGGCATCCATCGGTCGTCCCTCGCGGGTGTCTATACAACAATCGCGGGCGTCAGTTCGCCAGTTCCGCCAGCCTGCGGTTCATTTCCTCGCGGCGCAGGGCCGCGATGAGGTCGTCCATGGCGCCCTCGACGATGCGGTCGAGGCTGTAGAGGGTGAGGTTGATGCGGTGGTCGGTCAGGCGGTTCTGGGGAAAGTTGTAGGTGCGGATGCGCTCGCTGCGGTCGCCGCTGCCGACCATGCCCTTGCGCAGGTCGCTGCGGGCCTTCAGTTCCTTCTCTCGCTCGAGATCGAGGAGGCGGCTGCGGAGCACGGTCATGGCCTTGTCGCGGTTCTTGAGCTGGCTGCGCTCGTCCTGGCAGGTGACGATCATGCCGGTGGGGATGTGCAATAGGCGCACGGCGGAGTAGGTGGTGTTGACGCTCTGTCCGCCGGGGCCGTGGGCGCACATGGTGTCTATACGTATGTCCGATTCGCGGATCTGGATGTCGGTCTCCTCGGCCTCGGGGAGTACGGCGACGGTGGCGGCGCTGGTGTGGATGCGGCCCTGCGTCTCGGTGGCGGGAACGCGCTGGACGCGGTGGGCGCCGCTCTCGTGCTTGAGAAACGAGTAGGCGTTGCCGCCCTTGACGGAGACAATGACCTCGCGAAAGCCACCCACGTCGCTCTGGGTGGAGGACATCATTTCCATCTTCCAGCCCTGGGTCTCGGCATAGCGCGTGTACATGCGCAGGAGGTCGCCGGCAAAGAGCGCGGCCTCGTCTCCGCCGGTGCCCGCGCGGATTTCCAGCATGATGTTGCGGCCATCGAGCGGGTCCGGCGGCAGCAGGCGGAGCTGGAATTCCTCGGTCAGGCGCTCGACCTCTGGCGCCGATTCCCCGAGCTCCATTGCCGCCATTTCGCGCATCTCGGCGTCCTTCTCCGACTTCAGCATTTCCTCCGCCTGGGACTTGCGCGATTCGGCGTTGGCGAGGGCCCGCGCGATGGAGAGCGTCTCCATCAGGCGCTGGTGTTCGCGGCCCAGCTCCGCCATGCGCTTCTGGTCGGAGGCGACCTCGGGCGAGCCAAGCTGGTTCTCGATCTCGTCCAGGTGTTCGCGAAGGTGGATGACTCGTTCGGCGGTGTTCATGCGGGGATCAGTGCTTTCTCGTAGATGCGGTGCACCTTGTAGGGTCGCCCGCCCATGGCGAGCAACTCCCGATTCATCATCCGGTTGTCCTCGAGTATCCAACCCAGCTCGGCGACGGAATACCCAAGGCTGGTGGAGGATCGGACGGTCTCCGCCACCAGCAGCGTTTCCAGCCCCCGGTTGCGGTACTCGGCCTTCACGCCCATCGCCATCACGCGGATCTGGCGAATCGTCCGCTTTAGGAGGAGGAACGTCGCCACCTGGCGCGGACCAAGGCGTCCCTCCATGTGGCGCATCGCGAGGTTGTAGTCCGGGAGGCTCAGCGCGAAGCCCGCCTCCTTTCCGTTCACCAGAAGGAAGTGAACCATCTCCGGCACAAGGACGGGCTTCAGTTCCTTTGCCATGTGGTCGATCTCCGCGCGCGTCATGGGAACGAATCCCCAGTTCTTCTCCCACGCGGTGTTATAGACCTCGCGGACGCGCTCGAGTTCGCCCGAGAAATCGTTCTTGTCCAGATGGCGGACGGTCACCTTCTCTCCCTTGCGGGCGAAGCGTTCCACCACCAGCGCCGCCGCGCGATCCATGCGCGGGTTGTAGGAATGCGTGCTGACCCAGTAGTTGAACATGTCGCGGGCCTTCGCATAGCCGGCGCCTTCGACCAGGGCGGGATAGCTCTCGGGATTCCACGCCGTCATCAGGAAGGGGGGTGACTCGTGGCCCTGCACCAGCAGGCCGCACTCCTCGTTGGTGCTGGGCGAGCACGGGCCGCGTAGGTGCGTCAGGCCCCGCGCGGCGGCCCACTGCTCAGCGCGACGGAGGAGCGCATCGAAGACGTCCTGCTCCGGCACCGCGTCCAGGAAGCCAAAGAAGCCGATTCGCTCTCCGTGAAAGGCGTTGTGGGCGTCGTTCTCGATGGCGGCGATGCGGCCCACGGGCTGGTCATCGCGGAAGGCGACGAAGTACTCCACCTCCGCGTGCTCGTGAAACGGATGATACTTGCGATCCAGCAGCGCGCGCACATCGCGTCGCGGCGGCGGTACCCACAGGCCATCGTTCGCGTGAACGCGATAGGCCGTCTCGATGAAGGTGGCTAGCGCGCGCGGTCCGCGAACGGTGGCAACGCGGAGGCCGCTTGCGGTCAAGGCTGGGGGGCCTCCGGCGGGGGGGCGTTCGTCGTCGCCTCCTGCGAAAGCGTCGGACTTGTGGCCGCGTCGGCGGCGGCCTTGGCCTTCATTTCCTTCTCCCCCTCGCGGGCCTGGGCCACGCGGTCGATATACTGCTGCGCCATCTGGATCATGCCCTCGTTGCCGGTGTTTTCCTTCAGGATCTGCTCGAAGGTCGCCTGCGCCCTGTCCCAGTTCCCGGCGCGAGCATAGGTTTCCCCGATGGCGAACTGCGCTTCGATGGCGGCACGCGTCCGTGGAAGATCGGACATGATGCGGAGGTAGATTTTCTCCGCCGATTCCAGGTCGCCGAATGTCTCGTAGAACGTGGCCTGCGTTTTCAGCATCTCGCCGCGCTTGTTCAGGTCCAACTCCGCGTCGATGGCGGCAAGCTGCGCGGCGGCGCCTTCGGTGAAGACCTCCTTGGCCTTCTCCTCCTGATTCATGCGGCGATAGTTCAGCGCCATCGCCATCAGGAGCTGCGGCTTCAGGCGGTCGTCGGGGTGGGCGTCGATCCACTTCTGGTAAACGGCGTTGCTCTCCTCCCACTTTCCCTTGGATCGGAAATAGTCGGCCAGTATCTCGCGCGATTGGTGGCGGCTCATTTCCTCGGCCGCGCCCTCCATCTTCTGCTCCAGCGTCGCGCGGCCCTTGGCTTGCTGCGCCTCTTCATCGAGCGCGAGGTGCATCGAGGCGTCGAGTATCTCGAGTTGCTCCTTCATCGAGGCGTCGTTCCCCGCGCGCACAAGGCTGTCCGCCGAGTGAGCCACGGCCTTCTCGAACTCGCCGAGCTGGAAATAGATGTTCGTCACGGTGCGGTGGGCCATCAAGCCTCGCTGGTCCGTGAAGCCCAGCTTCTCGTACACCGCGGTCAGTTCCTTGATCGCCTTCTCCATGTTGCCGCGCTGACCCGAACGCATGTGCACCTCGGCAAGGGTCAGCCGCGCATCGATGGCCGCGGGATCGTCGGGATAGGTCGACACCAAGTCGCCAAGTTTGAGGATGCCGATGGAAACCTGACTCTCCTGGATGAGCTGGCGCGCCTCGTCCAGGCGGTCCTGGGGGGTCTTGCGCTTGCAGCCCGCAAGGCCAATGACCCCGGGGATCATCAGGCCTATCAGGGCGACCCGCATGGCGCGGCGAAAAGTCGGGTTCAGGCGCATCGACGTCTCCTTGGGTGTGGGCGGGGCGTGTGGGCGCTCCGGGGAAGGGGAATTGCTTGCGAGGTGGCGCGCCCCAGCGCAAGGCAAGAGGCGACGCGAAAAAAAGCATTCACCACGGAGACCCGGAGGGCACGGAGGAAAAAGCGAGTACGGACGACCTAAAATCCTCCCTGTGTGCCCGCAACCCCGGATACAGAGCTTTGACCTTATTGACATGATCGACCGAATTGACTGTGCAGGCAGGCTGAATCGCTGGATGTGGATTGATGCGACACAGGTCGTTTCCCGAAACCCTCCCCACGTATTTTCTTTGTGTACTATTTGCCTCTGTGGTAAATAATTTTTCTCTATTACTCTCCGGGCGAATCGATGCCGTATTCCTCCAGCTTGCGGTAGAGCGTCTTCCGCCCCAGGCCAAGCGTGCGCGCTGCGCGGGCCTTGTTGCCGCCATAGTCCGCCAGCGTCGCCTTGATCAGCTCGCGCTCCGCGTCGGAAACAGTCATCCCCACGCGCAGGCGAACGGTATTGCTGGGGACCGCCTCGGACTTGATCTCGTCGGGGAGATTCTTGGGCAGAATCTCCTTCCCTGCGGAGAGGATCACGGATGACTCAATAATCGTGCGGAGCTGGCGGACGTTTCCCGGCCAATGGTAGGCCTGCAAGGCCTGAAGGGTCTTGGGATTGAAGACTAGGCTCTTGCCATGCTCCTCGTTGAATTGCTTCAGGTAAAAGGCGGCGACCAGCGGGATGTCGTCCTGGCGTTCGCGGAGCGGCGGAAGGTCGATGCGGATTACGTTGAGGCGGTAGTAGAGGTCCTCGCGAAAACGCCCCGCCTCGACCTCCTTCTTCAAGTCGCGATTCGTGGCGGCGATGACGCGGACATCGACCTTCACGGGCTTGGTGCCGCCCACGCGCTCGAACTCCTGCTCCTGCAGCACGCGCAGCAGGCGCACCTGCAACTCCGGCGTCGTCTCGCCGATTTCGTCCAACAGGATCGTGCCGCCGTTGGCCAGCTCGAATCGCCCGGGCTTCTGCTTCACCGCGCCGGTAAAGGCGCCCTTCTCGTGGCCAAAGAGTTCCGACTCCAGCAGCGTCTGCGTCAGCGCGCCGCAATTCACCGCGATGAACGGCTTGCGGCGGCGCGGGCTGTTGAAGTGGATCGCCTTCGCGATCAGTTCCTTGCCGGTGCCCGTCTCCCCCTGGATCAGCACATTTGCCTTGGTTGGCGCCACTTGGCGGACGCGCTCGAAGACGTTCTCCATCTGCGGAGACCGCCCCACGATCGAGTCGAATCCATAGCGGTCATCCACTTCCTTGCGGAGGCGCTCGTTCTCCTGGCGCATCTCCTTCTGATCGAAGGCGCGCTCCACAGTAAGCTGCAACTCGTCGATGTTCACGGGCTTGATTAGGTAGTCAAAGGCGCCCTTCTTCATGGCGCCCACGGCGGTCTCAACGGTGCCGTGCCCCGTCAGGATCACGAAGTCCAAGTCGGGAAACTCGTCGCGGACGTGGTCCAGCAACTCCATGCCGTCCATCTTCGGCATCTTGAGGTCCGACAGGACGAGGTCCACGTGGATGCTGCCGAGCTTGATCAGGGCCTGCTCGCCATCCTCCGCCAGAAAGATGTCGGCCCCGGTCTGCTCAAGGGCCCACTTCAGGCCCTCCCGGGTGTTCTTTTCGTCGTCCACGATGAGGATGCTGCGTGCCATTTCGGACCTCTCTCCGGCGTGAATGACACATGTATCTATTTGGGATTGATGGCGGGTCAATAGAATACAGATGTCGTTCCTCTCCCGGGGTCCGTAGCCGACCATGCGGACCATCTTGACGTCACGGACCCGATGGAGATGCCTCCCGTCCCTTCAGTCCATCGGGTTGCATTGATTGCAGTAGCATTATGATAACCCCACGGGCCCAGCCACTGGCCCGCGGAAAGTCAACGGCGGTTGGGTGCCCCTTCCCCTTGACAGGGGGGCACCCGCCCAACACCATTCCCGGCCTTTGATCGTGGGTGTCCTCCGCGAATCCGACAGAAAAGTGACCTGCGACTTCCCATGACCTTCACCACATTCCTCCTCTGGTTCTTCGGAATCGTCTATGTCGCATCCTGCCTCTTCCTGATTCTGGTCGTCCTGCTTCAGGAGGGGAAGTCCGGCGGCATGGCCGGGATGGATTCAGCGGCGCAGTCTCCCCAGGCCCTGACGGAGTCCTTCGGCGCAAGCGGCAGCCAGAAGGGCCTCTTCAACGTGACGACGGTTTGCGCGACGCTGTTCTTCGTGCTGGCGGTGGTGCTGACCACGCTGGCCAACAAGCGCGATCACGAGGGCGGCACATTGGACCTGCTGGACGAGGAGCCCGCCGCCTCGGCGACGCTTCCCGTGACAGCCGCTCCCGAGCCCGTTGCCGGCGAAACGGCTCCGGTGGCCCCCGCCGCCCCCGCCCCCGCCTCCAACTAATCACGCGCCGGACGCGGGGAGTCGATCTGGTGGTTCTCGCCTTTCTGATTCCCGTCGCGCTTCTCGTGTTCATCATTCTTTGGAGTTGGGCCATCGTGGAGACGCTCCGCCAAGAGCGCGACTACTTCTGGCTCATCTTGCTGATGCTGGCCCCGCCCATCGGCATCGCCGGGTACTTCGTCAACTTTCGCGTTCTGGGGGACGAGCGCGCGGGCCTGACGGCCTATCGCCGCCTCACCCACGCGCGCCGCCGCATCGACCATATCGCACGCCGCGCCAGGCGCGACGAGGCGATGGTTTCCGACCGCGAGGAGAAGGCGCAGCTACACTTCGATCTCGGCGAATGGAACGAGTGCCTTGGCGAGCTAGCGCACGTGCTGGAGTTCGATCCAGAGAGCGCAAAGGCACAGTATCTCGCCGCCACGTGCCTCGTGAAAACGGGCCGCGCGGAGCGGGCGCTTCCCCACTACGAATTCGTCCACGAGCACGATCCCGCCTTCATGGCATGGCGACCCTCGATCGACTACGCCGACGCGTTATCGTCGTTGGGGCGCCACGAGGAAGCGGCCACCGTGCTCGCGCGCATATCGCGATCCATCGGCATTCCCGAAGTGATCGTCAAGCTGGCCCGTGTGGAGATCGCCCTGGGGCGGCGCGAAGCGGCGAAAGATCGGCTGGCGGCTCTGGTGGCGGACTACGAGACGGGCCCCAACATCAACCACAAGCGCGACGCGCCCTGGCTGGTTGAAGCCCGAAAGTTGCTTACCACCCTGTGAGCGGCACGGGGAGTGCCAAAGCAGCCATGCGATTCACCAGAGGCCAACTTTTCATCGCCGGTTTTTTCGTCCTCCTCACGGTGAACGCCGTTTTTTGTCATTGGATAGGCACCGACTTTTTGGCATACGCGAGCGAGGTGCGGCTGGTGAAGGAAGCCGGAGGCGAGCCCTCCGCTCTCGGTGGCCAGCAACAGGGCCGCGGCGCGCTGCTGCTGCTCATCAATCTGCCATTCTTCATCGGGCTTGGATTCGAGGTGAAAAGCGCCTCTCCGGGGGCGGGATTCCTCTATTGGTCCACGCTCATTGCCGGTGCGACGTATCTGCCACTGGCCCTGACCCTGCTGATATTCCTTTTTGTACACGCCCCCGGGAGCATTCACGCCCTCGCCGGCGAGGAAGTCGTGGACCCCGACGAACCACTGGAGATCGAGGATGACTGAAGTCGACACCACGCCGAGGGAACTCCCGCTCTGGCCCGACCATGCCGCGGCGGGGGCGCGTCCGATGCCGGTCTGCGGATGGACGCTGCCCGCGCACTACGGCGATCCCGAGGCGGAGTACCGTGCCGCCACCGAGTCGGTGGCGATTCTGGACGCTTCGTTCCTGACCACGGTGATTGGGGAGGGGAAAGATGCCCTGGACTACCTCAACCGCCGCCTCAGCCAGCGCGTCATCCAGTTCCAGCCGGGCGATGGAGCCCGCGCCAGTCAGTTGAACGCCGAGGGCCGCATGGAGGCCGATCTGGAGGTCTTCCAGCTCGAGCCGCAGCGCAGCCTGCTGCTCGCCCCCCCCGCGGTTTCCGGGGCCTACTTGTCGTCTCTATGCGAGAAATACGTCTTTAGCGAGGACGCCCGTTTTCCCGATTTGACCGGAGAATGGGCTCTTTTTGCTCTGTTTGGACCGAAGGTGCCAGATGTACTGACTACGTTTGGCGGGGATTCAGACATTCCTGCGGGCAAGATCGTGCCGCTCACCGACGGGATTCAGGCTTTCCGCAGCGAGTTCCTGCCCGGCGCCGTGGCGCTGCTGGTTCCCGCCGACCAGGGTCGGGAGGCGCTCGCGCGCCTCACCAGTCTCGCAACCGGATTGGGTGGCCGACGGCTCGGGTTCATGGCCTTCGATACCATCCGCGTGGAGTCGGGCACGCCTTGGTGGGGCATCGACCTGACCGCAAAGTCAATTCCGCTGGATGCCGATCTGTTCTCTGCGATTCACACAAACAAGGGGTGTTACCCGGGTCAGGAAACAATCGCAAAGATTCTCAATCTGGGGCACCCCGCGCGAAAAATGATGGGCGTCCACTTCGAGGGCGACGACGCGCCGCCCACGGGAACCCCACTGATGGACGGCGGACGCGAGGTTGGAACTTTGACAAGTTCCACTTGGTCACCTCGGCTCAACCGACCGATCGGCCTTGCGATGATGAAGTGGAGCCATCGCGAACCGGGCACCCGGGTCGAAATCTCCGGAGGTGCTGTGGCGGGAATACTTGCGTCTCTTCCGATGGTTTCCTGAACATGGAGCAATATCACCCCGACTCTGGGTCGATTTTTCACCGTCGGGCGTGAACCTTGCACCCATACTCCTTCAGGTGGGTCGCAAATGAAGCCACACCACCTCCGAGACCGAAGCGGGAACACCCCGATGGAAACCGACAACACTCAGGATCTGTTGGAGAGAGCACTTGAAAACGCCATCGAGACGCTGGATCTGGTCGCCATCGACCCCACCCTCGACCGCCGTTTCCGGGAAGCCCAGAAAATGTGCAATCAGGCGCTGATCGAGCTTCGCGGGTTCGGACACGAGACCCAGTCCGAGGAATGGTCGGGCCAGTAAGGCTATGCCCGCCTATCGCTGAGTCTGGCGCCACGCCTGCGCGGCCGCGCGAACGACTTCCAGAACCTTGACCTTCGCCTCGTTGAAGGTAAGCCCCTTCACCATCGCGCCTGACGCATTGAAATGCCCGCCGCCACCGCAGACTTGGGCGATGGCGCTGCAGTCGATGTTCCCCTTGCCGCGAAATCCTGCGCGCAGGGTGCCGTCCTCGTTCTCGTGGAGCAGGCAGGATACTTCCACGCCACGGACGCCGCGCATGTCGCTGGCGAGCCCTTCGGGCTCCGACTCGCGCCCGCCGCACTCAAGGTAATCGTTCCAGTTCAGCTCGCTCCACACCATTACATCGCCGCATTCGTAGTGCAGGTTGGAGAGCACGCGCGCCATCAGGGCGAGTTCGCCCTTTCCGCGCGACTCGAAGGCCTCTTGTGAAATCAGGGCCGCGTCGGCGCCGGCATCCACTAGCTCGCCCGCGATGCGGAAGGCCCGCGCCGAGGTGTTGGAGTAGCGGAAGCCGCCCGTGTCGGTCAGGATCGAAAGGTAGAGGGACGTGGCGATTTCAGGAGTAAGAGGGACATGGAGTTCGCCCATGATGCGGAAGATCTGCTCGCCGACGGCACAGGCTTCGATGTCGATATAGTTGATGTCGCCAAAGCGGTCGTTGGTCAGGTGGTGGTCAATGTTCAGGATAGTGCCGACGGGGGCGAATTCATCGCTGACGCGGCGCACGCTGCCGCAATCGACGAAAACGGTGAGCTCCGGTTTCCACGCCGGCAAAGCGTTGTGGACGTTCGCGATGGCGGGGACGAAATCCCACTTCAGCGTCAGGGAAGTCGCATTGTAGGCGGCCACGGTCTTTCCCAAGTGCTTGAGCACGAGGTACAGGCCAAGCGTGGAACCAAGGCAGTCGCCGTCGGGGCGTTGGTGGCTGACGATGAGGATCCGGTCGTGGGCGCGGAGGAGTTCCAGCGTGAGCGCCAGATCGCCGGCGGGGGCCCCACTGGCCTGCGTCGGCGAAGATTCGAGCGGATCTGCGATCATCGTGTAGTCCTTCGGAATGTAAGATCGTAAGCAGGGGCCGGGAACCAGAGCGTTCACCGCGATCAAGCCCGGCAGTCGAATGCGGACTCCCCCACCTGTCAACCGCGATGTCCAGCGTACTGCGGCCCTTGGAGGCTCTCCGCCGCGTTGATCGGCGATAGCGCGTGTCTATCCTTCAAGTCTGGGGCGCTTCTTCTTGGGCTTGGGTTCCGCATCGTCCTCATCGGGGGGGGCCGGCTTGGCAACCTCCCGGGCTTCCAGCCATGCCTCGAACTTGGGATCCAGCAATCGGATGAAGTTGCGCACTCGGCTGGGGAGGTATTGCCCGCCGCGGACGAGGAGGCCGACTTCGCTGTGGCCGATCGGCTCGGCGAGGGTGACTTTCTCCACCTTGCGGAGGTTACGGACAAGGGTTGTCTCGGAGATGACGCTGACCCCCATGCCCGATTCGATATAGCTCAGGATGATTTCGGAATTCGACGTCTCGAAGACCACGTTGGGCTTCTTGAGGCCAAGGCGACGGAAGGCGTGGTCGAGCTTCTCGCGGTCGCTGTGGGGTTCGCGCTCGAGCAGCACCAGCGGATGCTTGACGAGCTCTGCCAAGGTCACGGTCGCCTTCTTCGCCAGCGGGTGACCCTTGGGTGTGACCACCACCAGATTGGTCTTCATCCAAAGGATGTATTCCAGGTCCGCGTCCACGGGGGCGCGTGTCGAGATGGCGAAGTCGATCCGACCCTCGGCAACCATTTCCTCCATCTGAACGCCCGACGCATTGTGGGCGCGGATCGTGACGTCGGGATAGAGGCGGTGGTACTTGTCAAACACGCCGTGCAGGCGGTTGATCAGCACCGTCTGGGTGGAGGCCATCGTCAGCAGTCCCCCGGGCGCTTCCAGAAACAGCTCCCGCCACTCGGTCATTCGCTGATATACATCAAGGGCCTCTGTCAGGAAGAGACGGCCCTCCCGCGTTATGCGGACCTGGGTGCTGCCCTGCTTCTTGCGATAGAGCGTGACGCCGAGTTCCTGCTCGAGTTGCTTGACGCGATATTGGATCGACTCGGGAGTGATATACTCCTCGCCCGCCGATTTGAAATACAACGCCTCCGCGGCGTTCTTGAACGTCCCGTGCTGATTGACGTAAATCAGGGCCTCGATCTGCTTGAAGTTCATGCCGCCGACACCCGCCTGTCAGTCGAATGGAGTGCCGAGTTGTTCCACGGGCGATTCCAGGTTGCAAGGGTTGGCAGCATGGAGCCCCCGGCAGATGGGGATTTCCGCCACGGTGGTGGGGCCGACTCGCTTCATCCCAATTCCCGATTCCCCATTCCCACCCTCTAGAACTTCACGCCCTGCTCCGTGGTGATCTTTCGGAACGCCGCGATCAGGTCGCCGGTGATGGGCCCTGGCTTGCTGTCTCCTATCGGGCGGCGGTCGATGGCGATCACGGGGATGATCTCCGCCGCGGTGCCCGTCAGGAAGCACTCGTCGGCCTCGAAGGCCTCGTAGAGCGTGAGGCGCTCTTCGCGCACTTCGATGCCCTTCTCCTTCGCGATCTCGATCACCGCGTCCCGCGTGACGCCGCGCAGCGCGCCCTGATACGTCGGCGGCGTGAACACCACGCCCTTGCGGATGATGAAGAAATTGTCGCCGGTGCACTCCACGATGAAGCCGCTCTGGTCCAGCATGATCGCCTCCTGCACGCCGGAGTGGATCGCCTCCATCTTGGCCATGATGTTGTTCAGGTAGTTGAGCGACTTCACTCGCGGGCTCAGTCCATCAGGCGAAAAGCGCCGAGTCGCGGCGACGATCACCGGCAGGCCCTTCTCGTAGTACTCCTGGGGATAGAGCTGGATTTTCGACGCGATGATGATCAGGCCGGGCTCTGTGCAGGCATAGGGATTCAGCCCCAGCGTTCCTTCGCCGCGAGTGACAATCAATCGTATATACCCGTCGTCGTGGCCGTTGCGGCGACACGTCTCCGCCGTCAGCTCGATCAGCTCCTGGTGCGACTTCGGCGGCTTGAGCATGATATACTTGGCGGAACTGTACAGGCGCTCAAGGTGTTCCTCGAGACGAAAGATATTGCGGCCATAGAATCTGATCCCCTCGAAGACACCGTCTCCATAGAGAAGGCCGTGGTCGAAGACGCTGATCTTCGCCTGATCCTTGGGGAGGAATTCGCCATTGACGTATATGACTTCGGACACGGGGAGGGCTCCTGGAGGGACTACCGCAGTCGGCCTGCGCGGGGAGTGCCCGCGTGGCGCGCGAGAGGAGGGGCGCTGGATGGGGTCAAGCGCAAGTGGAAGTGGAGCCCTCAGGCGGATACAGAAGGGCCTTTTTTCGATGGCGTACAATGCTCAAAAAGCCGACATCGCGATGCCACGAATCCCCGCCAGCGCCCTCCATATTGAGTAAATGCCACCCCTTTGACACACCGCCGGATGAGTTGTAGAGCCTTGAAGGGCGCCGACTTCTGGATTCCCCGATGACGATTTCCGCGCGTACTGCGATCTATACAGTCCGCGCATAGACCATTGAAAACAATATAGATACTCGACTTCTTCTCAGTTTGAGGATAAAGCAGAAAGGCCTTGCTGGGCACGGTTTGTCTTTGATACCTCCCCGACTGTCTTGAACGGCAAATCGTCAGTACCCACCAGGCTCCGAATGAAGAAGCAAAGCACGGTCCTTATGACCCCCGCGTTGTGGGATAAGGCCATGAACCGGATCCGCGTCACCGTCGGCGAGGAGGCCTTCACCGGCTGGATCGCCCCCCTGATGCTGGAGGACGTGGATTCCGATACTCAGAGCGTCGTCCTTTCAGTTCCGAATATGTTTTATCAGCGATGGATCGAGAAGCGGTACATGGGAGACATCGAGGAGGCTTTCTCGGCTTGCCTCGGAGAGCCGGTTTCCATTGTGATCCAAGTTACCGAGACTGACATCACGGGCGAGGAGAAGGGCGACATGGATCAGGAGACGGACTTCGTTGACCTGGCCTATCGGCGAGAGCGCACCGAGCGCCCGTCGGCTCCCGCGCTGCGCGACAGCGATACATTCGCGCTCCCGCGCGGCAACGGCGCGCCCGCCACGCATTCGCGCGAGCTGCGTCGGGCCCCCGGCGACGCCCCGGCTCCCCTCCGCCTGAATCCGCGATACCTCTTCGATGATTTCGTGGTCGGCGAAAGCAACCGCTACGCCCACGCCGCCGCTCTCGCGGTTTCCGACCCCAAGGCCAAGGCGTTCAATCCCCTGTTCATCTATGGCGGGTCCGGCCTCGGCAAGACGCATCTGATGCAGGCCATCGGTCACCACATGGCCCAGCAGGAACGCCAGAGCCGCGTGGTGTACGTCACCTCCGAGCAGTTCATGAACACGTTCATCGACTCGATCCAGAACAAGACCCACGGCGAGTTCCGCAACGCCTACCGCAACGTGGACCTCCTGCTGATCGACGACGTGCAATTTTTCATGGGCAAGGAGCGCACGCAGCACGAGTTCTTCCACACGTTCAACGCGCTCTACGACGCTGGCAGCAAGATCGTCGTCACCAGCGACCGCCCGCCCAAGGATCTCTCCACTCTGGAGGAGCGCCTGCGCTCGCGGTTCGAGTGGGGCCTTCTGGTGGACATCCAGCCCCCCGATCTGGAAACGCGCATCGCCATCCTTCGCAAGAAGGCCGAGTCAGAGGGTGTGCGCCTTCCAAACGACGTCATGCTCTTCATCGCGGAGCGCGTCACCTCCAGCATTCGCGAGATGGAGGGCGCCCTCAAGCGCCTGCGCATGGCGTCCTCGCTCCACAGCCGCCCCATCGACCTCGCCTCGGCGCGGGATATCCTTGGCACCCTGATGGTCGGATCGCCCCAGCCCCGCGTCACGGTCGAGGACGTCCAGCGCGCCGTGTGCAACTACTTCGGCATCAAGCGGGAGGACCTGCTGGGCGCCAACCGTTCCAAGAAATTCAGCCAGCCGCGGCACATGGCACAGTACCTCTGCCGCAAGCTTACCGACTTTAGCTTTCCCGACATCGCCCAGAAGTTCGGCGGCAAGGACCACACCTCCATCATCTATGCCTGCCGCAAGATGGAGGCGTCCATCGCCAAGGATCCGAACATCGCCAACATGGTCGCCTATCTTTCCAAGCAGGTGACCAAGGGCTCCGAATCCTGAGCCTCGCCATCCAATGAGAGTCCTCGTCACGGGAGCCAACGGCCTCGTGGGTTCCGCCATCGCGCGGGAACTCGTGCGGGGGGAGCACGATGTCTTCTGCGTCGTGCGCGAAGGCTCCAACACGGAACTCGTCCACCCGGAGGCCTACGTCGTGCGCGGCGACTTCGTGGCGTTGGGCGAGGCTGCGCGCCTCGTCGCCGAGATCCGCCCCGCCGCCATCATCCACGCCGCCGCCGTGGTTTCCACCGGGAGACCCAATCTGGCGGCCTCGCTCGCGGTGAACGTGCGCGGCACGCGGGCTCTGGCCGATGCCGCCCATGCCCGCGGTGTCGAGCATTGGGTCCAGATCAGCTCCATGAGCGCCCATCCGCTGAACCGGTCGATTTACGGCGGGACGAAGTTCCTCTCCGAGGAGGAGGTGCGCTCGTCCGGCGTGCCGTTCACGATCCTGCGGCCGAGCCTGGTTTACGGCCCCCGCAAGCGCGGTATCTTTCACAAGTTTGCGGGCCTCATGGAAAAGCTCCCCATCGTCCCCCTGATCGGCGATGGGTCCGAACCTGTGGCGCCGGTACACGAGGACGATCTGGCCTTCGTCGTGGGCGCCGCGCTGGCACTTGGCGCTCACGGGAAAACCTACCAGATCGGTGGACCAGAGGAGCACTGGCGATTCCGGGACTTGATTCGCGCTGTGAGGCGGATGCTTGGAAAGGGCGGACCAGCCATCGCGATTCCGTTGCCGATTTGCCGCCTCGGCGCGCTCGCGGGTGAGGCGTTGCTCCCCAACCCGCCGGTTACCAGCGACAATATCGAGGGCCTCGCCCGGGCGATCCCCGTCGATTCCAGCGCGGCGCGGGCCGACTTCGGCTATGAGCCGAGGTCGTTCGAGGTTGGCTTTCGCGACTGTATCGAGAAGGGCCTGCTGCGCGCCTGATCCGGATCAGGGAACGGCGTCGCCATCCACGGCGTGGGGGAACTCTCCCCGATAGCCCCAGCAGCGAAAGAGCGTGAACCACTTCACCGTCTTTCGCTTCTCGCGGATCTCCAGATACACTGGCTCCCACACCACGCGGAATCCCGCGATCACTTCGGGGCGTGGTGTGTCCACACGCCCCGGCAGCACCAGCAGGGCGTCCCAGCCGCGGAGCTCGCCCGACGGTTGGCTCCAGGTCTGGTGAAAGCTGGTCCGCTCCCCGCCGAAGTAGGGCGTATAAGTCCGCGGCTGGCCCTCCACATAGAAGGACATCTCCGCAGCCTCCTGATAGCGACCGGCAAAAAGGAATGTCCTCTCGGGAATCGGCATCGCATCGCGGGCCTCGGTGACCCACTCGCCCAGATCGTCGTAGCCCAGAAGGCGATACGCCGGATCGCCGCGTGGCGTCGCGGGGATGCCAAATGTGCTGGCGCCGCTCGCCACCATGCGCCAGACCGTGCGATCGTAGAGCGCAACGAACCCAAAGGCGGGGATGGCGATGCCCAATGCCGCGACGAGGCCAAGTGCCTTGGCGTAGCCCGAGGGCCAGCGCGTCGCAATATCTCGCTCCACCATCCACACTGTATAGATCGACCACGTGAAGTATGCGGGTACGGCCCAATCGACCACAACCTCTCCGGAAAGGCTTCGCGCGAGGAGCCCGATGTACACGGGAACGCCGAGCGAGAGGAGGAAAATCCCGCGCGCGTCGCCGCCCAGCTCCCTTCGGTGCCACTTGGCGATGGGATAGAAAACCATCAGGCAGAACAGCGGCGGGCCCACGATGGCGAACTGATCGACCAGGTAATCGAGCACGGCGCCTGCGCTGAAGTTGGCGTCGCCGGTGCCAATCGTCTGGCGGAGGAGGTGGAGAAAGACCGAGGCGTCCTCGTGCTCGCTCCACAGTAGCAGAGGCGTCAGGAACAACAGCGTAATCGCGGCGAAGAGATAGGGTTCCGGCCGGCGGAGCCACTCGCGATGGGGTCGGCAAAGCGCCAGATGGATGAAGAGGCACGGCACCACATAGACCATCGAGTAGTCGCAGAGGATTCCCAGCCCAAGGAGCAGCGCGGCCACGATCCACTCTGCCCGGCGCCTATGAAACAGCGCGAGGTGAAGCGCGCGCACGCAGGCCACCCAGAAGAACATCATCGCGGTCTCGGCCGTCGCGAGCATCGCCCCCGCCGCGGAGAGCGGCATCACGCTCAGCGCCAGGACCGCGAAGAACGCCACGCGCGCAGAATCCGCAATCTCCAGGACGAAGCGCCAGGCGAGCGCCGACATGGCGATAGCCAGGAGCCACGCCACCGCGCGCACGCCGAACTCGGAGTCGCCAAACAAGCCCGTGGAAATGCGAATCATCCACAGCGTCATCGGCGCGCGCGCCATGTCGCCCTCGTCGAAAATCCGCGACCACACCCAATACTGCGCTTCCTCCGGCGACAGGGGAAAAATGCCCCGTGTAATCACCGAGAAGCGATAGATGGAAACGATCGCGACGAACAGCACCGCCATGCGGCCCCAATGAAAGTGCCATACCTTGTCTTCGCCGCGAGTCACGGGAGGAACGCGCTCCCGGACGGCGATGACAGCGCTGGCGACCAGCGCGCCGAGGAGGAAACCGCCCAGCACGTCGCTGGGATAGTGGACCCCCATGTATACGCGAGAGAGGCCCACCATCGCGGGGAATACGAAGCTGGGAATCGCCAGCCAGAGCTTCTTCCTGAAATGCCACGCGACAACCACGGCGCCCGCCATCGTGTTGACGGCATGGTTGGAGGGAAAACTCGGCGATTTCGAATCGCCCCCGCCGCTGGGAAGTTGCACGCCCTCCAGTGTGAAGTACGGACGGCGACGGTCGAACAGCATCTTCAGGTCCTGCCCGATCATGTCGGCCAGCAGCACCGCCGCCACCGCCATCAGCATCGCGCCGCGCAGGCGCCAGTTGCCGAAGATGAATGCCGCCGCGATGATAATCAGAAGCGGAATCTGGAACAGGCTGAAGTCCGTGACCGTGTACATCAACCCGTCCAGCACGGGCATGTGGTGGAGGTTCCCGTTGATCAGGCGGAAAAGGCCTGCGTCCAGCTGGAAGAGTGACTCGCCCAGAATTGCTTCCCCTATTTGCGGAAGATCGATGTCTGCACAAACTCGCGTCCCAGCTCGTCGCGATACCGAACACTCGCCAGGCCCGGGGCCGCGGTAAGCGAGGCCCGCTCCAGCGGCGCCTCCCAGATGTGATGGGAGACCAGCGGCCTGACCCACGACTTGCCCAACGGCACCGGGCCGGAATAGTAGCTCTGGGCCAAGGGCTCTTCCTGCGGAGCAAACTGCATCGGTTGGAATTCGCCATCGTTGATGCTGAACTCAACCGTCGCGCGCTCCATCCCGTCAAAGACGTTTAGCAGAATCTTGCTATCCGCCTTGTCGCCGCTGCGATGCCGTCCCGGCGGATAGATTCTCATCTGGCGATCGCGGTCAAATCCCGCGGCCTTGTAGGTAAATGAGTAGTCGTCGCCGTCGTGCTTCGCCAGGCTGTGATTCCCCAGATCCACCATATAGCCCGTCGGCTTCACCACGAAGACAAACGAATCATCGTCGATGGTCAGTTCATAGCGGCCATCCGCGCCCGTCAGCACGACTTCCGTTTCCGACGACACACCGACTCCGGGAAGCGGCGACTCGCCCGCGTTCATCTTGCCGTTGCCGTTGCTGTCCTCGAAGACGACGCCCCGCGCGACATTCTGGGCCCGGGCGGCGGTGCCCGCCGCAATCAAGGCGGATGTGATGGCGGCAAGAAAGGGGAGGCGGTGGCGAATGGGCATTTACCGGAAACCTTGATATCCTGACGCTGAAACTGGCTGCCCATCGAGCCCCTCGCGCGGAGGGCGCGCAAGTCGGAACACCGTGGCCTTTCGATGGCTGCTAGCGGGGCGGGCGCTTGAACTCGGGTCCGCCCGCGAATGCCAGCACCGCGAGGGAGATCATGCTGACGATCAGCACCAGCACGAAGGCCTCTCCGTCGCGACCCGCGTTCATCAACTCGTAGATGGCGATGGATGCCGTCTGGGTCTCGCCCGGGATGCTTCCCGCCACCATCAGCGTCGCGCCGAAATCGCCCACGCATCGCGCGAAGGCGATGGTCGTTGCCGCCCCGAGCGCGGGCCGCATCAGCGGCAGATAGACGGAGAGGAAAAGCCGCGCGGCTCCGGCGCCGTCTATACGCGCCGCTTCGAGCACCTCGGAATCCGTCGACGCGAATGCCGCCGCCAACTGGCGCGCCACGATGGGAATCGCGGAAACACTCGCCGCGATGATCGCCGCGTTTGTGGTGAAGACCAGGGGCCCGCCGAACACCGCCATCCACAATTCACCGATGGGTCCCCGGCGGCCGATCAGCACCAACAGGTAGTAGCCAAGAACCGTCGGCGGCAGCACCAGCGGCAGCATGACCGCCGCCATGGCCCAGCGCCGCCCGGGAAAATGAAACGTGCTCAGCGCGTAGCCCAGCAGCGAACCGATCACCACCGATAGTCCCGTCGCCGCCACCGCCACGCGCAGCGTCAGGCCGATGGGGCGCCAATCGACGCCGGCAAGGAGATCAAGAACACTCACGGCGCTTTCGCCGTGTCGAAATCATAGCCACGGCGCGCGAGAATCGCCTTGGCCTCATCCGACCCGATGAAGGCCGCAAACGGGGCAGCGTGAATCGAAGGATTCTCCGCGCGCACCGCAAGCGCCTGCCGGATCGGCGCGTGGAGATTCGCCGGGATTGCGAGGCTTCGGAGTTCCGAATCGACAAGGAGCGACGCGGGCGCAAAGGCGAGATCGACATTGCCTGTCTTGGCGTACTGAAGCGCCTGTCCCACGTCCTGGCCAAACACCAGGCGGCTCTCGATTTCATTCCACACGCCCAGCTTCTCCATCGCCTCGCGCGCCGCCCGGCCATAGGGCGCCGTCTCGGGATTCGCGATGGCGATGCGCTTGGCCTGGCGAAGGGTGGCGGCGATGTCCTCTGGCGAAGTCTTCGCCCCATCCAGCTCCCCCCCCGCCAGCGCCAACCGCCCCACCGCATAGACTGCGCGCGTGTGCCCATCT
>JBBQYG010000021.1:0-35370 GCA_038208905.1 Candidatus Sumerlaeia bacterium | reverse complement strand
ATCGGTCTTCGAGGATCAGGCCATTTGGGATCAATTTCTGGTGGAGCGTGTCAAAGTTGAGGAGTACCTGCTCAATTTGCAGCACAAGAACGGGCGCACCAAGGCCGTGTTCTTTGCCGCGATGGGATTCGCGCCGACCCGATGGGACCTCCTCGCCCGCGCCCTGCTCGGAATCGCGCGGCACGGCAGCCGCCTGTCGGCTGCGCCATCGATTCACGGCCGACAACTGGTGATTCTTGGTGGTATCCCGGGGGCAAGGAACCCGAATCGGCTTGTCAGGACGGTCTGGATTCGAGAACCCTCTTCCGAATACTGGCGCCTTGTTACCGCCTATCCGGAGTCATGATGCCGATGCGCCCGCGCGAACACGACCTCGCTGTCCTCCTGTGCGACGTGCCGCAGCACGGTCTTCACGCCGGGGATGTCGGCACCGTGGTACACGTCTATGCCGGGCACTCCGCATACGAGGTCGAGTTCATCGACATGATGGGCGGCACCCTCGCCGTGACGACCGTCGAGGGATCGTCCCTGCGCCCATTGCGCGAGGGAGAGCGCCCCGTCCCCCATCTGCAATCGGCCTAAAGGTAGCTCGATCCCGGATTGGTTGGATACTCCTGATTAGTTCGAAGGACCGGCCTGCGCGCATACGAGCGTTCATCCCCCGCATGTGGACCGCCGCCCCACCACTTTCCTGTCACCCGCCCGTCCCAAAGGCTTGACGGAAACCCACTTGCCCGAAGATAAATGCGGCCACGGTTACCTTGCGCCAGTCCCACGATACCCCCAAATCGGATCAGGCCGTCTCCATGAGCGATCAGCACAAAGAGCCGTCCAGGCATCCGGAGCACGCCGATGCCGACAGCCAGACGCGCATGTACAAGACGAATCCGCCCGCCGGGCAGAGTCCGGATTCGCAGGCCGAGTCGGAGACCGAGATGCGCCCGGGCAGCAGGGACCACTCGTCCTCCGCCGTGGATGGACCCACGCTGTTAAAGAATTCCAACTCAGGGCCGACCGTCACGCTCCCCGGTGGCAAGGATGTCGGCCAGATCGGGCCCTACCGGATCCTTGAGTGGGTCGCGGAGGGGGGCATGGGCGTCGTGTATCGCGCGGAGCACACCACGCTGAACCGCAACGTGGCCCTCAAGGTCATGCGCCCCGACGTGTCGGAGAATCTCCACTTCGTGGAGCGCTTTCTGCGCGAGGCCAAGCTCGCCGCCTCCGTCGAGCATCCCAACGTCGTGACGCTCTATGACGCGGGAACGGAGCAGGGCCTCCTGTTCATGGCGCTGAAGTGGGTTCCCGGCGGCACGCTGGCCCAGCTTCTGCGCAATGCGGGAACGCTGGGAGAGAAGCGCGCACTGGAGATCGCCATCGACTGCGCCAGAGGCCTCGAAGCGATTCACGAAGCGGGCCTGATCCACCGCGACATCAAGCCGGCCAATATCCTCCTGAGCAAGACAGGCCGCGCCCTGATCGCCGATCTGGGCCTGGCCCGCGCGATCGAGAAGGACGACGGCCTGACGATGGAGGGTACTGCCATGGGCACGCCCTCCTACATGGCGCCCGAGCAGGCCCGCGGCAAGAAGGACATCGATATCCGCGCCGACATTTATTCGGTGGGCGTGACGATCTATGCGATGCTAACCGGCGAGCCCCCGTTCAAGGGCTCCTCCGTCTACGACACCGTCGCCAAAGTCATCTACGAGACGCCGATCAATCCGCGCAAGTCGATGCCGAATATCTCCGAGGCGATGGACGCAGGAGTCATGCGGTGCCTTGCCAAGGACGCCGCCGACCGCCCGCAGACGCCGGAGGAGCTGGTGGACTTGCTCCAGTCGCTCCAGACGACACTGGGCTTCCGCGGACCCCAGAGGGATGCGTCCTCCCATATTTCCAATGTGCCGCAGAGCAGCGTCGTTTCCGTGCCGCTCCCCACGCCAACACCGACGTCCGAAATCTCCCACAAGCCCAAGCCCAAGGTCATGTTTCGCGGCGCGATCGTGGATTCCGAAGAGCCCGAAGCTCCCAAGTCGCCCGACGAGATATCGAGCGGCGTAACGGGCATGAAGAAGTGGTTGATGGGGAAGTTCAAGAACGCCAAGAAGCCGGGGGAAGAGTCCTCCGCCACGAACATCAACCCTCCCTCGGGCGCGGTGCCCACGCCACCTCACTCCACCCCCTCCTCCGGCGTCCCAGTTGTACCGGGGGAACCGCCGAAGAACCGGGTCAAAAAAGTCTATCGCGGGCAGGTGTACTACGAGGACGAATGATCGTCCAGCGCGCGCTTCAGATTTCCGATCAGCGTGGTGGCGCCGACCGACTGAGCCGCCGCTGAGATTTCCTCCCGCACCCGCGCCGCGTCGGCATCGGTGTCGTCCGTGCGGGCCTCGCGGATTTCCGCGAGGCGGACTCCCGGCGAAAGTCCCTTCTCCCATCGCGTCTCCCCGAGCAGCTCGCGCCAGTCGGGCCTTTCGGCCACGGCCCCGCTCAGATAGATGGGCTCCGGCGTGCCGCCGGGCTGCGCGCGCCACACGGCAAAGGGCCGGGCGCGGCGCGCGAGTCGGCGGACTTGTTCAGGGTGGAGAATCTGCGCCGCATACAATTCCGGGCGTCGCTCGCGAGTGAGCCGCAACGACTCCCCCTCGCGCCACTCCTCGATCGCCGCGTGGTTGCCGCCCATCAGCACCGGGGGAACCCCTCGATCCTCGAAGACCTCGGGCCGCGTGAAGTGCGGGCCCTCCAGCAAGCCATTCATGAATGAGTCGCGCTCCGCCGAGGTCTCGTTCCCGAGTACCCCGGGAACGTGCCTGGCCAGCGCATCCACGATCGCCATGGCGGGGATCTCTCCTCCGGTCAGGACGAAATCGCCAAGCGAGACCTCCTCGTCTATACGCGTGTCGATCAGCCGCTGATCGACGGCCTCGTAGTGGCCGCACACTAGGGCGACCGCGGGAAGCCGCGCCAGGCGCAGCGCCATTGCCTGATCGAACGGCGTGCCGCGCGGCGACATCATCAGCACGCGCGGGCGACCCTCGGTTCCCGGCGCGCCAACCGATTCGTCCAGCGCGCGCGCCAGCACATCGGCGCGAAGCACCTGACCCCCGCCGCCGCCATAGGGCGCATCGTCCACGCTGCGGTGGCGGTCTGTCGCGAAGTCGCGAATGTTGATGAGATCAAGCTGGATCAGCCCGCGCTCCCGCGCTCGACCAATCACGGACTCGCCCAGCGGTCCGCTGAACCACCCGGGAAAGAGCGACAGAATCGCGATCCGCATGGGGGACGGCGAACCACCGCTCACGCCGGAGGCGCCTCGCGCTTGGCCTTGATCTTGGCAATCGCCCGGGCCGCGTGGCCCGCCTCGGCGTCGAAGAACGAGCGCCCCGCGAGGAACACCTGCCGCTGGGATTCCAGAATGTGCTCCGCAACCTGGGGATCGATCCGATTCAGCGCCCGGACGTATCCGCCCAGGACATTCTTCTTGAACTTGGAAACCATCTCAACCGCGTCGCGCATGGGGGGATTCTCCTGCCCCAGAGAAGAGCGATTTCCGCGCCGATTGGCAAGGGGGGAAAGGGTGGTGAATCCATAGTCACCGCTTGCCGAGGAATCAGGGGTGGGCGATGATCAAGTCACTATCCCACCCCGAGGAGGGGCTATCGCGATGAAAACAATACCCGCCACGTTTGAGAATGGCGTGTTCCGGCCCAAGTCGCCGGTGGACCTGCCATCGGGTACGGAACTCGACATCATCGTTCCAGAGGGCACCGATGATCCTGTGGCGATCCTGAAGGCCCGGTATCCGGAATCCTTTGGCGGATTCCCGGAGGGCGCGGCGCGAGAGATCATGGCGGCCATCAACGATCAGTTCGGGCGAATCAACCAAGACGCCTGGAAGTGATCTGCTCTTCGACACGAATGCCTTCATTGCATGGGGGCGGCAGGATCGCGGCTTGGCCCGTGTCGCGGTTGGATTTCGGGCCCCGGCGATCAGCCTGATCAGCGTCGGAGAGCTTTACTTTGGCGCCCGCAAATCAACCCTCGCATCGGAGAATCTTGCGGAAATTCGCCGACGACTTCCAAGCTTCCATCTACTTCTTCCGACAGCCCGGACGGCTGAATTCTACGCCCACGTCTGCGTGGTTCTCAGGAAGAAGGGGAAGCCCGTCCCCGACAACGATGTATGGGTAGCGGCCATCGCGATGGAACACGGGCTACCGTTGCTTACATTGGATCGCCACTTCGATGCCGTGGAAGATCTGCGCGTTCTATCGTGGTAGCTCCCCATGAGGCGAGGGCACATGCCTCCCATCCCTCCCATCAAACAACTACAACGGCACCGCCACCTGATCCAGCACCCGCCGGATCGCGGTCTCGTCCTCGTGGTGGGAGAAGCCGCTCATCTCGAACGTCCGCGCCACCTGGACGCGGTGGGCGAGGACGGGGACGGCGACTTCCTTGATGTCGTCGGGGGTGACGAAGTCGCGGCCGCGGACGGCGGCGAGGGCCTGGGCGCAGCGACGCAGCGCGATCGACCCGCGCGTCGAGGCGCCGAGCTCGAACGCCGAATCCGACCGCGTGGCCTCCGCGATGCGCACGACGTATTCCAGCAGGTCGTCGTCCACCTTGATGCGAGAGGCCTCGTCCTGCATCTCCAGCATTTCGGCCCCGGTCAGCACCGGCTTTACCTCTGGCTGGCTGCCCCCGACGTACTGCTCGCGCAGTACCTGCATCTCGTGGGCGCGCGCCGGATAGCCGATGTGCAGGCGGATCAGGAAGCGGTCCATCTGGGACTTGGGGAGCGGGAACGTGCCGTGGAACTCCACGGGGTTCTGGGTGGCGATAACGAAGAACGGCTTGGGGAGTTCGTACACCTGACGGTCCATCGAGACGCGCCCCGTGTTCATGGCCTCGAGCAATGCGCTCTGCGTCTTGGGCGTCGTGCGGTTGATCTCGTCGGCCAGGACCACGTTGGCGAAGAGCGGCCCCTGGCGGAACTCGAAGTCATGGCGCCCCTGGTCATAGATCGTAACGCCCAGGATGTCCGACGGCAGCATGTCGCTGGTGAACTGGATGCGCTGGAAGCTGCAATCGAGCGACTGGGCGATGGTGCTGGCGAGCGTCGTCTTGCCGACGCCGGGGACGTCCTCGAACAGGATGTGCCCGCGCGCGAGGAGCGCCGTCACCGACATCTCCACGATGCTGTCCTTGCCGTGGATCACGGATGAAATGTTGGCCTTCAGGCGGGCGACGCGCGACTTGAATTCTGGACTCAGCATCTCGGCTCCCAGGGGGACGAAAACTTTGGGGCGAAGGCTCGCGGCGGCCCCGACCCGGTGCAAGGGTCAATGGTCGGCGGCGGGCCTTTCTCCCACGGCAATCACGCTGTTGTGGGAGTGGAAGGGGATCTTTTCCAGCACGCGGATCAGCGGCATCAGCAATTCGAAGATGGTCATCTGGCCCGCTGAGAGGGTCTTCTTCCCCAGAATCTTGCCCGATATGCGCCAGCCCAGCCCGCCCACGCGGTTGAAGCCCTTGCAGCTCAGAACCTTGAACCCCGCGCGCTCCATCTTGGCCGTCAAGTCGCGCCGCGAGTAGCGCCTGAAGTGCCCGAGCGTCTTGTCCACGGCGGTGTAGAGCTTGGGATCGTGGGGCACCAGGATCACCGCGCGGCCGCCGGGCTTCAGGACCTCGCGGAAGTTGCGCAGCACCTGCTCGTCGTCCTCGATGTGCTCGATCACGTTGGTGCAGATGATCGTGTCGAAGGGGGCGCCATCCTCCGCCGCGCGCAGGTCCTCGATCCGCAGCAGGTCCGCGCGCCCCACGCGCAGGTTGCCGAGATGGCCGTAGGCCTGGCGCAGGCGCTCGACGTAGAAGTCCTCGTAGTCCAGCGCCACCAGCCGCCGGCGCGACAGCAGCAGTTCCGTCAGGTTGCCGATGCCGCAGCCCGCCTCCAGCACCTGGTCGCCGATGTATTCGGAGAACTGATCGAAGAGCCAGCGGTTGAAGCGCTTGGCCTTTCGCACCGCCTGCAGGATCATGAAGCCGTCGTGGTTTGTATAGTCGCGGTCGAGGAAGCGGAATTTGACCATCGCCCACATTGCCTGCACCGCGTCCTTGGCGCCGATCTTCTTCCCCTCGGCATAGCTGCGGCCGTTGTAGGAAATCGGCACCTCGTAGATACGCGCGCCCCAGCGCGCCAGCTTCGCCGTCAGCTCGGGCTCGAGGTCGAAGGCGTTCGCGCGCAGACGCAGGCTCTTGAGGATGTCCGCGCGCACCAGCTTGTAGCACGTCTCCATGTCCGTCAGGTTCAGGTCGTTCAGCATGTTGCTGGTCGTCGTGAGGATACTGTTGGCCATCGTGTGCCAGAAGTACATGGCGCGGCGGTATCGGCCCGTGAGGAAGCGGGAGCCAAACACCGCGTCGGCGAGGCCCTCCTCCACGGGTGCCATCATCGTGGCCCAGTCGTTGGGGTCGTACTCCAGATCGGCGTCCTGGATGATCGCCCAGTCGCCGGTGATGGCGCGGATGGCGGTGCGGATGGCCTTTCCCTTGCCGCCGTTCTTCTTGTGGAAAATCACGCGGATCGAGGGGTGGCGCGCCTCGTACTCGCGCAGCAGCTCCCGGCTCCCGTCGC
The DNA here is from genome assembly GCA_038208905.1 of Candidatus Sumerlaeia bacterium. Classification (GTDB taxonomy): domain Bacteria; phylum Sumerlaeota; class Sumerlaeia; order SLMS01; family SLMS01; genus JBBQYG01. The sequence continues at coordinate 28,733 of JBBQYG010000021.1, read as the reverse complement.
TCGACCCGTCGTCCACCACGATGATCTCCCGCTCGCAGGGGAGCGGCGCCGCCAGCACCTTGTCCAGCAGCTTGCCCAGCGTGCGTATCTCGTTATAGACGGGGATCATGATGCTGAGCTTGCGGATGCGCGAGGACTGCGGGGTCGTGGGCTGGCTCATGTGTCTTGCGTTGCCGGGGATTGGGCCTGCAAAACGCCACGCTCCCCGACCGCCGGGATCGCCGCAAGCGCCATCCGTGGGTGGGTCTCCGCTCGACACCACGGCCCCGCCCGGCGATCCATTCTCCCATCGCATTGAGCCTAGGCCCGCCATGAATCCCGAGCATTCCTTCGCCGGCAAGTTCCTCCGCAAGATCAAGAAGATCGACACGGGCCAAATCGAGTCCTTCCTCTCCCAGGTGCTGCGGGAGAAGGCCTTTCTGGAAGTCATCCTCGACTCCATCACCGAGGGCGTGCTGGTCGCCGACCGCGCGATGAAGGTGGTCTTCATCAACGAGGCCGCGCGCGTCCTGCTGGGGCTGAACCGGACGGAGTGCGTGGGCCGCACGCTCGCCTCGCTGCTGCGCGCGCCCGAACTGAAGGACCTCCTCGCGGAATTCGAGGAGCACCTTTCCTCCGTCCGCCGCCGCGACGTCCGCCTGCGCGGGCCCGAGCCCCGCGTCTATTCCGTCACCATCGTTCCCATCGAGAACGACGACGACATCGCGACGCATTCGGTCTGGATCGTGAGCGACCGCACCGAGGCCGCCCGCCGCGAGCAGGAGAAAAGCCAGCTCGACAACATGGAGTCGCTCGCCGTCCTAACCGCCGGCGTGGCCCACGAGATCAAGAATCCCCTCAACTCGCTCAACATCCACGCACAGCTCGTGCAGAAGGCCGCGCGCGATCTGGAGGCCCTGCACCCGGACGCCGCCGCCGCGGACCGCCTTGGCAAATCCAGCGCCGTCCTGATCGAGGAGATCGACCGCCTGGCCCGCGTGGTGGATGGATTCCTGCGCGCTGTGCGCCCCGTTGCGCCGCGCCTGCGCAAGGAGTCCATCAACAAGATCGTCGAGGACCTCGCCGAACTCCTCGGCCCCGAGTGTGGCGCGCGCGGCATCGAGCTGCGCCTCCACCTGGACTCCGAAATCCCGCCGCTTCTCATCGATCCCGAGCAGCTTCACCAAGTCTTCCTCAACCTGGCCAAGAACGCCATGGAGGCCATCGACAAGCCCGAGGGGCTTATCGTCCTGCGCACGATTCTCAAGTCCGACCACGCCCTGGTGGAGGTGGAGGACAACGGCTGCGGCATTCCGGAGAAGGACCGGGCCCGGGTCTTCGAGCCGTACCACACCACCAAGTTCAGCGGCACGGGACTGGGCCTGATGCTGGTCCTGCGGATCGTGAAGGCGCATCGCGGCGCCATCGCGCTCGCGAGCCAGGAGGGCGTGGGAACGGTGTTCCGCGTGGCCCTTCCGGTGGACGAGCGGCCCGTGCGACTTCTCTCGGCGGAGTCGGAACTTGTGGATATCGAGGTCGAATCAGGGCACTCGGACCCTATTTTGACAGGGTCAAACGACCACGAGGGCTAAAATTCGCCCACTTTTCCACATCTTCCATCATATTTCGTTTGACCGGACGGCATTGCCGTGCCGCTACTTCCTTTACCGCAGCCAAGAAAAAGCAGGCGGACGCCGAATCTCCGGCTGCACCCATTCCAACTCTCTGTGAGGAGCCGCACCATGGCCAAGAAGGAAAGCAAGCCGCTCACCAAGACCCAGATCATCGCCACACTCGCCGAAGCCACCGAGCTCAACAAGAAGAAGATCGTCGAAGTCCTCGACCAGCTTCTCGCGCTTGCCTACAAGGAGGCCAAGAAGGAGCACGGCTTCACGATCCCCGGCCTGGGCAAGCTCGTCGTCACCAAGCGCGCCGCCCGCATGGGCCGCAACCCCAAGACCGGCGAGCCCATCAGCATCAAGGCCAAGAAGGCCCTCAAGTTCCGCATCGCCAAGGGCGCCAAGGATGCCGTTCTCGGCGCCGCCAAGAAGTAACCCAGCCCGCCTATCTCCCCCTCCCACCCCGGCACAAGCCCCCGCTCTCGCGAGCGGGGGCTTGTTGTTTGGGGGAAAAGGTAGGGAAAAGCAGGGAGAGGCGGGGAACAGCAGCGACGGCGGTTCAGCGGAGCAGCGCGATTGACCGCGCCGACCGCTTGCGGCGGATGAAGTCGGAAACATAGCAAGACGATGGCGCCGTTGCACTGGCCCGGCAATCGAAGATCGATTGGGAACGCCATTCTCCCGAATGGCGGCGGGGGGCGTAAGCTGTGGGGGAACCACCGAAGCCCCGGGCTACGGCGCCATTCGGGAGAATGGCGTTCCTATGAAACAACGGCGCGGGCGAGGACGCCCACGCTACCCTTAAGGCCGCCCCCTACTGCTTCGAGGCGTTCACCAACGCCTCGAACAGGCGCCGCTGCTCCGGCTGCTCTTGGATTCCCTCGGGGTGCCACTGCACGGCGATGGCGAAGGGGTGGTCGGCGAGTTCGTAGGCCTCCACGATGCCGTCGGGTGCGCGGGCGGCGATGGTGGCGCCGTGTGGGACCCCGGAGCAGGCCTGGTGGTGCATGCTGTTCACGGCGATGCGGTCGGCGCCGACGATCGAGTGCAGGCGCGTGCCGGGCTCGATCATCACCTCGTGGCCGGAGCCTTCGCCCTTGTGGATCAGGGTGCTATCGGTCATCGCGGGGATGTCCTGCACCATCGAGCCGCCGAGGGCGACGTTGAGTTCCTGCATCCCGAGGCAGATCGCGAGCATCGGCTTGCGCGTGGCGAGCGCCGCCTCCATCAGGGCGAAGTCGAAGTCCTCGCGCCGCGGGCTCATGATCCTTGTGGTCTCGTGCGGCTCCTGCCCATAGCGCGCCGGGGCGATGTCGGCGCCGCCGATGAAGACGAATCCATCGACGAGTTCGGCGTAGCGGGCGGCCTCCTCCACGGAAAGCACCGCCGGAATCAGAACTGGCAGCCCCCCCGCCGCCAGCACCGCGTCCACATAGTTGGCGCCCACGACAACCGTTGTGTATCCAGTTTCGCCCGTGCGAAAGTCGGTATTGATGCCGATCACAGGCCGCCCCGGTTCCCGCGCGGCGGCGCAAACGACGCCGAGGAGCATGAAGGCAAGGAGGAGTAGGCGAAGGGGCATGGTGGACTCCGTTGGCTGGAACTCCCAAGAGGCAAGACGCAACCCCCGCGATTGTCCAGCGAAAGCGGTGGCTGTCACGCAGGTCCCGCAGTTCCCGCCCTTCCCGCCGTGCCCCACCCGATTTCCGTTGGCAGGCCCGGGGCGGAAGGCCCATTTTGGGTTTCTCATTTTCGCAGGCGAAGCCGCGCCGGGAGCGACGTGGAAGCATCACCGAAATCGACGACGATCCGCAGGCCGTGGGGCGGGAACCTCGATGCCGTGGGGCCGCGGAGCGCCCCCGTTGGCGGCGACATTCCGAGCCTGTTGATGCGTAAGTTCGTGGAGTTGTCGCTCCTCGCCATTCTGGTCGCCGTGCCGATGATGTATCACTTCTCCCTGACGGCCGAATCGGCAAGGGCGGTGCAGGGCGTCATTGGCAGCGGCGACTTCTGGCGGGAGCAGATCGGCCCCCTGGCGACGGGGATGCTGCCGGTGCTCGAGTCCAAGTTCAGCGCGTGGTTCGTGCTGGGAATCGTGGCGATGGCGGGCTATGTGGCGCTGCGGCTGTATGAATCCGTTTCCCGCGTAGGCCTGGCGGAGCGCAACTCCTCTCGCGATTCGCGCCACCGGATGATCCCCTTGGCGGCGGCGATGGTGTTCCTGATCCTGGCGCTTGCCTCGTTCCTGCTGTGGCCGCCCGCGGTGCCGCGCGAGGCCGTTCAGCTCTCCGGCGGCGGCGAGGCCGCCAAGGTCGGCGGGCTCGTGAGCCTGCTGGGCCAGCGCCTGGGCGGTGGCGGGCTGTTCTTCTCCATGACCGCGTGGCTTCAGTTGGCCTTTGCCTTCTTCTTTTTCCTCGTCTGCGAGGACATGATCCGCGCGCGCGGCATGGTGAACCGGATCGTGGGCCTGATCGTGCTCGTCGGCATTGTCAACGCGCTGATAGTGATCCTGCTGAAGCTGGAGTTTCCCCCGCTGATGAGCGTGTGGGTGCGATTTGGCGCGGAGGACACGCGGAACAACCTGGGCGCGTTCATCGGGCACAACACGGGCGTCTCCAGCTACATGATGGCGCCGATCCTGATCGCGATGACGTGGCTGGTTTCGCTGCAGCCGCGATCCAACGCGGTGTACCGCGGCGCGTTGACGGCGGCCCTGTTGACGATGGCCCTGGCGATGCTCCTGGCCCAGAGCCGGGCGGCGGTTCCGATCGTGGTGGTCTGCGCGGGGCTGCTCCTTTGGCTGCTGGGGCGTCGGCACTGCCTGCGCACGCGCTCGCGTCTCTACATCGCCGTCCCCGCGGCGGTCATCCTGCTGGTGGTGACCCAGTTGGTGCCGGGTCGTTTCAACCCGCTCTATCGCGGGGACGTTACCCTGGTGGAGCGCGTGGAGGCCTTCACGGCGAAGCGCCTGTTGACGGAAACGCGGCTGCGCATCCTGGTCGTCTCGATGAGGATGCTCGTTCCCGAGGCGCCGATCCTTGGCCACGGATGGGCCAGTTTCCAGTATGTATATCCCAAGGCCCAGGGCGAGTACTATCGCGACAATCCGGATTCGAGCCTGGCGCCGACCCCCTTTCGCACGGACAAGGCGCACAACGAGTACTTGCAGCTCCTGGTCGAAAACGGCATCGTGGGATGCGCGATTCTTGCCGCCGGTTTCTTCTTCCTGATGCGCGGGGGGTGGATGGTCTTTCGCCGGACGATCATGCCCCACCACATCGGCATCCAGGTGGGCATCCTGTGCTCGATCGTCGCCCTGCTGATGCACTGCGCGGTGGATTTTCCGCTGCGCATCCCGCCAATCGCGTCCGCGATGGTGTTCCTGCTGGCGATCTGGAGCGCGGGCGACCGCCTGTGGGTGTTCCCCATGAACGCGCCCCGGGACGAGGAGGATCAGACCGCCGCGATTCCGGCCCGCGGCGGGGTTCCCGCGCGATGGGGGATGGCGGCCATCGCCGGGGGCGGGTTGCTGGGCGCCGCCGCGATGCTGCTCGCCGTGTCCTTCGCCCCCTTTCAGTCCGCCGCCACTCGCATCCAGAAGTCGGCCTCCTATCTGCTCAACTTTCGCGCGTTGCCGAATGCGGAGTACCTGCAGGACGAGGCCCGCAGCGAAGCCATCGGCGCGCGCCGCATCTTCTGGCTGAGCGGGCCCGCCAACCGCCTTGTGGCGCAGTGCGAGTTCCTTCGCGCGGTGGCCGCCTATCGCAAGGCCGACGCCGCGGCGCAGGCTGGCGACCTGACAGCCGCCTCCGCGCATCGAGGCTATGCGGAGTCCCTCGCGCTGATGGCGCTGACGGGGCTCAACATGTCCCTCTCGGAGGAGCGCTTTCACGGCATCTATCGCCTGAGGTCGGACATCAAGGGCCTCCTCGCCCAGAACTCCGCCGGGGACGAGCGCAGGATCTACTCCGACGAGTCGGTGCAGGATCTCTATGCCGCGGTGGACATGAATCCCGGCGACCACGTGTCGCTCTTCGCGCTGATCGTCACCCTCGAGCGCCAGCCCGTCCTCCAGCGAACCGAGATCGTCCGCCACATGCGGCTGCTGAACCATTTCCACGACGACTACTTCCGCGCGACGGTGTTCCAGCGCGTGCTCGACGCGCTCTATGTCGGCGCCGTGTCCGAGGCCGATGACCGGCTCGAGATGATCGTGGAGGCCGTGCCGGAGGACCCGACCTACCTCTATGCGCTGGGCAGCACGTCGCTTGCCGCGGGGCGCCTTGACCGCGCGAGGGAAATCGCGCGCGTCATGCAGGAACACAGCCGCGGTCCAGGGCACGAGGCACTGCGCGAGCACGCGGCGATGATCCTCGCCCAGGCCGCGATCAAGTCCGGCGACCGCGCCGCGGCGCTATCCGTCCTCTCCGAGCCGACCGCGTTCCCGACCACGCCCGCGGCGCTTCGCATTGCGATGCTCTTGCATCTGGCGGAGGACCCGCTCGCGAAAGAACAGCACCGCCGCGACCTCGACCGCCTCGGCGCGCAGGATCCCGTGAATCTCCAGATCGCGGGCATCGTCGCCTTCGAGCAGTTCAAGGACTACGCCGAGGCCGCCAAGTGGCTCGAGGAGCGCAACAGCCTCGTCTATCCGGTGCCACCGATGGATATACAGGGAAACCTGGTGCTGGCGCGGTGCCACGCGGAGCTTGGCAACTGGAGCCGCGTCCTGGAGCTTCTCGACCGCGTGGAAAAGATGGAGACCACGGGCTATGCGCGCGGCCTGGTCGCCGGAATCGACGCGGAGCTTCGCGCGCGCGCGGCAGCAGCGTCACCCGCGCCATGAGCGCCGCCCGGCTCCTTGCGCTGGCCGCACGGGATTTCGCGGAGGCGGAGTTGAACGCCCTTCCACCGGACGCATTGGCGATGTGCCTGCGCCCCGGACTTGGCGGCGCATGGACGGAAGTGCGGGGCGGGCGCGAAGTGGTGATCTTTGGCTATCCCGCGAACGCCGAATCGCGCTGGTTCCGCCACAGCGCCCCACACGACGCGCGCCACACGGCGGTCTCCCTTGCCATCGAGCGCATCGTCTATGCGCGCGGAATCGCAATCGTGGCCGTGCTGGACACAGAATGCAGCGCGGCGGCACATCGCGGCGCGGCTGTTCATGGCGGCGCCGTCCGCGTGGAGCAACGCCCCGATAGCATGACTCGCGAGCAATTTCTGGGCGCGATGGCGGAGCGCGGGCGATGACCAGCGAGTGGATCAGTCGCGCGGGCGCGCTGAAGCGCCGATACTTCCCCGACCGGTGGGAGCTTACCGCCCTTCTGGTGGGGGGATTCCTGCTGATCGCCTACATCGTCCTGCAAGTGGCCAAGGTTAAGCCCGAGCTGGCCGCCGTGGGATTGGGCGCGGTCGTCGCCGTGCTGGCGGCATTCCTGGGCGGGACGCTGCTGTGTTTCCCGCTCTACTTCGCCACGACGCTTGGCGCGGAGATCGTGGTGCCCGGCGTGCCGGTCTCGCTCAACCGCGCGTTTGCCGCGCTGCTGCTGCTGGCGACGATGTTCGACCTGTTCCGTCACCGCATCCGCCTGGTGCCGAGCCTCGCCCTCGGGTTCTTCGTGCTGTTCCATCTCTACTTCATCCCGGCGGCGATCATCCTGATGCCGAAGTGGGCCGACTATCCCGTGCAGCCCATATTCTATCTGGTCCCCGTTGCGGTTCTGGCCCTCCTGTTTTGGCGCGAGGACAGGATGCGCCTGCTGGTGGCCGCCATGGTCGCGGTGACGATGCTGGTGCTGGCGCTGCCGGGGTTGATCGAGTACGTGTTCCGCCGCGACTTGGTGATGTGGGGCCTCCGGCGCTATGGGGGGCGGGTGGATGGCTTCTCCAAGAACGCGGTCCTGTTTGGCCAGGCGACCGTGTGGGCCATTCCCTTCGCGCTGCTGCTGTTCGTGGAGGCGCGCGGGGCCGCCACGCGATGGGCCTTTGCCACGTGCGCCCTTGTCCTCATGTTCTGCGCCATTGTCACGCTCAACCGCCAGACGCCGATCATCATGGCGGCCCAGTTGGGGACGTTCCTGCTGCTCGTCCGCTACCGCCACCGCGCCGCGCTGCTGGCGACGGCCATCGCCGGGGGCCTGTTGGCGCTTCCCCTGATTGTGGCCAAGCTGGGAGAGCGGTTCTCCACCGCGAACTCCGTCATCATGGATGCCTCGCTCGGCTATCGGCACGACAAGATCCTGGTGGCGATGGAGATGTGGAAGGAGCACTTCTGGTTCGGCATCGGGCACGACCACTTTCACTTGCTGTGGAGGGAGTATATACCGAAGGGAAAGCTCGTCCTGATTTTCGACGGCGTCGGGAGGCAGTGGATCGATTCCGGGTATATACAGATCATCACGGAGTACGGAGCCATCGGCGCGGCGATCTTCGTGCTGCTGATGCTCTCGACGGCCCTGCTCTGCGGCGTCTCCTACGCGCGGTCGCTTCGCCTGGAGTCCTCGTGGAACACCAACATGCTCGCGGCCATCGCGGCCACGTTTGTCCAGTTCCTGGTGGCCAACCTGATCTCCGACGCCTTCATCATGCCGCGCACGCTTTTCACGTTCGGATTGCTCTTTGCGTGCGCCACCGCGGTCGAGCTGGCCCGCCGCGCGATGCGGGATCGAGCGAGTCCATGAGTATCATCGAGGAAACTCCATCGGGACTCGGCGTGGGGCGCCGCCCGCGCCTGCCCAGGACGGCGTTCTGCTTTCACGATCCCCAGCCATCGGGCGCGTCGCGCTGGCTCTGCGATTTCCTGCTCTCCGATGGCTTCGTCGCCGATCGCGCCATCGCGGTGCTCCCCGCGCCGTCGCCGATGGAGGCGCCGCTGCGCGACGCGGGTATCGAGGTCCGCGTGCTGGCGGGGCGCATGGGCGCGCTCACCGATAATCGCGGTTGGCAGGATCGCGCCGCCGTCGCGCTCAATCGCGCGTGTATGGTGGCCGACTACGTCAGCCTGTTTCGCGGCGAGGCCGTCCAACTCGTCTATGCGAACTCCAGCGTCCAGATCGCCCCCATGATCGCCGCCCGCGTCGCGCGCCTCCCCCTGGTGGTACACGTCCACGAGGCGTGGAACACCGGCTGCGCGTCGGCTCTCAAGCGCCTTGCCGTGCGGCGCCTCGCCAGTGCGGCACTTTTTGCGGCACAGTCGGGCCTCGATATGTTTGGCGGGCAGCCCATCGGACGTAGCTGGATGGTTTCGCCCAATGGCGTGGCTCCCGAACTGCTCGAACTTTCCGCGCACCGCCGCATGCTCAGGCAGCGCTTCGAGTTCGCGGGCAAGGACCGCGTGGTCCTCTTTCTCGGCACGCTCTGCGAACGCAAGGGCGTCCACGATCTCGCCGCGTGCTGGCCGGATATACGCCGCCGGTTTCCCGCCGCGCGCCTTGTGGTTGCCGGAAACCTGGACGCGCAGGAACGCAATCGCGCCATCCTGGATTTCGCGCAGGCCCCCCCGGAGGGCGCCGAGTACCTTGGCTACCGCGATGACGCGCGCGAACTGCTCTGCGCCGCCGATCTCTTCGTGCTCCCCAGCTACGGCGAGGCCATGCCCCTCTCCATCAGCGAGGCCATGATGATCGGCACCCCCGTCGTGGCCCGCGCCGTCGGCGACGTCGAATGGCAGATCGGGGATGGCTGCGGATTCCCCTTCCGCGGCAAGGGCCCACGCCCCCTCACCGAAGCCCTCGCCGCCGCCCTCTCCAACCCCACCGAAGCCGCCTCCCGCGCCATCCGCGCCAGGAACTTCGCAAAGAAATACCTGCTGCGCGATGTGCAGAATCGGCAGGTGCGCAGGATGATCCGGAAGACAGCGGGAAAGATGGGAAAGACGGAAAAGGCGGGAACAACGGGAAAGACGGGAACGGCGGGAACAACGGAAAGCGGAAGGCCCCCAAAGTAGGCACGGCGTCTGAGCCGTTCCCGCTTTTTCCGCCTTTCCTGTCTTTTCCGCAGTTCCCGCCTTTCCCGTCGTTCCCTGCCGTCTCCCCTCATCCCCACTCCACATACTCCCGCTCGAACCCGCCATCGGCGTAGAGATTGATCGTTGCATATCCGGGCTTGCACTCCTGAAACGGTCCGGCCCACCAGTTGCCGGAGACAGCACCGTTGCAGAAGTAGGTGACGCCGTTGTAGTCCACGCGGTCCACAAGGTGGCAGTGGCCGCTGAGGCAGACCTTGACGTTGGGATGCTTCGCGAAGAGGTCCTTGATTCGCTTGGCGTCGCCGATCATCAGGATATCGAGGACCTTCCATTGCTTGTTGGTCCCCCCCGCCGTGCTGAAGAGGAACGGCGTGACGGAGAGGATCGGGATGTGGGAGGCCACGATGATCGGCGTGGTCGCAGGTGTGGCCGCGAGGTCGCCCGCCAGCCACTCGAACTGCTCGTCGTCGATTCCGGCCACATAGGTGCCGGTCTTTCCCTCCGCGGGTTGCTGGACGCTATCGAGGATGACGAAGTGCCACCCGCCGCGGTCGAAGCTGCGATAGGGCTTCTCCAACTGGAACATCTCCATCGCCCACTTCTTGCCATACTGCGGCTCGGCGCCGGTCGCCTTGCTCTTCGCCTTGTCCCAGCCAAAGATGTCGTGGTTGCCGATCACGTGCTCCACGGGGAGTTTGCATTCGTCGGCGAGTATGCGGTTCCACAAGTCGAACTGGGCCTTGGTCCGGTCGAAGTCCACCTTCAACGCGTCCATGATCGCATCGCCGCCCTGAAGGATGAAATCTATCCTGCCGGACTGCGTCTGGGCGTGGCGCAGCGCCTTGGCCATGCCGTCGGGAATCTCGCCTTCGGGCTTCACGTGGATGTCGGTCAGGTGGGCGAAGCGGAGAACCGGTTCCCTGGGGGTCGCCGCCGAAAGTGTGGTGGCGGGAGCAAGCGCCAACGCGGCGGCCCCGGCGGCAGCGGAGACGAGCAATTCACGACGAGTCAAAATCGACATCGGGAAGCACCTCGGATTGGGGATGACAGCACGATGCTGTCATCCGGCCCGCTGATCGCCCAGCGCAAGCGAACATTCCGTGGCTTAATTTCTCCCGGGGCAAAAAATCGCCCTTGACGCGGTGGGCTGACATTGTACTCTTCCCCCGAACATTGCGGTAGAAGGTTCCTCTGTACCCCGTCCTCTCTCCAACTACGCCGTCCCATCGACAGGCTCCAACGACCCCGGTCGCGGAGCCTTCCTCTATTGGGTCACCGGCGCGGGTTGAATGGTGAAGTCTGGTCAGTCAGGTTAGGACAGTCTTATCCGCAGCGTCACCATCACACCAGAGAAGGATTTCTCACATGGCTAGCACCGGTACAGTTAAGTGGTTCAACGACAGCAAGGGCTTCGGCTTCATTTCCGCGGATGACGGCGGCAACGACCTGTTCGTGCACCACACCGCCATCGTCTCCAACGGCGGCTTTCGCACCCTTTCCGAAGGCCAGCGCGTTCAGTTCGAAGTCACGCGCGGCCCGAAGGGCCCCAAGGCCGAGAACGTTCAGGTCGTCAAGTAATTGACGCCTGTCAACGGGAGGCCGACGCACCCGCGTCGGCCTCCCGCTTCATTTTTACCCCGCCCAGCCGCGGTGAATTAGCCGGTAGGCCGCCGTGTCCAGCCGCTCCGCCGCCGCGTCGCGGTCCGCCTCCGAGGCGAAGAGCCCAAACGACGCCGACCCGCTTCCGCTGAGCCGCGCCACCACGGCCCCAAGCCGCGTCAGTTCCCCGCGCGTCCTGCCCAACTCGGGATGCAGCCCCTCCAGCGCCGCCTCGAAGGAATTCGCCAGCCTCGGCACCGGCTCCCCCGCCCAGGCAATCCATCGCCGCGCCGCCGCCGCATCGGACCGCTCGCCGAGCATCGCGGGCGTCAGCCGCCCATAGGCCTCCCGCGTTCCGACGCTGAAATGGGGCACCACGATCAGCAGCGGAATTCGCCGCGTGGCGATGGGCTCCAGAACCTCTCCGCGCCCCGTTGCCTCAGCCGCGCCGCCGCGCAGGAAGAACGCGCAATCGCTTCCCAGCTTCGACGCCACCGCGAGCAGCGCCCCGTCCGACAGCCCAAGGCCCCACGCCGCGCTCGCCGCGCGCAGCATTGCCGCCGCGTTGGCGCTCCCCCCGCCGAGGCCCGCCCCGTTGGGCACGCGCTTCAGCAGCCTCGCCCGCAGCGCCGGAACCGCCCGGCCCGCCAGCGCGGCGACTTCCTCAGCCGCCCGCCACGCCAGATTCCGCGAATCGCCGGGCACGCCCGCGGAGAAGGGGCCCTCCACGATGAACTCCGAGAAAACGGGATCGCCCGGGGCGCGCTCCCCCGCCACCTCCACCCGCAACCCATCGCAGAGGTCCGCTTGAAGGAACAGCGTCCGCAACTCGTGGAACCCGGCGTCGCGGCGGCGGAGGATGTCGAGGTAGAGGTTGAGTTTGCAGGGAATGGGAAATGGGGGATGGGGAATGGTGGGAGGCAGATGCGGGAATGGGGCTTTGGAAATCGATGGGGAGTATTCGCCATTCCCCATTCCCAATTCCCAATTCCCCCCCTCCCCCTCCATCACCCGCCCCCCGCGCCGGGAACTCCCGGCTCGGTCATGGCGATCGGGTCCATGATCTTGGCGATCTGGGCCTCGGTCAGGAGCTTCTGATCTCGCACCACCTGAATGATCGTCTTTTCTTCCTTCATGGCGATCTTCACCACGTCGCTGGCGGCCTTGTAGCCGATATAGGCATTGAGCGCCGTGGCGATGCTCATGGAACCCTCGGCGTACATCTGGCACCGCTTGGGGTTGGCGGTGATTCCCTTGATGCAGCGCTCGGTCATCGCGGTGATCATGCTGCCGAGGATGTGAATGCTGCTGGTCATCTTGAAGCCCATGAGCGGCATCATCACGTTGAGCTCGAGCTGGCCCCCGCCAACGGCCCAGCTAATCGCCGTGTCGTTGCCGATCACGTCGAAGCAGACCATGTTGCACATCTCGGGCACGGAGGGGTTGATCTTGCCGGGCATGATGGAGGAGCCCGGCGCGACGGCGGGGAGGACGATCTCCGCGAAGCCGGTGGTTGGGCCCGAGGAAAGCAGGCGCAGGTCGTTGTTGATGCGGCTAATCTCCAGCGCGAGGTTGCGCAGCGCGCCGGAAAGCTCCGCAATGGGGCGCTGGCTCTGCATCGCCTCCACCATGTTCAGCGACGGCTCCAGATCGTCGATGCCGCTGATCTTGCGCAGCTCGTGGACGATGGCCTCGCGGTATCCCGGCGCGGTGTTCAGGCCCGTGCCCGCGGCGCTGCCGCCGATACCCAGCTCGCGGACGCTTTTGCGGGCGAAGGCGATGAACTCGCGGCACCGCTTGATGGCCTCCGCATAGGCGCCGAACTCCTGGCCCAGACGGATCGGCACGGCGTCCTGCAGGTGCGTGCGCGCGCTCTTCAGCACCTTGTCGAATTCCTTCGCCTTCGCGCGGAGCGCCTTCTCCAGCCCCGCCAGCGGCTTGTCCAGATGGTCGCGCAGCATCAGCAGGCACGACAGCCGGATCGCCGTGGGATAGGTGTCGTTGGTGGACTGGCCATAGTTCACGTGGTTGTTCGGATTCACCTGGTCATAGATGCCCAGCTTGCCGCCCATCAGCTCGTTGGCGCGGTTGGAGATCACCTCGTTCACGTTCATGTGAAAGCTGGTTCCCGCGCCCATCTGATAGACGTCCACCACGAACTGGTCGCGGAGGCCGCCCTTGAGGATTTCCTTGCAGGCTTTCTCGATCGCGCCCGCCTGCTTGGCGGTGATTGCCTTGCCGTCCTTGTTGGCGCGCGCGGCGGCCATCTTGAGCATTACATAGGCGTCGATGAATGCGGGGTGCTGGCGGATACCGCTGATCGCGTACACCTCCAGCGCCCGCTGGGTGGTGGTGCCCCAATACGCCCCGGCGGGAATCTTAACGTCGCCCAGGGAGTCCTTCTCGATACGAAACGATTCAGCCATCGTTGAGTTTCCTTTTCTGTCTCTATCCTGCCGTTCCCTGCTTTTCCCCGTCGTTCACCACCACTTGTCGATTGTCGGCTGCAGGATCGTCGGCATCTGGGACTTCGTGCCGGCCTCGCGCAGCGCGTTGTCCAGAAGCCGCGCGTAGTCGGGCCGCACGCGTATATCGATGCGCTTCTTCTCGAAGGCATCGACGATCGCGGGCGTCTCGCCCACGAGGATGATCTTGGATTGGGGGAATTTCTCGCGCAGGGTCAGGCCGATGGTGTTGGAGTCTGTCTCCGTGAGGCAGACCACCGCGGCGGGCTGCACCAGCGCGTCGGTCGGCGCGGCGAGGTCCAGCTCCTGAACGTCGATCTTGGAAGCCACGTTGCGGAAGGGCTTGAGGAAGTTGGCGCGAATCGATTCGCGCAGATTCTCCACGGGGGAGTTGGATGCGTGGTCGCCCAGTATATACACGACCTTCACCTCCGTGTTTCCCACCAGGCGGATGGCCTCCTCGCCCGCGCGCTCCGCGTGGAGCACCGGCGTGTCGACCACGAGCGGCGGGCTGTAGCCGCGGGGCAGCGAGTGCGTCAGCAGCGCGAACTTGCGCCCCAGCACCTTGGAATTTTCGGCGAACTCCTTGGCCTCCGCCGGATCGGGAGCATCGACGAGGAACAATTCCACGCCGCGGTCGGCGAGTTCCGCCGCCTGGTCGGCAAGCGACAGCTTCGCCAGCGGGGCCACGTTCAGGGCGACCCCCTCGCGCTTGATCGCCGCCGCCTGGATCCCCATCAGGAAACCGCGATAGCCGAGTTCGTCGCGCCGCGAGCTGACGAGGCCGATGCGCCCGCCCGACTTGGTCCCGAGCGCGTTGTAGCGCGTCTCGCCAGCCGTCATGGCGCTCATCTCGCGCGCCTTCGCGACGGTGCCGGGCTGGAGCGCCTTGCTCGCAAAGCCCGTCTCCGCGGGTGGGTTGTAGCTCGTCTCGGCAAGCCCCTGATAGGAAGTCTCCGCGCCGAGGAATCCGGCCGTGGACAGCAGCAGCGCACAGACGATCCACTGAATCGGGGCTCGCAGGTTCATCGTCATCTTTCGCATATTCCTTCGCAGTCGGGGATGGGCACCGCGGTGCCGTTCATGGGACTCTAGCCTGCCGACGTCGGGATTGGCTGGGGCGCTGGCTGCTCGATGTTTCTTTCCGCGGCAAGCTCGGCCAAGCGCTTCTGCAAGTCGTCGAGCTGGCGCAGCTTGAAGTTGTAGGGCGCGCCACCGCCGCCCGCGAAGGCGTTCTTGAGCCGCTTGCGGTTGGAGGCAACGGTAGTCTCCAGGAAGTGGCGGGCCTTCTCGGGAGAGACGAGCCCCGGCTCGCAGCCCATCGCGCGGGCAAACTGGCCGATCATCGTTTCGTCCAGCGATCCGCCGCGCAGCAGGACGTTGAGCAGCCCGATCTGGGAGCCGAGCGCCTCCATCAGGACATCGGGATTCTCCTGTGCGGTTACTTCGCGCGCGACGACCATCATGTAGCCACGCTCGGTTTCCCGCCGCGCCCGCAGGTAGTCCAGGCAGCGGCCCATCATGCCGATCTCATGCTTCACGATTTCCTCGGCCCCGGGTGCGCGGTCGGCTCCCATCAGGCTCTGGTAGTAGGTGGCGATTTCTCCCGTGACGCCCTTCTCCGCAAAGGCGCGGACCAGGTTGAGCTTCTTTTCGAAACGCGCCGTGTCGGCCGCATCCTCAAGGTCCCACCAGATATACGTCTGCACCAGCGCGACCATGGTCTCGAGTGTCGGATCGACGGAGCGAAAGAACGTCCGCATGTCGTGGATCTCCGCCGTGCCCGCCGTGCGGTGGGTCTCTTTTTCCTTCTCTTCCACGATCTCGCCCAAGAGACAGTTCTGGGACTTGTGGCTGAACAGTTCCTTCATGCGGCGCTGATCGTCGGAGAGCAGCAGCTCCGCCACGTGATAGCGGTCGGGCCCAAAGGCCTTCTCGCCGTTGAGCGACCGGCGCAGGACCGTCGTCTGCTGCCAGGTGATGTCTTCCCACACCAGCTCGGCCTTGGGATTCATGCGGCGCAGGTGGGCATAGCGCACGTCCAGATACTGCTGGATGCGCGCCATGATGGCCTCGGTGGCCTTGCGCTGGAGGGGTGTCGCCTCGGCTGCCATTTCGATCAGTCCTCCGTGTACTTGCGAATGGAACTTTCCAGCACGCGCCGCCCAAGGATCGGATACAGAAACGGCCGTCCGGTATAGGCAAGCCCCCCGCCAACAATCGCGACGAACGCCGCCGCCGTCAGGCAGACCGAAAGCAACACGTCATTTGTCGCCGAAAGAAACTCCCCCAAATGGATATTCAGCCTCCCCACGATCCCCGTGAATAGACCACACACCGCCCAGAGCACCATCGCCCCCAGCACCAGGATATGGAACTGGATCGCCTGCTGCACGTGGAAGACGAGTTCACGGCTCCGGTTGCGGAAGTACAGCCACAGCGCCGCGTTGAACGCGAATCCCCAGATCGGCACCCACCCAAGGGCATGCACCAGAAACACCCAAGGACGATCCTCCGGGCGCACGACCACAAGGGTCTCGTCAACGGGGCTTCTCTCTCTGGTCATCGGCCTTTCGGGGAACGCGCGGCGTGGCGGCAAGCTCACGGGACCAATACTTGGCGCCGGGGCGTTTGGAGCAACCGTTTTCGGGGCGGGGGGTGGTTTGGCGCCCCGGGACTTTTCGACATCGCCGGGGGCATTGCGCTTGAACGATGGGCCTGCACCGGACGAATTACCCCATAGATGGCGTCCGAGGGCGAAAAGTGCATCCGCGATTCAACGAGCAAAAAGCCACCGAACTGGCCGCTTACTTTCTCAAGAGCGGCGGTGGGAGTATGCCGTATCTGAAGTTGATGAAGCTTCTCTATTTGGCGGATCGGAAGGCCATCGAGCTGGATGGAAGCCCCATCACCGAATCTACCCGCGACTTTTCCTGAATGACCACCGTCGGCGATCACCCGCGCCTGGCTCACGATTCGTATGTCAACTACCGCGACGCGATCACTCCATGGAAACGCGCCGCCCCCTACCGCTTCTTCAGCAGCTTGCGCCGCCCAATTGAAACGTACTCGAAACCAAGCCGCTCCATGCGGTCCATCGTGTAGATGTTTCGTCCGTCGAAGATCAGCGGGCGCTTCATCGTGTCGCGGATGTTCTCGAGCTTGAGGCCCTTGAATTCCTTCCACTCCGTCATGATGATCAGGGCGTCGGCGCCCTCCGCCACGGCGTAGGGGGAATCCTTGTACTCCACGTCGGCGGGGAGCATCGGCTTGGCGTTCTCCACCGAGATCGGATCGTAGGCCGCGAACTTGGCCCCCTCCGCAGCGAGGGCGTTAATCACCTCGACGGACTTCGCGTCGCGCATGTCGTCGGTGTCGGGCTTAAAGGCCAGGCCCAGCACGCCGAACTTCTTCCCCTTCAGGTCGCCCATCACATCCTTGATGCGCTTGAGGAAGCGCGGCGTGCGCTCCGAGTTGGTCTTCACCACGGCCTCCAGCATGTCGAAGGTCTCGCCGAACTTCTTGGCCGTGTGGATCAGCGACAGCGTGTCCTTGGGAAAGCAAGACCCGCCATAGCCAAGGCCGGCCATCAGGAATTCCTTGCCGATGCGCTTGTCGCTTCCCATGCCCTTGGCCACCAGCGTCACGTCGGCGCCGATGGACTCGCAGATGTTGGCGACGGCGTTGATGAAGCTGATCTTGGTGGCGAGGAACGCGTTGGAGGCGTACTTGATCATCTCGGCCGAGGTCACGTCGGTGATGATCATCGGCGCCTCGAGCGGAGCATAGAGCTCCAGCAGGGCCATCGCCACATTCTGGGACGGCGCGCCGATCACGATGCGGTCGGGCTGGAGGCTGTCGGTGATGGCCGACCCTTCCTTGAGGAACTCGGGGTTCGAGACCACGTCGAACTCCACCTGGCGGCGCTTGTTGCGCTCGATGATGCCGCGGACAAAGTCGCCGGTTCCGGGGGGGACGGTGGACTTGTTGACGATGATCTTGTAGCGGTCGATGTGGGCGGCGATCTCCGTGGCGACAGCCTCGACGAAGCGCATGTCGGTGGAGCCGTCGTCGGCGGCGGGCGTGCCCACGGCGATGAAGATCACATCGTTGCGCTTCACGCCATCGGCCAGATCGGTCGTGAAAGTCAGGCGACCGTCCTCCTGATTGCGGCGGACCATCTCCTCGAGCCCGGGCTCGTAGATCGGCATGATGGACTTCTTCAGGTTGTCGATCTTGGTGGCGTTGTTATCGACGCACACCACATCGTTCCCGAGTTCGGCGAAAACCGCCCCCGTGACGAGACCGACATATCCCGTTCCGATTACGCAGACGTTCATGGGTGACTCCGTGGAAATGGACCGGCGCTATCCTCTCGCCAGAGCGGGGGGGAGTGTCGAAACCCATGAAAACGGGAGCAACGGAAAAGGGGGGCGGAATCGCGGACCTCCCCCGACCAACGGGAGCCGCGGGAACGCGCCTAGAGGTAGTTGGCCACCCCGCTGGCCTCGGTGGCAGTGTTGGTCGCCATGAGGCATCAGCGCAGAATGCAAAGTCCTTTTTGGTCGGTGGCGGGGCGAAGATAGACAACCGCAGGGAACGCAGAGAGCTCAGAGGGAGTATGAATCTCTCCAAGACTTGCCTGCAGGAAAAAATAAGGAGGGGCCAGTGACAGCAGCTGGAGATCCCACGGGCATTCCAGCCGAGATCAAGGCGCTTTGCGATTTCGTGCGGGAGACGGCGTATGGCATTCATGTGTTCCACGGCCATGGACATCTGGAGTAGGTCTACGAGAACGCGCTCGCCCATCGCTTGAGGAAGGGCAGGCTCACGGTTGCCCAGCAGCATCCCATTCGGGTCTTCGATGAAGATGGCACGCTGATCGGAGACTATTTTGCAGACTTGCTCGTCGGTGGTCAGCTCGTCGTCGAACTGAAGACGGCAAAAAAACTGGCGCCAGAACACTGGGCTGTGTTTGATAAATGGCTTCGAGCTGGTCCGTTGAGCGAGAACGTGTGATGACGATGGCGCCGATGACGAGGCGATGTGGTTCATCGTTGAGGAATCGCGACGCGTCAGGACGAAGGTTCGGAGGCATCGGAAAGCCGAATGCAATTGTCAAACACAGCCTAGGCGCAGGTGCTTGGATATCTTACGTCCTCCCGCATGCAGCACGGCCTTCTCATCAACTTCTGTTCGTACAAGTTCGAGATTCGAAAGTTCGTCTGGAGTCAGACAGCGTGACTTCCGGTCGCACAGAGATCGTCAGGGACACCATCTCTGTGCACTTCGCGCACTCTGCGGTTGATTCCATCACCCCATCCAAACATCCAACGCCACCGCCAGAAAAAACGCCACCGACACCAGCCCATTCGCCGTGAAGAACGCCGCGTCGATCCGCGAAAGGTCCCGCGGCGAAACGATGTCGTGCTGGCGGACGAGTAGGCCCGCCACCGCCACGATGCCTAATAGCGTGGGGATCCCCAGCCCCGCCCACCACCAGAACAGGAAGAACAGCGCCAGCGCCCCGGCGTGACACCGCCGCGCCTGGGCCATGGCTCCGGCGATGCCGCGCGACTTTGGGGCGGAGTGCAGCTCCGCCGTCTTCCGGTCGAAGTCATAGTCCTGGCAGCTATACAGGATGTCGAACCCCGCCACCCACAGCAGCACTGCGCCGCCCAGCAGGATCGGCGCGACGGCGAAGGACTCACGCACCGCGATCCACGCCCCCAGCGGCGCCAGTCCCAGCGCCAGGCCAAGCACATAGTGGGACTTGTCGGTGAAGCGCTTGGTCAGGCTGTAAAGCAGCAGGATCGCCAGCGTCGGCGGCGCCAGCACCAGGCAGAGCCGGTTGAGCATTGCCGCCGCGAAGAAGAACCCCAGCGCGCACCCCGCCATCGCAAGCGCCAGAAACCGGTGGGAGAGCCTTCCCGAGACCAGGGCGCGCCGCGCCGTGCGCGGGTTGGCCGCGTCGAAGCGGCGGTCCGCGAGGCGGTTGAATGCCATCGCCGCCGTCCGCGCGGCCACGCACGCCACGAGGATCCAGAACAGCGTCCAGAACGACGGCAATCCGTTGGCCGCCACCAGCATCGAGGCGAGCGCAAACGGGAGCGCGAAGACCGAGTGGGAAAACTTGATCTCCGAAAGGAAGACGCGGATATTGTCGAGTGGCGGCGCCATGCCATCTTCCTTGCCCGCCGCCCCGCCGGGGGCAAGCTCGACGGCGGAGGCAACGGCGTTGTCCACCATCCGCATCCTGGCCAACGGCCAGCCCGCTTGGGAGTTCCAGCACCACCTGCCGGTGCTGTGGCCGTGGCTCTTCGATCCCGCGGGCATCACGGAATCCCGCCGCCTGCACGCAACGGTCTTTGACGCGGGAGCGCGCTTCGCGGACTTGGCGGCGATCGCGTCCAACGACGCCTACATCGCCGAGTGGCTCGCGCCCTTCGAGGAGCTCCGGGCCGACGGCCTCCCCAACCATCTGGACCTGCCGCCCGATGCGGTGCTGCGGCTGGACCTTGCTCCGCTGGAGCACGCGCGACCCTATCGCCACGAGGCGGCGGCGGAGCACTGGGAGTCCTTCTTCGCCGCCTGCCCCACTGGCCGCCAGACTGCCGCGCTCGCGGCGTGGGAATCCGCCGCGCTCAATCCGCTGGTCCCCACCGGCGGCACCCAGCAGGACGCCCTCATGCTGCTCGCCCGCGCCGACGAGATGGCCCTCGCCCCCGACGACCGCGCGGCGGCGATGGTGCGGCTGCTCTTTGGCCATCCGGCCTCCCGCGCGGCCCGCGCCCTTGAGTTCCGTTGGATCGAGCGCGCCCGCCGGCACCCCGCCGCCCTCTACTCCCCGCGCAGGCCATGGTGGAGTCGGCTGCGTTCCGCGTTCTCCCCTTGAGCTTCGCTTGAGAGTCGGCTTTAATACCGGGCGAACTTGGAGAGACGAGGAATCAGATCGAGCATGAGATTATTTTCGCTCGCCGCGCTGGGGACAACGATCCTCGCCGCATGGGCCACCGCCGCCCCTGCCGCCGACTTCGGCGGCATCGACCTCAAGGACCGCTCGGTCGCGGTTTATCTGGAGCCCGGCGACGGTGCCAAGTCCGGCACCGCTGACCGCCGCGCAGCCTTCGTTCTGGATGCGAAGGACGCGGCCAAGAGCTATGCCCTGCGAATCCACGGCAGCACCGATCCCGTGACTATCGCCGTGAACGGCAAGGCCGTGGAGGGCGATCCCATCGTCGGCGACGACTCGCTCTGGTTCATGGTGGATGCGCGCTTCTTTGCGGAGGGGCCCAATACGCTGACCGTGACGCCGGACGGAGCCAAGCGCACCGACGATTCGGAAATCCTCCTCTTCTCGCTCGACGACGATTTCGAGGCCGACCACTTCGGACTCGTGGCGAAGGCCGCGATCCAGAAGGTCCAGCCCGCGCTCGATCCGTCGCAGGAAATCATGGACGTCCGCCATCTGGACTTGGCGATCACGCTCAACATGGCCGCGGCCACGATCCCCGCCGCCGTGGCGACGCTGACAATTCGCAGCCTAGACAACTCGCTGAGCGTGTGCGCCCTCGACCTGAACGACAACGGCGGCGCCCTCGTCGTTTCGGCGGTGGACTCCGGACCCGCGACGGCGGCGCTTCCCTTCACGCACAACGGCACCCAGGAGCGGCTCTTCATCACCCTGCCTGCCGCTGTCCCCGCGGGAAACGACTTCACCGTGCGCGTGACGTATAGCGGCACCCCCCTCAGCGGCAGGGGCTATCGCCGCACCACGCACTCCGGCACACCGTTGATCTATACGAACAGCCAGCCCTATGACGCGCGCACCTGGTGGCCCGGCAAGGACATCCCCGCGGACAAGCACACCGCCGACCTGCACATCACCGTGCCCGACACGGTCATCGACGGATTTCCACTCACCCCAGTTTCCAACGGCACGCTTGTCAGCACGATCGACAATGGCAACGGCACGAAGACCTTCAACTGGAGCGAGTCCTATGACGTCGCCTCCTACCTCGTTTCGATCACCTGCAGCAACTATCGCGAGGCCCCCAGTGTCTATACGACGCTGGACAACGTGACCACGATGAACATACGCCACTTCTTTCACCCGGAGAGCTGGGCCGCCGAATCCCCCCAGGCCGCCGACACGCCCATCGTGATGAAGTACCTGGCGGAGACCTTTGGCGAGTACCCCTTCCTGACGGAGAAGTACGCCACCGCGACGTGGGGCCTTACCTTCGGCATGGAGCACCAAACCGTTTCCTCCATGCCGAATCTGGAGCACCAGAATCCCTTCACCCGCCGCGCCATTCACGAACTCGCCCACATGTGGTTCGGCGACATGGTTGGCTATGCGACCTATGACCATCTGTGGCTGGCGGAGGGCTGGGCCACCTATTGCGAGGCACTGTTCTATGGCGACCGCGACGGCATGGCGGCCTATCACAGCTATGTGAACGCGTGGTCCACCTCCGACGCGCGCGCCATCGTCTCCTCGTCGCAGGACGCCTTCGACAGTGCCACCAACGCCACCGCCTATCGCAAGGGCGCGTGGGTGCTGCACATGCTCCGCCATGTGATCGGCGACACCGCGTTCTTCCAGGGGACGCGGAACTATCTCTCCGACCCCGACCTCAAGTATGGCACCGCATACTCGCAGGACTTCGCCGACCACATCAGCGCCGCGGCGGGCGAGAACATGGACTGGTTCTTCAACCAGTGGCTCTATCGCACGGCACGGCCCGCATACTCGTGGGGATGGCTGCCGCGGACCGAGGGCGCCGACACCATCGTGGACGTCATCGTGAGCCAGACGCAGGCGGGCGGCGCCTATCGGATGCCCGTGGACGTGCGAGTGACCTTTGCCGACACCACCACGCAGACCTATATCGTGGAAACGGACCAGCTCGCCCAGACCTTCTCCCTCAATGTGGGACCCCGGTCGGTGACGGACGTGACGTGGGATCCCGACAACTGGGTGCTCGACAACGCCACGGAGGTCTCCATCGGCGGCGCGCCGACAGGGGCCCCGGTCCTGTCAAGCGTCGTCGGCGACACGGCGGGCGGGAGCATCGCAATCGCCTGGACCACCAGCGGCGAATCGGGAATCGCGGGCTATCGCGTGGAGGCCAGCGCCGATGGCGCGACCGGCTGGAGCCCCATCGCCGACGAATCCACCCTCGGCCCCGCCACGACCGCGTATATACACACGGGCCTCTCGGCCCCGATCGCGCGATACTACCGCGTTTCCGCCGCGCGTTCCGGCCTTGGCGGGCCGGCCAGCGACGTCTATGGCGCGCGCATCGCCGCCACTTCTCCCAAGGTGCTGGTGGTGGATGCCTACGACCGGTGGGACACCCAGTCGGTCAATCCCTCCGGCGCAAACCACGCCTTTGCCGCGCAGCACGGGCGCGCCATCGCCGCGTTCGGCGCGCCGTTCGACACCTGCGCCAACGAGGTTGCCGGGATCGGCGTTCCCTTCGCCGGGTATCCCGTCGTGGATTGGTTCTGTGGCGACGAGTCCACGACCGACGAGGCCTACTCCGGCGCGGAGCAGGCCCGCGTGGCCGCCTATCTGGACGGCGGCGGCAAGCTCTTCTCCTCCGGCAACGAGATCGGATGGGACCTGGACCGGCCGACGGGGCCATCCACCGCCGACCGGGCATTCTACAACAACTACCTTAAGACCAACTACGTGGCGGACGACTCGAACGTCTATACGGCTACGGGGACGGGCTCGGCTTTCCTGGACGATGTCTATACGTATGGCTCCGGCGACGCCGCCTATCAGCCGCAATTCCCCGATGTGATCGAGGCCGCGGGCGGCTCGCTGGCGGCGCTGGGCTATGCGCCTGGAGTCATCGCCGGCGTGCAGTACTTCGGCCGCTTCGGAACCGGGAACGAGGCCACGCCCGGCGCGGTGATCTCGATCGGGTTCGCCTTCGAGTTGCTATCGAGCGAGGCCGAGCGCGAGCTGATGATGCGCCGCGTGCTCTCGGCGTTCACCCCGCCCGCGGGGATCGGCGATTACTTTCTGGTGAACTGAGCGGCGACGCAGATCGATGGACGAGTTGGACTACATTGACGAGGTTGATTTCCGCGACGTCAATACTGTCAATATGGTGGACAGCCGCCCCTAATAAAGGACCCACGCATCTCCGCCAATGGGCGGCGCACCGCGCACCACGGAGAAGTTCGAGTCGTTGGCGTCGTAGAAGTAGTTGTCCACCGCGCGGACCTTGATGCGGGCCTGGCTGCTGGAGGTGTTGAATGGAATCGCGATGGTGTGGGCGCCGTCGTTCGGCGTGGGCCCGGAGCTGACCGGGAACGTCGCCCCGCCATCGAGCGAGAGCATCACCTCCACCTGGGCCGCCCCAACCGGCGCCGCATTCGTTCCGGCGACATCCCACGCGACATTCACAGCGTCGACGGCAAGGCCCGAGGAGTTGGGGAGCGTGACGCGGAACGGCCCGCTGGCGGCGCTGACCGTGAGCCGCAGATCATCGAACGCCGAAATCCCCGCGCCCGGATGATTGTCGCGCGCGGTCACGCGGAAGTTCAGGGTACGGTTGGTCGCCGGAAGGACTTCGCTGGACGGACTGAGATCGTTCCCGAGCACGTTGAGCAGAGCCGGAAAAGATCGCGAGGGCGAGGCCACAGGCGGGCGCGAGCGGTACAGGATGTTCGACCCGTTGTCCGGCGTGCCGTATCCCTGCGCCGAAGGCGCCCTGTCGAACTGCTCCCAGCAGAACGTCAGCGCATCGCCATCCCCGTCGGACGCCGTCGCCGTCAGCTCGAAGGGCGTGCCGACGGGAATCGTCCGGTCGAGACCGGCACCCACCACCGGCGGGGCGGAGTTGGTGGACGGCACGCGCACCTCGCAGGTCGATGAGGCAATATAGGCGCTCATTTCCTGGATGCTGCGCGCGTGAAAATAGGGATCGGCCCACGTGGCGATGTTGTCGGCCTCGTCGCAGACGCCCGCATAGGACATGATCGTGCTGCCGCTGCCCGGCTCGTAGGCGGAGATCGACGAGCGCTGGCCACTGCAGTTTCCGCTCGTGGAATTGTAGCTGTGGTCCGCGTTGAACTGGTGCCCAATCTCGTGGGCCACGATGCTGACGATGAAATCGGTGTCGGAGATGAAGAACGCCTGCCCCGAGACACCCTCCGCCTTGCGGGACGTGCACACCGCGGGCGTCGATGCGATCCCGCCCTGATCCGACGTGGAGAAGACATGGCCAACGTCGTATGCCGCCAACCCGATTACTCCGTTGATCGCCGAGGAGGCGTTGTCGATCTGGTCGATCACATCGACCGCGTCAAACGGATCGGTGGCGCCGTTCTCGAAGAGGAGCTGGTTGTTGTTTGCGACGAGCAGCAACCGCACGCCGAGGTCGGCCTCGAAGATCGTGTTGAGCAGCGCCACGTCGGTGACGAGCCCAGCCTGGGTCGCCGCGCGGCCGCCCTTGCCCACGGTGAACTCGCCCGTGGTGGTGATCGCAAGTCGATAGGTGACGAGTTGGCCGGGGCGGTTGGGAGTTCCCTTTTCCACCGGGAAAAGCGGCGGCGGATCGCCCTTCCGCTGACCGCACGCAAACGCGCGTCGCGTGGTCGAATCGCGCTGCCAATAGCTTGCGTGCGTGGTGGCGTCGCCCTCTCGCATCGGCTCGACAAGGAAGAGGCCTTCCCCGCCGCGAATCATTGCATGGAAGCCATCGGGCCCCCCGAACACAATGTAGCCCGCGTCCCCCGAGTCCTCCCCCACCGCGCGGTACGACCGGACCGGGAGTCCCTCGTTCGCGAGCCAGGCCAGTAGCTCCGGCGCGGCGACGGGCGACTCTTCGAAACGGAACGTCTCCATCGAGCCGTCGGGGCGCGGAATCTGGATCGCCCCCTGGGAATCGGCCAGCGCCTCCGCCGCGGCTCCCGCATCGAGCGTATAGATCAAGGACGACGAGGAAGTGACGAGCTGCTTTGCCGAAGTGGCGGGCGGGTTCTCGATGGGAGTCCAGACGGGCCCTGCCGACGCCGCCAGCGGGAGCAGGGCGAGGGCAAGTATCGGAAGGCGGGCTCTGGTCATCGGGGGGGGGCTCCAGTTATCCGGCTGATCTCGATCTAGAAATCCCGCCACCATCTCATGGTCAACCTGCATCTGCCCAAAAAGAAGCCCGGCGGCCTTCTTGATGAAGGCCGCCGGGCGGTGGATGCTGGTTTTCGAAACTGCCGGGAGATTACAGGCCGGCGGGGCGGTCGTAGGAGCGGACGATGATGCTCTTGAACGTCACGCCGCCGTTGGAGGACGGAAGCGTCTTGTAGGCGTCGAAGAACACCGAGACCGTGCGGCCCGCGAGGATGTCGGGGATGACAAGGTAGGTGGTGTAGGTGCTGCCGGTGGGCGAGGGAAGCTCGGTGCCGTCGGCGCCGAAGCCCGCGGACTCGATGACGACTTCCTTCACGTAGTCGGGAACGCCGACGATCTCGCTCACGTCGAAGCGGGCGCGGGCGACGATGCTCTCGACCGGGTTGACTGCGCTGGAGGCGACGACGAAGTCAACGCGGTAGAGCTTGCCCGTGGCAACCGTCCACTCGCTGATGTTGCGCTCCCACCAGCGGAAGCCGAATACGTCGCTCGGATTGGCGTGGGGACCGGGGACCAGGGCGAGGCCGTCGGTGCTGTTGGCATTGATCGGATTGCCCACGATGATGTTCGGTCCGGCGGTGAAGCCAGCCGCATCGCCACCGGCGAAGGTCGCCGAGTAGATGGTCGCCTCGTTGGTCAGCGAAGCCTTGCTAACCGAGGTGAGCTCGAAGCGGTCGATAGTGTAGGACTGACCCTGACTGCCGAGCTTGACGAAGAAGTCGGGGACGTTGTCCGTCTGGACGTCGAAGGCGAACTCGAAGCCATCGCGGTCGGCGAACAAGCCGTTGGAGGCGGAAGCCGGCGCGTTGAAGACCTGCGTCAGGCCAACGATGCCGTCGGCGCTGACGGGAACGGTCGACTCGCCCTGCTCCGCGACGTTGGCACGGGCCTCCTGAAAGATGTCGGCCTGTGCGAAGCTATCCGTGTTGGCCCGGAGACGGATCTTGCCGTTGTCGTTGGGGTTGCTGACGTTGGTGCTGACGAACCACTTGGCGACGCCAAGGGCGTCCACGCCCGGCGAATCCTTGCGGGAGTTGGGGTCCGACACCACGAAGCCGAAGTTCGTCGGGTTCGTGAGCTCGTCCGTCGTCACGGCGACGCCGCTGGCGTTCTGGGTGATATTCAGGTTCACGTCGCCCGCCGCGAAAAGCGGATCGACCGTGGGAAGGAGCAACTGGGGGACGCCGCCCGTCTTGAGGACGAAGGGCAGCACCTGGCGTGCTTCCCAGCCCGGGAAGATACCAGCGGCATCCTTGAAGTTATCGGTGCCGCCGAAGATGACGACGGTAACGGCGCCGTCGGTCTTGGCGATGCTGCGCGTGCCGCCCGCGGAGGGCGTCTCTGCGCCGCTGACGATCGAAACGCCTGCCGCGTTGGAAATGCCGACAAGGCCCGTGATGCCGTCCGTGTCGAACTGATTCTTGATCACCAGATTGATGGCGGGGTTGCTGGCGGTCGGGTCCGCGCTGGCTGAGATCGGAACGCTGATGCGCGCGACTTCGACTTCGGCTGTGGAGTCGAAGGTGGCGCTGCTGCCGGTGTTCGGATACAAGACGGCGCGGTATTCGCGGCCGCTGGCCACCGTCGGAGAGTTCTCCTCGTAGGTGAAGCCAACCAGAGCTGCCGACTTGTCGCCCGTGATGTTGCCGGAAAGGAAGGCTACGTCTTCGGCGGGCACAGTGATGGTGAAGTTGATTGCCGCAGTGTTGTTCACGCCGCCGGAGAGGAATAGGCGGACTTGCGCGGTCTCTCCGGGGCTTCCCTGAACGCTCTCCAACCGGAACGCGGGGGACTGAGCCTGAGCGCCAGCGGCGAGGCCTCCGACGAACGCGATGGCCGCAAGGGCCTTGGTGAGACGAAACGCCATAGCACGCATGATCGAGTGATCTCCTCTGTTATATTGCCGGGGTCAGGTGGTTTCTAACAAGTCTGGCAATCGCGAGTAGTGAAACTTGGTCTGGTTTGGTGGTCAAGTCGCATTCTTCGCGGGCTGCCAGTCCCTTTCCTCCAAAACTCACCATGAGGCTGGGTGCGCTTCCTTTGGGTTGTCAATGCGGAAACGGCGCAAAAGAAAGCCTTTTCCGGAATTTCAACCTCCGCGCGTTACCATGTGCCCCCCTTGACACCCAAACCGGCAGGGTACTTCCGTTTGCTTCCCGCGACGGCACATCGCCGGCGCGGACCCATCCAGCCCGGAGGAACTGTCTATATGAATATACGCACCGCGGTATTGATCCCAATTCTAATGGTCCAGGCTGGCTGTTCGGGCCCGTTGATCGTGGACAGCGACTCGATGCCCGCCGCCGCGCCGCCTTCCAGCCCCGGCGCGCCCGTACTGCGCCCCCGCGAAAGCCCCATCGCCGTGGGCGACACCATTCCGCCCTTCCTCTTGATGGACCAGGCCGGCGTTGGGGTCAGCGCGGCGGAACTTTCGGCGGCAAAGGGGAGCGTCCTCGTGTTCGTTCCGCGCGACGACTCGCCGGGTTCCCGCCCCGCCTATGAGTGGGCACGCCGCCACAAGGGGTTCCTGTCCCAGCAGGGAATCGAGATGGTGCTGGCAACCCCCGGCTCCGGCGACGCCAATGCACGGATCGCCTCGCGCGAGGAGCTTCGCCTCGCGGTGCTCTCCGACCCGGGGTCGCGCCTGGCCCGCGCCTTCGGCATCGGGGGGGATGGGCCGTGGACCTTTGTGCTCGGCAAGAATGGCCGAATCCAACTCGCCACCCCGGGCCTCCCCGCCGTGGAGCAGGTTGTGATGGCCGCGGAGACCCTTCCCGGAAAGGAAAAGGACGGATTCTTCAGTCCGTTCTAGAGTGACTCTCGAAAGTCCTGTCGTATTCCAACGTAGCTTGGGCGTCTCGCCCGAGCCTCGTCGCCCCCACACGCGGGCAAGATGCCCACGATACTCTTTTACGGCGTCCTCCATCGCGACAAGACTTTCGAGAACCGCTCTA
>JBBQYG010000020.1:0-35441 GCA_038208905.1 Candidatus Sumerlaeia bacterium | reverse complement strand
GGTCGAGAAGGAATTCAGCCGCCTGACCGGCATGCCCACCGCCGCTGCCGAATACGGCGTGATTCGCACGTATATCGAGTGGATTTTGGACATCCCGTGGGACACCTCCACCGACGACCGCATCAATATTCTGAGCGCGGCGACGGCGCTGGACGAGGACCACTATGGCCTCGAAAAAGTCAAGGAGCGCATCCTTGAATTCCTCAGCGTGATCCGCCTCAAGGGCGGCAATCTGAAGGGGCCGATCCTTTGCCTGGTGGGGCCGCCCGGCGTTGGCAAGACGTCGCTGGGGCGCTCCATCGCGCGCGCCACGGGGCGCAAGTTCCAGAACTTCTCGCTGGGCGGAATGCGCGACGAGGCCGAGATCCGCGGCCACCGGCGCACCTATGTCGGCGCCATGCCGGGCCGTATCGTCAAGGCGCTGAGGGAGGCGGGCACCAACAACCCCCTGATCATGCTGGACGAAATCGACAAGATCGGCAGCGACTTCCGCGGCGATCCGTCCTCGGCGCTGCTGGAGGTCCTCGACCCCGAGCAGAATTTCCACTTCGCCGACCATTACATGGACATGCCGATCGACCTCTCCAAGGTCATGTTCGTGACCACGGCCAACACCACCGACTCGATTCCCGAGGCGCTAAAGGACCGCATGGAGATCCTGCGCCTGGCGGGCTACACCGACCAGGAGAAGCTGGAGATCGCCTCGCGCTATCTGGTGCCGCGCGAGATGGACAACAGCGGCCTGAGCAAGAAGCAGATCCAGTTCACCAAGAGCGCCCTGAAGGGAATCGTCCACGACTACACCGGAGAGGCCGGCGTGCGCGGCCTTCAGCGGGAGATCGGCAAGGTCTGCCGCAAGGTGGCCCGCCGCGTGGCCGAGTGGGAATCCGTGGAGCAGAGCGCGGCGGAAGCCGCCAAGCTCAACGGGAAGAAGTCCAAGAAGAAGGCCCCCGCCGTTCCCACGACCCCCAAGCCCGCCAAGGCGGTGATCGAGGACAAGAACCTGGAGGAGTACCTGGGCCCGCGCCGTTCCTTCAAGGAAATCGCCGAGCGCGCCGGCCGCCCCGGCATCGCCATCGGCCTCGCGTGGACCAGCATCGGCGGCGCGATCCTCTTCATCGAGGCGGCGCGCTATCCCGGCGACGGCAGCCTGAAGCTCACGGGCCAGCTCGGCGACGTGATGAAGGAGTCCGCCCAGGCGGCGCTCAGCTATCTGCGCTCGAACTACGAGTCGTTCGGGCTCAAGCAGGAGGACTTCAAGGACTACGCCTACCACGTTCACGTTCCCGCCGGAGCCACCCCCAAGGACGGCCCCAGCGCGGGCGTCGCCATCGCCACCGCGCTGGCCAGCCTGATGACAGGGCGCGGGGTGAAGGACTATCTGGCGATGACGGGGGAGATAACCCTGCGCGGCAATGTCATGCCCGTGGGCGGCATCAAGGAGAAGTGCCTGGCCGCCCACCGCGCGGGCATCAAGACCATCTTCCTGCCGCACCACAACGAGGGCGACTACACCGAGGTCCCCGAGCAAGTCCGCAAGGCCGTGAAGGTGACGTTCTACTCCAGCGCCAAGGAGTACATCCAGGGGGCGCTGCGGTAGGGCGGGTCACATTCCGGATTCGATGACTACGCCAATCGCAAAGGGCGGCGCCGGTTTCCCGGCGCCGCCCTTTGTATATACAGCCACCGAACCGCGCCGCGGCTTACTGGCCGGCGACGATCTGCCATGACTTCTGATCGGCTTCCTTCTGGGAGCGAACGATGCTGCCGATGCTGAGGGTTCCGTTGGTCGGATCATAGGGAAGGCCGGCGCTGCATGGGTTGGCGAATGCGGTCCGGGCGTTGGTGGGGTTGTTGTCCCAGTCGCGGTCCGGGCCGACGGAGAATGTGCGCCAGGCGCCATAGAGCTCGTTGAAGCGGCCGCGCGTCATGGAGGCGCCCTCGCCGAAGCTCATGGTGGAGGCGTCGGTATCGGTGTTCAAGTTCCACTCCCACTTGGAGACCTTGTAGGTGAACAGCGCGATGTCGGGGCGCACGCCTCCGTCACTGGTGAAGAAGGGATCGCGAAGGTCGGCGTTCGTCAGGTAAGCCACCGGCGTCGAAAGCGCGACGGACATGATGCCGGTCTGGCCGGCCCTGCCGTCAATTGTTCGGCCTGCAAAAATGCCGACGCCCGGGCCGTTGCCCGACTCTGGCGGGGGGTTGTTCCAATCGACCTGATAGGCCTCGATGCCGGTGGCGAGGGTGCGAAGGTCGCTCTTCACCCGGCTAACCTTGGAGCGCGTCTGGGCCTCGAGGAAGTTGGGGACGGCGATGGCCGCCAGAATGGCGATAATCGCGACCACGATCAGCAGCTCGATCAGGGTAAAACCAGAAGTCTTTCGATTCATCAGTTGCTACTCCTTGCAGGGGTGGGTTCCGGGAAAACCGGGTGCAAAGTTGATGAGACTGGGGCTATTCATCAACGCCGAGGGAGCTTGACGAGGCCGCGACGGTTCGGTCAAGCTTTATTGAGGCAGGGAACAGCGGGGAACGGCAGGGAACGGCGGGGAGAAGCAGGGAACGGCGGGGAACGGCGGGGAGAAGCAGGGAACGGCAGCAAGTGGCAGCCTCGTATTCTGTTTTTCTCCTGCTTTCCCCTGCCGTCCCCGGCTTCTCCCGGGCATTTTCTGCCGTTCCCTGCCTTCTACATCTTTTCAACCCTGACATCGATCACGCCCGCCTTCACGTCGGCGATACGGCGGAAGGCGCCTTCGCTCAGGTCGATGACACGGCCACGGTGGCCGCCGAAGCGATCGTTGATGCGCACGTCCACGGACTTGCCATTGGCGATGTTGGTGACACGAACAAGGGTGCCAAAGGGGTGTGATGGGTGGGCGGCGGTGAGGCCGCGGCGGTCGAACTTCTCGCCGTTTGCCGTCGCCTTCCCGTCGAAGCCGGGGCCATAGTAGCTCGCCTTCCCCGTCACCACCGACCCACCGCCGCCCGTCGTGGCGCAGGATGCGGTAAACAGCACAATCAGCGGGAGCAGCAACAGCAGTTGGCGAAGCGGCATGACGAGCACTCCTGTCAGTGGAATGAGACGATTCGCCCCGCAACGTGACTACCCGTCAATGGGGACTGCACTTAACTGCACCTGCTTTTCGCTGCTTATCCCTGCCGTTCCCTAGCCTTTCCCTTGAAACGACCGCCGCTGTCTGCCACTCTGCTTGGCACGCTCGTCGCCCAAAAGGGTGGCGGGGAGAGCGAAACCGGCAATGACTGACGACCTACGACCCTCGCGCACTGTGGCACTGTTCCCCTTCGCGGTGGGGGCGACGCCGCCCAGCGTCCAGCAGGCCGACTTGTGCCGCGGGATCGCGTGCTATCTGGAGCAGCGCCTCGGGCGGTTGGCGGGGGTGCAGCCGGTATTGCAGAACCTGCTCGCGATTTCGGAGACGGAGCCGGAGAAGCGCGGCTGGCTGATGACGAACACTCTGTGGTCCATCGATCAGGTGATGGCGCTCCCGTTTCCGGGAGAGATGACGGTGACCCACGTGGTGCAGGGCATGGCGCGCTGGTCGGACGACGAATTGGAGGCGACGGTGGAGGTGGTAGACCTGTCGCTGGGGTTCCCGGTCTATCGGGAGGACACGACGGGGCCACCGGCGGAGTCGCTCCCCCGGTTTCACGCGATGATCGCGGCGGCGACGCACACGATCACCGGATCGGAGTCTTCTGCGCGGCTCGTTGCGCGCCCGCCCACGGCGGATGCGGCGGCGATGCGCGACTACCTGATGGCGCTGGCGTGGATGCAGGCGACCCAGCGCGGCATGGCGGGCCCGGCGCCGGCGTTCTCCTTCCTGCTGCGCGCGATGGACAAGGACGCGAATTTTCACGAGGCAGTCGCGACGATGGAGCAGTTCGCCGCGCTCTGCCTGGCGAGCGAGGGGCACGCGGGCGACGCGGCCACGGCGCTGGAGCGCGCGCGGGAGGCCCCCTGGGCGACGCCGCGGATGGACGCGATGCTGGGACTGCATCACGCGGCCGCGGGCGATGCCGCGCGCGCGGCGGAATTGCTGGAGGCCTATGTCGCCCGCGAACCGCGCGGAGAGTTGGCGTCGCGCGCGTTCCTGGCGCTGAGTAGCATCTACAGCACGCGACTCGAGTCGGCGCGCGCGGCCCGCCTCGCCGAGGCAGCCGTTTCCGCCAATCCCGACAGCCCCATCGCATGGGAGGAACTTGCCCGCCACCACAGCGCGGGCGGGCGCCTGCGCCAGGCGGAGGACTGCCTGCGCCGCGCGTTGCAGGAAGATCCCGACCGCCCGGCAACCCTGGCCTTGCTGGCGGAGCGCCACTCGGCGCGCGGCGACGACGCGGGGGCGCTGAAGCTGCTGGCGCGGGCACACCGCCTTGCCGAGACGCCGCGCGCGGCCCGCCTGCAAATGCTGGATGCGTATATACGCCTGGGCCGCGTGGAGGAAGGCAACGAATTCGCCACGGCGATGACCGAGGAGAACGCCGACGACCCCGAGCTGTGGCGGCGCCTGGCGGAGATTCGCCGCCGCCTGGGCGATCTCGACGCCGCGCGGCACTGTGTCGCGCGGCTGCGGGCGGTGGAGGGCGATTCCGCCGCGACGCGGTGGCTGGCCCTCGCGGTGCATCATCCCGCGGACTTCAAGGCGCTGGAGCGCGCGGAGCAGTTGCTTGCCCCGGCGAGCCGCGCGGGCCGCGCCCCGCTGGAGCTGGCCGCGCGCCGTATAGAGGCCGTTGCCGCGCGCCACATCGACGAGCCCCGCGTGTGGATCGTGCTGGCGTCGCTCAGGCGCGCCCTTGGCGATTACGCGGCATCCGCGAAGGCGCGGAAATCCGCGATGGCGCTGGCTGGCCCCAACGCCGACGCGCTGGCGGAGCTATCCGACGATCACGCCCGCGCGGGCGACTTGGACTCCGCCATCGAAGCGATGCGCCGCGCCCGCGAGCTGGAACCCGCGTCGGCGGCGCGATGCGAGCGCCTTGGCGATTTGCTCCACGCGGCGGGAAACGCCCTGGACGCGCGGGCCAGGTGGAACGAGGCGCTGGCGCTCGACCCCGCCAACCGCGCGCTGCGCCGCAGGCTGGAGAAGATGGCGATGGAGGCGGCGCCCGTTGCCGTGGCGCGGGAATCCCGCCCGCGCGAAGAGCAACCCGGTTTCATTCAGTCGCTCCTCGATTCATGGTTTCCGCGCAAGTGATAGCACGATCCTTTCGCTGTGGCGTCGGGCGCATGGGCCCTCCTTCGCCGGGGCTATGGCGGACCGGCAGGATGCCCATGCTCCTGTGGGC
Organism: Candidatus Sumerlaeia bacterium; assembly: GCA_038208905.1. Classification (GTDB taxonomy): domain Bacteria; phylum Sumerlaeota; class Sumerlaeia; order SLMS01; family SLMS01; genus JBBQYG01. Next base: position 30,137 of record JBBQYG010000020.1, on the reverse strand, counting down.
GCTTACACTGCTCGTCATGGTGACGACGGCGCGCGGGGAGGAGGCGGAGACCAGCGGCACTCTCCGCCTGGTGCGATTCGAATGCGCCGTTCCCTTGCAAATGGAAGTGTGGATGGACGGCAAGCGCGCGGGGTTCACCCCGTTTGACCGGGAGTTCCCCGCGGGGCGCTATCTGCTGACGGCGTCGGGAGAGGGCATCCGCCCCATCATCCAACACCTCGACGTCCGCGGCGTGGCCGCGCAGCGCGTGGTGCTGCCGGCGGCGCCCATGCCGGAGGCCGAGCTGGAGGATGTGCGCGGGCAGCTCTACATGGCGATTTCCCAGGCACGGTCAAACGCGCACACGATGATCCTGGCGCTGGAGCTGACGCGCAACGCGGAGGAGGAGGAGCACTTACTCCGCCAGGCCGACCGCTTCCTCACCGGCGACGCGGTGGTCAGCGCGCTGAGGGCGGCGGCGCATCGCCGGGCGGGCAAGCCGAAGGAGGCGCTGGCCGCCGCAATGGCGTCGCTGGCGGCCGCCGACAATCTCTCCGCGGGATGGCGGGAAAAGGCGCGCGCGCTCCACGACATGGGTGACGAGAAGGAGGCGCTCTCGTCGGTCAACGAGGCGGTGATCCGCGAGCCGGGATCGTGGAAGAACCTGGAGCTGCGCGCGGAAATCCATCGCCGCCTTGGCAACGAACGCGCGGCGCAGAACGACGACACGCGGGCACAGGAGTTGTGCCGCCTTGCCGCCGAGCACGCCGCGCCGGTGGCGGGATCGTGATCGCCTTCTTCGTCAGCGGGCTGGAACGCGCCCGCCGCGCGGCGCAGCACCTGCGCGATTTCGAGGACGGCGTGGACGGCCCGTTTCGCATTTTCCACGGCATGGTCGGCGATGCCGAGATCCGCGTTTTCGTGGTGGAACCCGATCACTCCGCCGCCTATGCCGCGGCGCGCATCGCGGCGCGGCGCGGGGCCAAGGCGCTCTCTCCCATCGTCGATGCCACCGCAACGCCGGGCGTCGCGTCCCGCGCCGGGCTGGCCCCCGGCGCCATCGTGCCGGTGGCCCGCGTTTGGGACTTGTCGGCGTGCGGCGGCGTGATGCGCCTGCTGCCCGATTCGGCGGAGGAGTTTCCCGTCCCGGTCGATGAACTGTTTCCATCCAGCCCCTCGTGGAAGTCGGGCGATGGCGTCGCGTGCTGCACCACGCCGCTGCCGATGCGCAGCCGCCTCCTCGCCCGGGAGACGATCCGCCGCCTGGGGGACACCATCTTCGACGGCCAGCTCACGGCCTATGCGGCGGCGGCGGCGGACACAGGAATTCCCCTCAGGCCGGCGGCGCTGGTGACGCGGATCCTGACGAGGAACGGCATGGAGAGCGACGTCCCGCTGCGCGTGGAACGCGGCATCGAGGAGATGTTCGCGGGGCTCGCGTCTCGGTAGTGCGTCGCCGTCCATCTTTTCAGTCCCCTTTTTTTTCCAACCGAGGAACGCGATTTGCCACTCTATCGATCGGGATGCGGGGATGCCCTGAAAAGCAGGGACTTGCCGGTTCTCTCCGCTCCCCAGCGTCCATCGCCGTTCCATTGGGAACAACCATCGAGATTGCCCGGAGTCGGTAACATGCCGGAGGAATCGAAGGGAAAGGGAAACTTCCTGAAGATCGGGATCGTTTCGCTCGTGCTCGTCGTCAGTGGTCTATATTTATATGCATCTATCCGCCAGAGTTCCAACGGACTTCGTGACAGCGTCGCGGTCGCGGACAATCGCCCCGGCGGACCGACGCGAGGCGCGGGGGGGCCGGGGCGGGGCGAGGGCCCAGGCGCGCCGGGGTTTGGCGATCCCGAGGCTTTTCGCGCGCGAATGAGGGACGAGCTGAAGCTCTCCGACGAGCAGATGGAGAAGATCGACGCGATCCGCGCAACCTATCAGGACAAGCCGATGATCGACCGCCTCGGGATGTTTGCCGAGATGCGAAAGCTGCTGACGCCCGATCAGCAGGCCAAGGCCCAGGCGGAGATGCAAACCCGCCTCGCCGGAATGCAGAAGTTCATGGCCGAGCGCGACGCCGAGGCGAAGAAGACGCTGAGCGCGGCGGACTATGCCGTCTACGAGAAGAAGCGCGAGGAAATGCGCGGGCGGTTCCGCGCGATGGGGGGCCCGGGGGGCCCCGGCGGATTTGGCCCACCCCCGGATGGGACGCCGCCCCCGCCGGGGGATTGATGGCACTACAAAAGCATAGGAACCATGCGACCCATAAGGCCCATTTTCCACCCAGTCGCAAGCCCCCGGAGCAATTGATGGCAACCACGCGCCGCATCAACGCCTTTACCCTCATCGAACTGCTGGTTGTGGTCGCGATCATCGCCATCCTGGCGGCGATCGCGGTGCCGAATTTCCTGGAGGCCCAGACGCGGTCCAAGACCACACGCGTCCGCGCCGACCTGCGCACGCTCGCAACGGCGCTCGCCGCGTACTACGTGGATTCCAACGCCTATCCCCAGACGAATTTCGTGCCGCGCTTCCGCCGCTTCACGTCGATCACGACGCCGATATCGTATATCACCAGCGTGCCGAACGATCCCTTCGCCCCCGACGACCCCGGCGGCCCCGGGCCGTGGCGATCCGTCGGCGACTACAAGTTTGGCACCATGCCGCTCGAGGCCGCCCACCGATACGCACTCGCCAGCGACGGCCCCGACCGCATCGACGACACCAACCCGATCCGCTTCTATCCCGGATATACGCCCGAGCTGTTCTATGGCGGCGTGGTCGGCTACGAATATACACTCTATGATCCGACGAACGGCACCATCAGCCGCGGCGATGTCTTCCGCGCGAGCGACTACTCGCCGGGCTGAGGTTGCGGCCGGCATAGTAACGCGTGGCGGGGGAACAGGAGGAATGGGACCGATGAAGTTCGGCGCAGTTTCACCGCCCCCCCGGCACTTATCCCCAGCTTCGCTCCAATTCGTATGTATCCCATCATTTAAGTGTTGACCCCAGCCCCGCCCCTGCCGATCACTCGCTGCAACGCTAGGAAAGGAGGTGGTCAGATGAGTTGTTGCCGGGCCAATTATAGCGAGGTGGCGGCTTCTTAGCCCCTCGGCCACCCTTCCGATGACGAGTCGGCAGTTAAGCCGAGAGGCCTAATTCCCAATCAAGCCATCGTGACTTCCCCCGGCCAGTGGTCGGGGGAAGTCATTTAACGGCGGGAACGGCGGGGAACGGCGGGAACGGCAGGGGACGGCGGGAACGGCGGGGAACGGCGGGAAGGGCAGAGAGCAAGAATGCGGGGATGTCGGGGGGGCGGTTTTGTCCGTCGTTACCGCTGTTCCCGCCGTTCCCCGCCCTCAATCAATCCAGTCCCCGCTCCGTCAGGTCGTCCTCCGACAGGCCGAAGTAGTGCCCGATCTCGTGCTTGAGGGTGATGAAGAGTTCTTCTTCGAGCGTCTCCTGGTCGGCGCCGAGGAGCCAGATGTTCTCGGCATAGAGGACGATGCGGGTGGGGCTGGTGGGGACGTCGGTGGATTGGGCGGCGGTGATGGGGGTGCCTTCGAAGAGGCCAAGGACCATGGGGTCCATGGGCGGTTCGCTCTCCAGGAGCAACTCCTCGTCGGGGTGGCGTTCGAGCACGATGGGGACGTTGTGGAGGGCGGCGCGAAGCTCCTCGGGGATGTCGTCGAGGAGGTGTTCCACAATCTCCGCAATCTGCGCGTCGGAGGTCTCGACGGGGAGGACGAAGCGCTCCTCGTCCAGCTCGTGGGCCTCGGCGAAGTGGCGCATGGCGACGGAGGATTTCCCCTGACGCAGCGCGAGGAGGCCCAGGTAGTACCACACCTCGCCGTCCTCGGGTTCGTCGATGCTGGCAAGCTCCAGCATGTTCTGGGCGGCGGAAAAGCGGCACAGGTGATAGAGCGCCACGCCGGTCGCGATGCGCGCGTCGATGCGCTCGGGGTCGTTGAGGACCACCTTGTGATAGGCCTGGCAGGCCTGCTCATAGTCGCCGGCGCCCCAGTGGACGTCGCCCACGAGCATCACGAAGTCGGAGTAGCTGTGGCGCTCGGTGTCCTCGCCATAGCTGTCGAGGAGGAGGAGGGCCTCCTCGCAACGCTTGAGCGCTTCCTCGACCAGGCCCTCGCTGCTGGCGGACTTGGCGGATTCGTAGAGCTGTTCCAGCCGGGGTTCGATTTCTTCAGGGTCCATGGTCGCGCGGGGGCTAACGGTGCTGGGGATCGCGCCGTGTCGGGCCGCGTCGCTGGCATCATCGCCAGCGGGGCCCGGCTTGCAAGGGTCAAAGCTCCGTGGGGCGGGCGGCTGAGCGGCGGCGCAGGGCGAAACCGCCGATGACCGACAGCAACCCGGCAACCAGCGCGGCAAGCCCGGCGAAGCCATCGTAGGTTGCAACATAGGCAAGCAGTCCCGCAACAACCAGCCCGAGCAGGGCCCATCGAATGGGCCGCAGCAATTCCGCCTCCGCAGAGCCCCCCGCGAGGCGCCGCGCGCGCATAAACGCGGCGGGAATTCGCCGGATCCGAAGCGTGTCGATCGTGAACGCCAGGGCAAGCATCGCCGCCGCCTTGTTGCCCGGGTCGCGGCCCAGCACGCGCTCCATCGTGGCCAGCGCGCGGCGCCGTCCCCGGCCACGCCGCGCGGCATAGCCAAGGCGGTCGATGTTGGCGGGCGATGGATCCAGGCGGACGAGTCGGCAGACCGGCTCCACGGCGCCATGCCAGTCGCCGCCGCGGGCATGGGATCTGGCCAGTTCCATCAGCGGCAGGGGATTTACTGGCTCCAGCCGCGCCGCGTGGCGCAGGGCCTCACGCCCCTCCGCGAAACGACTGGCCTCCTGCAAGGCATAGGCGAGCTTGAGGTGAATATCGACGGATTCGCGGTCGAGCGCCGCCGCCTCCCTCAGCACTGGGATCGCGGCAAGGGCGCGCCCCGCGCTGACCAGCGCCACGCCCAGAACCGTCAGGAATTCCGGCCGATTCGGGGACCGATCCACCAGCCGCTGGATTGTCTCCGCCGCCTCGTCGAAGCGGCCCATCTCCAGATACGCTGTGCCAAGGTGATAGAGCGAGTATTCATCCGCGGGATCCGCGGCGAGGGCGCCGCGGAGCGCACCCACGGCCTCCCGATTGCGCCCAAGCCGCAACAGCAGCCGCGCCGCATACAGATGGGGGCCGACCTCCGCGGGAAGGAGGCGGCGGGCCTCCGCGAAATGCGACAGCGCGTCGTCGTCCTGGCCCAGGGCCTCCAGCGCCAGGCCCATGTTGCAGTGGGCGAATCCGTGGTCGGGCAGGTGGCGGAGCGCCTCGTGGGCGCAGGCGATGGCCGCGCGCAGATTGTCCTCCTCGCGAAAGATCGAGGACAGATTGTTGAGGGCGTCGGGATGCTCGGGATACTCGCCCAGCACCCGGTTATAGGTGTCGATGGCGCGGGCGTTCTTGCCGAGGGACTGCAACTCGACGCCGAGGTTGAAGAGCAGGTCGATATTGCGCTCGTCGGATTCCAGCGCCGCCTCCAGAACGCGGGCGGCGCGGTCGTGCTCCGCGCGGTCGCGGTGGATGTCGGCCAGGAAAAGCGACGCCTGGGCATAGGCGGGATCGATCAGCAGCGCGCGCTCCAGATCGGGAATCGCCGCGTCTGTTTCGCCGGCCAGATGCCTCAGCCGGCCAAGGTGGAACCACCCCTGCGGCTCCTCGGGATCAAGCCGCGTCACCGCCAGGAAATCCTCCCGCGCGGCGGCCTCTTCTTCGAGCTCCAGGCGGGCGATGCCGCGATAGAGCGGCGGCAGCGGATGCGCCGGGTCGCACCGCGCGGCCTCGTCCAGCATCTCGATGGATTTGTCCAGCCGCTGGTTGTCGAAATAGACCTTCGCGAGCCCCAGCCATGCGTCCACGAATTGGGGATCGATTTCCAGGGCCTGCTGGAAATGCTCCTCGGCTTCCTCGGGGCGTTCGGCGGCATGGGTGGCGCGGCCAAGGGCGGCGTGGACCTCGGGGCTGAAGGGCCGCAGGCGCGCGGCATCGCGCAGCGGTACCACCGCCGTCGCCGGGCGCTCCGCCAGCAGATAGGCTTCGCCCAGCACCAGATGGATTTCGCCGTTCTGCGGATCCAGCGCCACCGCGCGCCGCAGCACCGCGATCGCTTCATCGGCGCGGCTCGTCTCCAGATAGAAATTGCCGAGCTGGAACAGCGCCTCGGAAAACTCCGGCGCCAGCTTCACCGCCCGCTCGAAGCAATTCCCCGCGCTCGCCAGCCGACCCGCGTCCATCAGCCGCTGCCCCTCTTCACAGAGGGTCTCGGCCTCGCTCTGGTTTTCCTGCCAATCACTCATGGGGTTCGCGCTGCTCCAAGGCAACGGTGCGACGAAGGCGGGGTTCCCGGCAAGCGGAGATGAACGGCAGGGATGAGGGATGAAAAGCAACGGCGGGGGCGTGTCGCTGAGGTGTCTCCCCGCCGACGCATACGTCCCATCAGTCCCACCCCTCGCCAGAAACCGAAGAACCGCCGCCGGTGGTACCCATGTCCTGACTGTACAAAAAAATCCCTCATCCCTCCTACCTCATCCCTGCTTTTCCTGCCCGCTGATCTCCCGCCAGAACCGGTTCGCGCGAAGCGGCGCGTCATGGTGGAGTTCGGCGATGCGGACAAGTGCCTCGATGAGTTGCATGGCTTCGGGGGCCGTGAGGCGGGGGACGGCGTCGCCTTGGGCGAGGTTGTGGAGGAAGCGGACGGCGGACGGCGGGATGGGGAAATCGGTGGTGGCGCGGGGGCGGGTGATGGGCCAGTCGGGGGGGGCGGTGGGCTGGCGGTTGGCGAGGTGGATCGTGGCGGTCTCGGGGCGGAGCCAGAAGCAGGTGGGGCGCGGCTCGCCCGCGGGCCACGGTCGCGTGGCGGTCGCGTCGAGCTGGGGCCCATAGCCCATCGCGTGGAGCAGGTCCGCCAGCGCGGCGCACGTGCTGTCGAGCGGCGGGAGCCCCGACGCGGGCTCGATGCGGGCGAGCCCTTGGCGAAGCGCCTCGTAGGCGTCCTCGCAGGGGTGGCCCGGTTCGCCAGCGGTGGAGGCGGCCTCGGCGAGGAGAAGACCGAGGGCCAGGCGTTCGAGGTCCGACGCGATCGCTGGGTGCGCGTCGATCAACGTCGCGTCGCGGAGTGTTCCGAGGTCGGCGCCGTCCTTCAGATGCAGCGAGAGTTCCACTTCGGAGAGCGGCTGGAGGACGCCCGCGTGGCGACTGCGCGGATCCTTCAACCCGCGCGCATACACGGAGAGGCGGCCCAGTTCGCCGGTGAGGACGTGGACCACTTCGGACGTGTTGCCGGTGTCGTGGGACTTAAGAACGATCGCGCGAAGGACGCGAGCCTGGCTCATGGCGGGCCCGGGTGTCTACTCGGGCTTCTTGTCGGGGGGGCAGGGGGCGCCTTCCTTGTTGAGGCTTTCCTCGAGGTACTCGATGACGGCCTGAAAGCGTACTTCGTTTCCGCCGTCGATGCGGACGAGGTCCTTGTGGGCCTGCAAGGTGAGGCAAATCTGCTCGGTGCGGGTGATCTGGGTCGGGCCCGCCTCCTGAAAATCGGCGTCGGTGACGTTGAGGGCGGGGATGTCGCCCTCCTTGCGGAGTTCGAGCAGGTGGGTCAGGCCAAGGTTCTTGAGGAGGCGGCAACAGTGCTCGTTGGCGTTGAGCACGATCATGCGCGGGGCGCCCTTCTGGGAGAGCGTGATGCAGATGCCCGCCAGAACGCCCATGAAGGTGGAATCCATCGATTCGCATTCGTGGAGGTCCACGATGAAGCGGGGCTTGGCAATGGCCTCGGAGATGGTGGCGGCGAACTTCTTGAGGGGGAGCGAGTTCATGAAGTTGGCGCGGCCGCCTACGCGGACGAGCGCGATCTCGCCATCGTCCAGCACGGCGCACTGGATGTTGCGACCGGCATTCTGCTGTGCTTGGGCTTCGTTCATCATTCGGGGGGGAACCGTGGCGGTGGCCAAAGTCTAATCTCCTCGGTCGTTGGGCGCCCTCAGACCAGGGGCGGGGAAAGGCGGCTCGAAAGGGTGCCTGTGCGGGTTAACTTGGTTGTAGCACCCTACCGGATGGCTATCCGAGTCAAGCGAAGGCGGCAAACTTTGCGCCGGTTGCGGTGGAGCGAGGACCAGATTAGCGATAAAGTTTTATTCGAGCGCGACCCTTGCGGTGGTCCTCCGCGCTCGCATAGACATAGGGAGCAAGCAGGTGGCCAAGGAGGGCCAGCCAGTGATCTTTCTGGATCATGCCTCGACAACGCCGGTGGATGCAATGATCCGCGAGGAAATTGCGCGGCTGATGGCCCTGCCCATGAATGCCTCCTCGGTTCACGTGCCGGGTCAAAAGGCCCGCGCTCTCCTGGAAGAGTCCCGCGCAGAGACCGCCGCCATTCTGGCTGTGTCTCCCGGTGAGATCGTCTTTCTCTCCAGCGCGACCGAGGCAAACAACCTCGCCCTGCGCGGAATTGCCGAAGTCTGGCGGCGTCAGGGGCGGCGATTGCGCGTCCTGACATCCGATTTGGAGCACTCCTGTATCCGGGAGACCACGGCAGACCTCGCCTCGCGGGGGCTGGCGGATGTTTTCGCGATGCCGGTTACGCCGGGGGGAAGGGCGCAGCTTCCCGAAACCTCCGATGGCGTGGACCTGCTTTGCCTGATGGCGGCCCAGAACGAAACGGGCGTGCTTCAGGACTTGGCGGGCGCGACGAGGTTGCGGCGCGCGGGCGGCGGGCTCTGGCTCTGCGACGTGACCCAGTTTTTCGGCGCCGCGCCGGTCCGCATCGCGGACCTCGGCGCCGACCTCGTTTCGATGTCCTCGCACAAGGTATATGGTCCGCCGGGGGTGGGGCTCCTCGCCGGGCCGGGGGTGATGCGGCTCCTGCCGATGATCACCGGCGGACCGCAGGAGGGGGACCTCCGCGCGGGAACCCAGCCGGTGGCCCTTATCCGGGGATTCGCCATGGCCCTGCGCCAGGCGGAGGACCGGCGCGAGGCCCGGAACCAGCACCTTCGCAATCTGGAGTCAGTGTTCCTCCGGCGCTTGGCCGATCTGGGCGTGGCTCACGAGGTCAATGGCGGCGCGGCAGACGCGCGCCTACCGGGTTTTCTCAGCCTGCGCATCCCGGGACTCGATGGCGCCGATGCAGTAGTGGCGCTGGACGGGCGGGGTTTCGCGGTGTCCTCGGGGGCGGCCTGCGCCACGGGGGTCATGGAGGCCTCGCCGGCCCTGCGCGCGATGTTCCCCGGCGACGAGGCTCGCGCCGGGGGGGCCGTTCGCATCACGCCGGGCGCCGCCACAACCGTGGCCGACATGCTGGCGTTGGCCGACTCCTTGGCGGAACTGGGCCGCCGGGTGTCAACAAAGTGACCACATTCAGAGCGTGGGAAATCCACTCAACAGGAAGTGTGAATCGTGTTACCCGTGGGTAAGTGCACATGGCCACGATTCCCTGCATTTACCGCCCCAGAGAGCTGCCATCCCGCCAGGCGAATAATCCTTATACCACTGATACCAAAGGCTTTGAATAACGAACTGGCCGATTTTCGACAAGGGCACCAGCATCTGGCACCGAGGGTGCAATGGATGGACGCGACACAGCGGACAACTGACCGCCGCACTCAAAAAGGAGACCTCCCATGGTTCGCAGCACCAAAGGCTTCACCCTCGTTGAGATCATGATCGTGGTTGCCATCATCGGCATCCTGATCGCGATCGCCGTCCCCAGCTTCCTCCGCGCCCGCGAAATCTCGCGCCGCAATGCCTGCCAGGAGAACCAGTCCAAGGTCGACGGCGCCAAGCAGTCCTGGGCGCTTGAGACGAACGTTGCCGGCACGTCGACCCCCACGTGGGCCGATCTCATTGGCAACGCCAACTACATCCGCAAGTCGCCCGAGTGCCCCGGCAACGGCGTCTACACCATCGGCGCGGTTGACGTTGATCCCGCCTGCTCGCTGTCCACCCAGGCTAACTTCCCCCACGTCTTCCCCCAGGCCGACGGTTCCTGATACGCTAGCCTGATCACTCAGGCCGGCTTTTGCGGGGCGGGCTCTTCGGAGCCCGCCTCTTGTTTTTAAACGGCGCAAACGGCGGAAAAAACGGGAACAACAGAAAAATCCGCCGTTCCCGTCTTTCCCTCTTTTTTCTGCTGCCCCCCCATGACCACCTATGCACCATGGGACATAGATCAATTCCATAGGAGCCCTACATGAACCATGAACTGAATCGCAGGGATTTTCTTGTCGCCGGGGCCGTCGCCGGGGGGGCCGCCGCGCTGTCGGCGCTGTCGCCGGGAAGCGCGAGCGCCCACACCACGGACTCCGCCCACTCGCTGATGAATCTGGTGCCGGGCGCCATCGATGGATCGGGCGCCTATGTGTTGCCGCCGCTTCGCTATGGCTATGACGCCGTGAAGGAGGTCATCGACGAGGAGACCATGCGCCTCCACCACGACAAGCACCATGCCGGCTATGTGGCCGGGCTGATTGCCGCCGAGAAGGCCCTGGCCGAGGCGCGCGCCGCGGGGAATTTCGACCTCGTCGATCACTGGTCGCGCCAATCCGCGTTCCACGGCGGCGGGCATTTCCTCCACTGCCTGTTTTGGGATTCCATCGGCCCGCCCGACGAGGGAGAGGGGAGCATGGGCGGAAAGCCGACCGGCGATCTGGCCAAGGCCATCGACCGGGACTTCGGCGGCTTCGACGCCATGTGGTCCCACCTGGCCGCCGCCAGCAAGCGCGTCGAGGGCTCCGGCTGGGGCCTCCTCGCCTTCAGCTTCGCCGCCCAGAAACTCGTCATCCTCGGCGCCCAGAACCAGCAGCTCAACACCCAGTGGGGCATCGTCCCCATTCTGGGCATCGACGTATGGGAACACGCCTACTACCTCAAGTACAAGAACAACCGCGGCGCCTATGTGGACGCCTTCCCCGCCATCATCAACTGGGTCCACGTCGCGGAGAAGTATGCGTTGGCGAGAGGATAGGTAAAGGCAGGGAACGGCAGCGAGAGGCAGGGGAAAAGCAGGGCAGGCCCCTACTTTTCCCTGCCGCTCCGTGCTTTTTCCTGCCTCTCCCCACTGTTCAAAAAAGGACCCACGCCTCGCCCACCCGATCCTTGAACGCATCCGGCAGCGCGCCAGGGGTGTACTGATCGGCGCCGGTGTAGGACATCCAGTCGGCCTTGGTGTTGGTGTCGCCGGGAACGATGCGGACGGCGCCGTCGCGGCTGCCGATGGTGACGTTGAACTCCGAGGTGTCCGTGGTGATGTTGGGTCCCCACCCGACGGTTTTGTTGGCGGTGGTGATATTCCCCCAGCCGACGCCGTCGATGACCTGGGCGGAGGTATGCGCCTCCGTCGGAGTGACGCCCGTTGCCCAGAACACGAGCGAGAGGTTGTCGGCGGTGGAGAGATTCGGTTCGCCCGCGTCGCCCCTCAGCAGCGAGGGGGCCGGGCGTCCGTCGAAGGTGCGCTCGCCATCCAGCACATACACCTGAACCGGCGCGCCATCGCGGTTGGAGACGCGCGGGATGGCGTCCAGGAATTCCTGGCTCGGCGCGGCGCGGATAAAGGCCACCACGATTCCGCCGCGCGGAAGGCGGGCCTCCGGCGGGAACAGCACCCATGATTCCGACACCGCGCCCACGTTGTTGTCGGTGATCACGAGGCCGCCGATGCGGTAGTCCTCGCTGGAGACGTTGGCGATCTCCACGAACTCCGTGAAGGCATCCACGGTCTGGTGGGCGAACTCGGTCAGGAGGATCCTCCCCGCCACGGCGTCGGCGTTGGGAATGGCGAGGAAGGGATAGTCGGCCTCGACGAAGTAGGCCGAGGGATCGGCCGGTCCGCCCGCGGGGAGCGTCGCTGTTTTTCCTCCCGCGTCGCGTGCCTCCACATAGTACTGCACGGCGGTGTCCTCGGGCTGCTCGGGGAGGGATACAGTGGTCTCCCACCGCGTGCCCGACACGATCGCCATCGGAACCTCGGCAAACGGACCGTTTCCGGCCAAGCGCCAGAAGACCTTGAGCGTCAGGTTGTCGGCGCCGTCGCCGGCGTTGTCCCGCGCGGTGACAAAGATGTTGGGGCGGTCCGAAGCGCGGATGGTTCCGGGAAGGATCTCCATCGCGGTCAGCTCCGGCGAATCCCCGCGCACCACCACGGTCAGCGGGGACACATCGGCGGAGACGGGACGGAACGACACGTTGCCGACGGCGTCCTCCGCGCGGACGTAGTAGTCCACGATGGTGCCCTCGGGCTGCATCGAGACGGCGTTCGGCGCGGTGAAGGTACTGCCGCCCGCGTTGGCCATTGGCGTTGCCGTGAAGGTGCCCGCGCCACCGACGCGCCAGAACGCCTGAACCGAGGCCACGCCGTCGCCGTCGGTTGCGGCGGTGCTGAATCCGATGGCCTGTCCCTCCACGGGAACGGCGGGAATGGTGACGGTGTTGGCGATGGATGGCGCGGCATTGTTGGCGGCCCCATAGACAAGGGTGATCCACTCGGGGTGGTCGATGTAGGGATTGCGGTTGTTCTGGAAGGTGAACACGCGGTCGTTGCGGCCACGGTCCCAATCGTCCACCGGGTCCTCGGCGTTCCATTGCAGGATGTCGTCGAGGTAGCCCATCTGGTTGCTGCCGAGGGTCTCTCCCCGGTTGATCAGGGAGTAGTCCGTGTAGCGCGTATCCATGTAGAGGATCGCGCGCGCCACATCCCCGCGACTGCGCGGCGACGCCTGCCACACGGTGCTGGTGCGGATGTTCTGGTCCTCGGGAAGGCCGGTATAGTTTGTCTCGATCACTCCGCCCGTCACGTAGCCGTAAAGCATGTTCTGCCGCGAGCTGTTGATCGAGGCATCGCACAGGAACAGGTGGTGCAGATCGGCGTCCTTCGGGCGCACGGAGGAACCGTAGGACTGGGGCCATGAATGCTCGCGATTGATCGTCGCGGGCCAGCCGTCGGTGGTGCGGATGTCGTTGGTATAGATCATCTTCACCTGATTCTCCCCCACGCTGTCCACGGAGTTGAGAAGCACATCGCGCGTGGCGGCATAGGTGAGCGACTTGAAGGCATAGCCGCGCTGGCCGCTGACGATCAGGTACAGCTCCTCCTTCAGCTCCGCGCCGGTCTGCGTCGTCACCGTCTGATAGTAGTTGGCGGGCGGGGCGGCGGCGGCGACCCCGACCGCGAAAACGGCGGCCGCAACCATCAACAATCTAAGACGACAACCAAATGCGAGATAGGAATTCATGGGAGGCTCCTCCGGGGACTATTCCCAAACGGAGTATGAGGCTTCCAACGTGCCCCTTGCTCAAGCCGAAACCGGTCCCGTGCGCGCTTGTTCACCGGGGCGCCACGATGGCGGGGGGAATCCGCCGGGTTCAAGGCCGCGAAGCACGGTGGCATGGAAGCCACGCCCATGTGGGTGCATCCCAGGGCCTTCGCAGAACGGGAGGTTGGTCGGGGCTTGGGCACTGGATGCGCGTGCTACCTTGGCTTGGCCCGAAGTTCATAAAAAAGCTTCAGCCGGGGTCGGGCGGCCTGAGACCCCGCGACGGGGATCATGGCGGGCGCGGGTGGCGAGTCTCCTCAGTAGATCGTCATCGATTCCGGCAGAGGCAGCGCGCGCGAGGAGCCGAGGATCCAGGTGCCCTCGATCTCGCACACCGCGAAGGTCAGCGTGCCCGGCGCGCCGCCGGGGAGCGCGGCGTGGGGCTCGGCGATGGAGCCACCCGGAGCAATCCGCCACGCCATGTCCACCGCGCCGATGCCAGCGGGGATCGGAGTCGGGAAGGAAAACATGAGCGTTCCATCCACGGCGCGGAGCGTGTCGGTGTCGGCGATCCAGTGTTGTGGCAGCAGCAGCGCGGGAATGAAGCGCGGCGGAAGCATTGGGAGCCCATCGGGATTAGTGAACTGGAGGAGGCCCGGCTGGCGCAGCGCCGCAATCTGGAGCGACGCGACGCGATTCGTGACGATGGGGAAGTGGAATATGCCGTTCTCCGCGATGTCGTGGACAAACGGCGTACCGGCCTCGGTGTTGAACGCGACTGGCGTGATCGGCGTCTCGGGGCCGGGGCCCGTGGCGGGAAAGTTGGCGTTGCCGCCGGGGTCAGTGGCGCGGACGGCGAAGCGATAGACGCCGTCGAACTCCTCGCCGCGCGTCGTGGGTGTATAGACAAAACTTCCCGGGCCGGGAGTCCCCCCGGCAAGCACGCGCCAGGGCAATCCGGGTGGCTGGATCCAGAAGGCGGACTCGATGTCGTTGGTTGGCTGGTCATCGGCCAGCGTGATCGCGAGATCAATGTCTCCGCCGGCCTGATAGGGCGGGCGCGTGGCGATGCCCGCCGTGGGCGGAGTGACATCGACGGCGATCACCCCGGAAAATCCGGTGAGCGCGGATTGATTTCCCGCCGCATCGGTCAACGCCCCCGCAAGCCCGCGCAGCCGGATGGCCCCGCTGAGCGGCAGATCCCCAACCGCCTTGCCAATCGCGACCATCAGGGTTGAGCCCGAGAGCGTTACGCCCTCCACCACCAGGTTGCCGGTGATCTGGCGTTGGATCTGCGCCGAATTCAGCGTGACCGGCGTCGCATCGGAAACGCTGATCGGAAACGGAACCGGCAAGGTGGATGCATGGGGGACGGCTGGCAGGAACCCGAACGTGAAGTTGGGCGGAGTGCGATCGACGACGATGGCGATGGAGGCCTCCACGCCCTGGTTCCCCGCGTCATCCTCCGCCACGGCCAGCAGCTCGGCGGTGCCCTCCTCGCCCGCGGGAATCGTCGCGCTGAATGTGCCGCCCGCATTGGCGACGGCCTCGTACTCCGCGCCGCGATACAGAATGTGAATCGCGGCGCCGGGCTCGGCAGTACCGGCGAAGTCGAATTGCGCCGCGCCCGTCGCCCACGAATCGGCGAACTGATTCCCCGGCGCGATCGTCGCATCGGCAATCGCGGACGGCGCGGTGCCATCGACCGTCAGCGCCAGCGGCGCGGTGCTCCACGCGCTGCGATTCCCGGCGCCATCCGCTGCGCGCACACGAATCGAAAAGTCGCCCTCCGCGAGAATGACATCGAGCGCGTTTGCGTTGGCGAAGTAGGTCTGCGGCGCGCCAGAGGGAAGCGGCGCAACCTCCACATCGTATCCCGCGATGCCGGAACCAGCGCCGTCGTCGCTCGCATTCCACACGATGGAGACAGGAGAGGAGGTGGTGGAGGCGCTCGCCTCCGCGAATGCCGGAACCGATGGAGCCACGCGGTCGAGTACGACGTCCAACTGCACCTCGCCCGCCGTGGCGGTGATGTTGGAGAGACGCAGCGTCAGTCGCCGCACGCCATCTGGGCCCGGAGCAAAACTCCACGGAGCGCGATCGGTGATTCCATCCAGAAGCACGTCGACCGCGGAGCCGCCGTCCTCCGCAATGGAGAGGTTGGTGGCGAAGGGCGAGAGCCCCGAATAGACAAGAGTCGCATCGAGCGCATTGACCGCGTTGGGCGTGATCGTGTCGGCGGTGCGCGCGGCCACGGCATCGTGCCCGGGCACGATGGCGCGCGCCTCCCTCACCACGTCCCAGTCGCGCTTGGCCTGTGCGATCCACGTTGGCGGCGCGCCAAGGCGCAGCGCCATCTGGGCCTCGTACAGTGACTCTGGATCGACGCGCTGACCGTGGCTCTCGATCTGCGCGTGCGCCGCGTTGAACGTGGTCCCGGTGCCGGTAAAGCCCACGATCCACGGCATCACGAAGCGGTCGTAGGCAAACGGATCGGGACGCCAGAAATCATAGCCAGCGACCGGCGCGCCGATCTGAGTGAAGTTCCAGAGCACGAAATCGCGCAGGTGATTCGGCAGCCCCTCGATGGGTCCGCTGCTGTGGCCATACTCCACGCCGCCCGACGACGCATCGATGAGCGTGGCATAGGGCGTGCCGCCATGCGCGTCCCAGCACGTGTTTCCCGCATAGTCATAGCGCCAGAACACGACGCCGCTGCTTTCGTAGCCCCAGCTTGCGGAGTGAAACGCAGACGACGTGTCGCGCGACAGGGCGAAGAGCGTGTTGCTCCCGCCGCGCGACGTGAATCCGAAGTGGCCGCGGTTCCCTTCCAGCGAGGTGTGCAGGACGGTGCTGTAAGAAGTCCTGTCGAACTGCACCGCGTAGTTCCAATCCACGAAGCGGCAGCGCTGGACCCAGCTATTCGCGACGAAGGTGAACAGCAGGGCGCTCCATCCATAGTCGTGGGTCGCGTTCTGGTGGTGGACAAAGGTCTCCTTCCAGTTGCCGCGAAACAGGATGTCCTCGAAGCCGATCTCCTCGATGGCCGGCGTGCGCACAACGCGCCAGGCAAACTGCGGGTCGATGTCCGTCAACAGGCGCTCGCGCAGGAAAACACGGTTTCCCTCCACGCGATCGACTTCGTGCCGCTCGCTGGCGCGAAGGCCGTCGGTGTATAGACGTGTCCACGCGCCCGAGGCGCGAAGCGGCGCGAGGAAGCTCTCCATCGCGGCGGGATCCGCCAGGCTCAGCGTGATCCAGTCGCCGGGGCTGAGCGTCGCCGCGTTCTGAACCACGATGGAGTCGGCGCCCATCGGCGCCAACTCCGCGAGGGTGGTGACCAGCGGCTGCCCCTGTGCCGGAGGAGCGATCTCAAACATCCACGGCGTCGTCCACGGGCGCGCCGGATCGGTCGGCGTGAAGTTCCGTGCCATGAAGAGCTCGGTGCCGCCCTCGCCGCTGCCGCTTCCGCGGAGGACTACGTTGCTCCCCCTGATCCTGATGGTGGAGCCCACCGCCGCCGCGGTGTTGAAGGTGAAGCTCCCCGGAGGAAAAAACACCACGCCGCCGCCCGCGGTCTCCGCCGCCGTAATCGCGGACTGGATGGCGTCGCGGTCGCTTAGCCCATCGTCGGCGACGGCGCCGAAATCGGTCACGTTGAAGATCGGCCCGGCCACGTGGGGCGGGCGGGCCTCTCCGCGATGATAGCCCGCGTAGGAGAAATCGGGAATCGGCGAGCGCTCGTTGGCACTCCGCGCGGCCACGAAGTCGTCCCACACGGCACCGGGGGCAGTGCCCGCGCAGGCCATCGCCGTAAGAAGGAGTATCGCGCGCTTCATGGGCAGGCCTCCGGCCCGGCGGAGAGGAGTGCGCCCGGTCTTGCGAGATATACAGTCGTCATGCCTGCGTCCACATCCAGGGTGATCGTCGCCGTGTCCGCCACCGGGTCCACGCCAACAATTCCGCCCGCCAGGGAAACGACGCCATCGCGCGCCACCCAGATGTCCTCCAGCAATGAAAGATCGAGAGCGGCGGGCATCGGAATCGTCCACGTTCCTTGTATAGACACGTTGGCCTCGATCACGAGTGTCACGCCCGCCAGCAGCGCCGGATCGAGGTTGGCGGGGGCGAGGTCCACATCGTCACGCCACAGAGTCCTAACAATGCCGCCCGTGGAATCCGTCTCCAGCTCGACGGCGCGGCCCGTCTCGGCTGGAAACAGGAACGGCCCCCCGGCGGAGAGGTCGCGCCGATACCAGGAGCCCCCGGCGCTGTTGAAAAGAATGGAACCGGATGGCGGCGTGCCCGGCACCGGCGCGGGCCCGAGATTGCCAAGGTCGTCGCCAAGCCTCACGTAGAACTCATAGAGTCCGTCGGCGGCGTCGTCCACGCGTGAGGGCGTATAGACAAGGGGGCCGGAGGCAAGCGTCCATGCGGCTCCGTCGAAGCGCACCCAAAGCTGTGTCGTCTGGATGGGCTCGGAGGCCCCCGCCACCTCGAGCAGCATCGGCTCGCCCACGACGATGCCATCTCCAAGCGTCGCGAAGGTGGCCGACGGCGGGGTGTTGTCGATGGCGGCGGCATCGCCTGCGACCAGGAGAGGCGTGGCATTGCCCATCGCGTCGGCAAAGGCACCCGCTGCGAGCGTCGGGCTCAGCGTGCCGGTTCCGCCGAGGCTCGCGATTGCGATCTGGTTCCCCGTCAGTGTCGCGGATCCATTCGCGGTGCCGGTGGCCTGCACGCCCACAAGGGCCGCGATGTTCGGCGCCGGGATCGCGCCAGGCTCCACGTCGAGTGTATAGACAATGCTTCCACTGCGCGCGCGCGATGGCGTCGGCGCGCCGAAGTCCACCGCCGGGGGAGTGTTGTCCACCAGGATCGTCGCCGACGGCCCGGATGCGGCGGTCGCATTGCCGGAGTTGTCCGACGCGGCGCCTTCCAGCACCCGAACGGTGAAACTGCCGTCGCCCGTGATTGCCGAAACGGTGATCTGGTTGGCGGTGGTTGCCACTTGGTAGCCGGTGATTCCGGTGCCCTCGATCGCCACATGGGCGGGCGAAAGATCCACGCGGTTTTGCCCCGCGAAGACGACGGGGATCCGCACGGGACCGGAGCGCGTGGCGGTCAGGTCGGGCGCGCCAAGCTGCACGGTCGGCGCGACGAGGTCGAGCGTGGCGAAGAAGCTGGAGGAGAGCGGCCCTTGGTTCCCCGCCCCGTCCGTCGCGCGCGCCGTCAGCGTGGATCGCCCCGCCCCCAGGATGCCCGCGTCTATACGCCAGGCCCCCAGTGCATCGGCCAGGCCCGTCCCCACCGCCGCGCCATTGCGCAGAAGCGTCACCGTGGCGCGTGGCTCCGCGCTGCCCCCCGCCGCGATGGCGGCCTGGTTGGTGATGGCGTCGCCGGCGACGCCCGTGTCGGGATCGATGCCCAGGATCGTGGGCGCGGCGGGCGGAACACCGTCGGCGGTGATGCTCTTGGTCAGGAAACTCGTTGGGCCCGCGTGGCGTGTCGCGGGATCGAAGGTCTCGATTCCGCTGACGAACAGATCGTCGAATGCGACGGAGAGGCGCAGCGCCGCCGGTGTCGCGGACTCCGCCGTGGCGCGTATATCCGCCGCGATCAGGAAGTCCACGGTATCGCCGGGGGGGATGTTGGCGCCGTTGAGCGCGACGGTCAGTTCCGTGGCGCCGGTACTCGGCATATCAATGCTCTCGATCAGTGCATCCATCGGACCACCGATTGCGCCGTCCTGGTCGCCGTCGAGGTGGATGTGAATGGTCTCCAGCAGGGGCGCGGCCTGTGCGAGCGTGATCGTGGCGCCGTCGCGCGTGGTGAAGCCGAGCGTCATTGCGTCGAGCGACAGCGTCTCGTCGCCCGCTCGGCCAAAGCTATGAATGCGCAGAGTCGCCAGTGGAGTGGTCGTGGACGGTGTCGCGAGCGCGGGGGCGCGGTCGATGCCGGCGGCGTCCCACTGCCCGCCCACGTTGCGGTACCACTCGAATCGCCCGGCATAGCTGGCGGAACTGGCCATGTCCACGCGACCGTCGCCGTCGATGTCGCCGACGCCAACGTGGGTCGCGCCGGAGGCTGCGGCGGTGACGGTCGTGAAGGGCCAGCCGAGGCCCTCGCTCAGGCGGTTCTCCAGAAAGCCCACCTGCCCGTCATAGAGCGACGCCGTCGCGATGTCGGCGTCGCCGTCGCGGTCTGCGTCGAATGCCGCCGCGCGAAACAGGCCGTTGAATCCCACGCCAAAGAGCGGCGGAAAGCTGCGCAGCGTGCTGGCGGCGAATGTCGGCGGCGATCCGCCGAGGTTCGTATACAGCGACAGCTTGGAGTCCAGGATCGACACCACCGCGATGTCGGCGCGGCCGTCGCCGTCGAAGTCGTCTATACACGCGTTCGATGGAAAGTTCACGGTGGAGGGCTGGCCGCCGGTGGGCTCGATGGCGATGGAGGCGAAGATGGGCGGCGTGGCGCCATCGTTGATCAGCGCGCCCACGGAATCGTCGAAGGTCGAGAGCGATACGACGTCGATATCGCCTTCGCCGGTCAGGTCGCCAACGGCAAGGCCCAGCGTATCTCGCGCATTGGAGGAGAGCGTCTGCCGCGTCCAGCTCTGCCCTGCGCCGTCGCCATTGATGAGCAGCGTCACGCGGCGATCGGTGTAGGAGGCCACCACCACGTCGGTGTCGCCGTCGTCGTCCATGTCGGCCACCACCAGATAGGTCGGCGTGGTGATGTCGGGCGGGGTGGGCTGCGCGGGGGGGGCATAGATCGAGTGCGCGGCCCATGCGCCGCCCGGCGTACCCGGATTTTGGTACCAATCGACGCGGTCCTCGCCAGAGGAGGCGACGACCACATCGGGGAAATCGTCGTCGTTGAAATCGGCGAGCGCAAAGTTCAGCGGCGCCGCGCTGGCCGTGGTGATGGTGTGGGCCAGCCAGGCGCCGCCCCGGCCGTCGGTGTTTTCCTGCCACGCCACGGTGCTGTCTGTGCGCGATACCGTCACCGCGTCGATGTCGCCGTCGTCGTCCACATCGGCCAGCTCGATGGCAAACGGCTCTGCGCCGGTGGCGATGATGCCAGCCGGCTCAAACGCGGCCCTCCATCCCGTCCGCGCCTCCTGGGCGGACGTGATTCCCGCGAGCAGGGAAAGCGCAGCGAGGAGGGAGACAGCGCTCCCCCCCCGCGCGATGGAATGCGGCTTCTTCATCGGGCTCAGTCTTCCAGGATTGTCCACTCGCCAACGCTAGCGACCACGTCGTCGTCCAGCACTTCCACGTTCGCCACCGGATCCGCCAGCAGCGTGAATGCCGCATCCGCCGTGGTCGCGTCCGCCGTCACGGTATAGGTCGTGTCCGGCTCGTCCACGCCGTCCCCTACTGCCGTCACGGTGACCGCCGCTGGGGTGCTCCAGAGTGACTCTCCCGCGCCGGGAATTCCCGACGCAAGGAAGCGCCACGTTGTGGGCGAGACGCTGATCTGGGCGCCGTTGGACGGGACGAAGGTGACGTCGATGGCCGATGTCGGCGCGCTGGCCAGCGCGAGCGAGAGGTTCACCGAGTTCCCCGCGGGGGATTCGTTGATGGTGTTGCTGGCGGGCGTGAAGGAATACGCTGCGGGCAGGTCGTCGTCCAGCACCTGCACATTGACGGCGGGATTGGCCAGCGCGGTATAGGCAAGGTCCGACGTGGTCACATTCGCCGTCACGGTATAGGTGATATCGGCCTCGTCCACGCCGTCGTCGGTGGCCGTAACGGTGATGCTGGCGGGGGAGTTCCACAGCGATTCGCCCGCGCCGGGAATTCCCGACGGAAGGAATCTCCACGTGGTGGGCGAGACGCCGATCTGGGCGCCGTTGGATGGCGCAAAGGTCACGTCCACGGCGGCGCTGGGAATTCCATCGAGCGCCATGGAGAGGTTCGCCGTGTTCCCCGGCGAGGTTTCATTGAGGTTGTTGGAGGCGGGGGTGAACGTATATCCCGGCGGCAGGTCGTCGTCCTGCACGGTGATCGAGGTCGTGGGGAGCGGCACGCTGGTGTAGGCGAGGTCGTTGACCGTGCTGGTGAACGTGATGTTGTAGGGGGTGTTGGCCTCGTCGGCAAAGTCGTCCACGGCGGTCAGGGTAAAGGTGGCGGCGCTATTCCACAGCGACTCGTTTGCGCCCGGCGTCCCCGTGGGAATGAATGTCCAGGAGGCGGGCGACACCGTCACCTGGCCGGGAGCGGCGGAAACCGGGCTGATCGTGATCGGATTGGTGGTCTGCGCGTTGAGGACCACGGTGAAGGTCGTGGTGTTCCCGGGGCCCGACTCGTCGATGGGCGCGCCGCTCGGCGTGAGCGTATATCCGGGGTCGGCATTGAGAAAGGCGATGTCGTCGATGAAGAACATGCGGCCGAGGTTGGATGCAGCTGCCGGAGCGCCCGAGCGACGGTAACCGAAGTTCACGGAGTTGATGGAGGCACGCGTTGTGGTGGCGCCGCCGAAGATCGCCGTAAAGATGGGATCGATCTTGAACTTGAGTGAATCGTTGACCTCGACCAGATAGGCCGTTGGCGTGGAAGTGAGGGGAACGCCGACCAGCGTGGTTCCCGTGCTGTTCCACGGGCCGACGCCGCTGTTTGGCGAGGGATTGAGTTCTCCAATACCGACGACAAAGGTATCGGCGGCGTTGGTGCTGGCCCAGGTCGGCTGGGTTACGGGAAGCCATGCGGTGAATCGCAGGTACTTGTGGGCCGTAGCATCATAGGCCGTGCCACGCGCCAGGTTGAGCCCGGCAAACTGAAGCCGCTGCGCGGGAGAAGCCGTCGTGCGGTCCGAAGCAGCGATCTGGCTGTTGCCCGCGGCGGATTCGGGATCGGTTCCATACTGGTAGTAGTAGTTTCCCGAAATCAGAACCAGCGCGGAATCCTTGTCGGAGGCGCCGATGGGAAACGTCTGTCGCGTGCGATAGGCTAAGCTCTTTCCCGACCCGCCGCTGCCGCCGACCCATCCAGCGGTCCACGCCTCCGACGCGAAATTGTTGTCCTGAAAGTTGTCGAGAAACTGACCAGCCAGACCGGCGACCGGCGCCGCGCCAATGAGCATCAGCGCGGTGAGCGAATTCAATATGCTCTTCTTCATAGGGGGGGTTCCTTCACGTGGGGGTGCGGTAGAAGTCGCGGGCCGATGAAGGCGGTCAAGGGCAGTCGCATCGCGAATGAACGCTTACCAATGCGAATCGCAGACGCCGCCACGCCCCGTGCCACGAATCGCAAATGATGGTTACAACTCGTGCCGTGGCGAGTCGGGGAATCCCTGATCCGCGTTGCCCCTCCCCGGATAAATCCGGGGTAAGTAGATGCGCGCTGAAGCGTGCATCACTCTCCATCCAAGAGAACTTGTTGGCGAGGCTTGATACTCCTGTGCAATCGCACCCGAGCGCATCCGCCCCCGCCAGGCATTCAGTTCAGGATAAACGCATCCGGCACCGTCGCCGTCGGGCCGACGGTGATGGAGTCGGTCAGCACGTTGCGGCCCGTGGCGGGTTGCCACACGTTCTCGCTGGCGAGGCGGATCGAGTAGGCGGGGAGTTGCTGCAATACGGGTTCGGGATCGGGGAGCCATAGCGCGGCGGAGAGCGTGGCCCCCGGAGCGACGCCGCTGACGGTGAACGAGCCCGAATGCGCGTGGTCGGCGCCCGGCAGCCAGCGCCGGGGGTCGGCGCCGGGGACCTCGACCTGGGCGACGATGGTTGCTCCGTCGAGGACCAGGAGATACACGGGGCGCTGGTTGATCGCGGCGGCAAAGCCGACGTTGCGGATGGTGACGGTGAAGTTGGCGGCCACACCGTTCTGCACGGTGGTGGGCAGGTCGGCGCTGACGAGTTCGAAGCGATAGCCGAGCCGGCGGTTGATCTCGTCAAAGCAGCCGGAGTTGCGGAACTCGATTAACACGTCGGGATGATAGAGCAGGTTGAGGTAGCTGTAGTGGAAGCGGGCCATCTCGTCCAGCGCGCGGGTGCAGTTGGCAAAGTCGATGTCGGGGTTGCACGTCTCTCCCCCCATGGGGACGAATCGCGTGTCTTCCGCCAGGAAGTTTTTCTGCGCGTTGATTCCACTCCCCTGATAGGTGCCGAAATCGGTGTTGGACGCCAGAAAGCAATCGTTGTGATGCCCCACGCGCGCCACGCCCAGCGACGTGAACGCCGTGGCGGCGTCCACCTGCTCCCCGGGAAAGAGCGCCTCCGCGCCGAAGTCGGGGTCCTTGAACCACGGGCGGCGCACCTGGATGAAGCGGTTGGCGGGGGTATACTCCAACAGCGCATCCACCACGCTGCGCCGGCCCGCCGGAGTGGGCACGTTGTTGTCGGCATAGGCCTCCAGCGGGTCGCGGTACTGGTCGGTGCTGTGCCACTCGCCCCAGGCGCCAACAATGCCCGCCTGGAAGAGGAGGATCACGTCCTTGTTGGCCTCGAAGATCGGCTGGAGCTGCTGGAGATGGGCGCGCGTCTGCCCGAGCGTGGCCTCCGTCGGCGGGTTGGGCGTGGCGAAGCCATCGTTATAGACGACGCGGACGATGGCCTTGAGCCCCGCCGCGCGCGCGAGGCCGAATCCCGCGGAGAGGTCGCCGAGGTAGGACGGGGGAAGCGCCGTGGCGGCATAGGGCTCCAGATTGAGGCGGCCATAGACCAGCGTGACGCCCTGGGACCGGATGAAACCGTAGTCGGTGGAAAGATCGGCCAGCGATCCGTTGCCCGATCCCACGGAGTAGAAGCCGCGCTCGGGATTGTCGATGGCGCCCGCGAGCGGCGCGTACACGATGGGCTCCGCCTGAAGGGCCGCGGCGAGCGGCAGCAGCAGGGCGGCGAGGAGATTTCGTGGCGCGGTCATCAGATTTCCCTTTATTTACTTATCGCTTTTATTTGATCTCTATCTAAATGCGGCGCAAGCGGGATTCCTCCGCCCGCCGACCGCCCGAAACGGAGTTTCCGCGTGAGCCAGAAAAGAGTCCTCGTCACCGGCGGAGCCGGATTCATCGGCAGCCACATCGCCCGCGCATGGATCGACCGCGGCGCCCGGGTCGTCGTGCTGGACAACTTCCGAACGGGGCATCGCCGCAACCTGGATGGAATCGGCTGCGAGTTCGTGGAGGGGAGCGTCGAGGACCGCGACCTTGTGCGCGGGCTCGTCGCGCGGGCCGATGTGGTCCATCACCTGGCCGCGCTCGTCAGCGTCCCCGAATCCATGAGCGAACCCTACCTCACACAGGCCATCAACGTGAACGGCACGCTGAACATCCTGGAGGCCGCGCGCCTGAATCCCGCCGCGCGCGTGGTGTTCTCCACCACCAGCGCCGTCTATGGCGAGGCCCAGCGCCACATCCATTGCGAGGACAACCTGCCGGAGCCCGTGAGCCCCTATGCGATCAGCAAGCTGACGGGCGAATACTACACGGCGCTGTATCGCGCGGCCTTTGGCGTGCAGACGGTGGCGCTGCGCTATTTCAACGTCTATGGCCCGCGCCAGGATCCCAAGTCGCCCTATGCCGCCGCCGTCGCGATCTTTGCGGAACGCGCGCGCCGCAACCAGCCCATCACGATCTATGGCGACGGCGGACAGAGCCGCGACTTCGTCTTCGTGGAGGACGTGGTGCGCGCCAACCTGCTGGCGGCGGAGACTGGCGACGGGATCTACAACGTCGCCACGGGATCGGAGATCACCGTGAACGAACTCGCGCAGCGCATCGTCGCCATCACGGGATCGTCCTCCTCCGTCGCCCACGCGCCGGAACGCCCCGGCGATGTGCGCAACTCGTGCGGAGACGCCACGCGCCTGCGGTCGCTGGGCTGGGCGCCGCAGGTGGAGCTGGAGGAGGGCCTGCGCCGCACGATCGGGGCGATGCCGTGACGACGCTGGCGGGCGGACGCGAAGTCCGCCTCGCGGCGCACGGCGGGCTGCGGTGGACGTTCTTCGCTGCGTGGCATGGCGAGACGCCCGTTGCCAATGTGTGCGCGTGGGACGCCGATGGTGCGGAGATCGTGGGCCATGTCTATACGCGGCCCGAGTGGCGCGGCCTCGGCCTGGCGGGGGCGCTCTTTGTGCTGCATCGCCGGGTGTCGGAGCAGCGCGGCATCCGGTTCTCCCAGCTCAACACCGACGCCGGTTCGTTCCAGGAGGCCTTCTATCGCCGCCACGGATACGAACCCGCCCCCGGCGTCCCCGGCGCGATGTTCCGGGGGGAGTGGCCCGCGGACGACCGGCTGGATGCGGAGCCCTTCGAATGGAGCCACTGGCCCAGGCTCAACGCGCGGACGCTCCGGCAGGGAGGGCGTTCGCTGGAGGGCCCGATGCTTGAGGAGATGTTTGGCTGAGCGCGCGATGCGGCGAAATACTGTCGGAGTTTATTAAATCCCGAAGTAATTCCTTGCGCCGAAGCCCGCCACCGCCGCAGGCTCCCCGCTGTCCATCCAAGGAGAGCGTCGTCCATGAGCACCTTCCTCCGCAAGATCAATGGCGCCGGGCGCGGCTTGATGGCCGCCATTCTGATTCTGGCGGCGGGCTGTGGCGGCGACGATGCCCCCGCGCCCGACGGCTCCGCGACGATCCGATACGCGCGGTGGGGCACGCCGCAGGAGATCGACGCCGAGCGCGCGCTGCTCAAGCAATTCGAGGAGGCTCACCCGGGCGTCCGCGTGATCGTGGAGTTCAATTCGTGGAGCGAGTACTGGACGAAGCTCCAGGCCCAGTTCGCCGCGGGGACCGCGCCCGACGTGTTCCTGTTCAGCGGCACCCGCGTGCAGGATTATCGCCAGCGCGGCCAGATCGAGAACCTCGCCGCGCGCGCCGCCGGCGATCCCACGCTGAAGATGGAGGAGTTCTATCCCGCGCCGGTGGAGATCTTCACCGACGCCGACGGACTGTGGGCGATGCCGCGCGACTGCAACGCGATCGGGATCTTCTACAACAAGACGCTCTTCGACAAGCTCGGCGTCGAGTACCCCAAGCCCGACTGGACATGGGACGACTTCCTGGCGAAGGCCAAGGCGTTGACCCGCGACGAGGACGGCGACGGGCGCATGGAGAGCTATGGCTATCTGGCGGCCTTCGAGTCGATGGAGGTCCACTGGATTTCCTGGGTGTGGCAGGCTGGCGGCAACGTGCTGAACGAGGCGCGGACGAAGTGCGTTCTCGATTCGCCGGAGGCCATCGAGGGGCTGGAGTTCCTGGCGGGGCTTGTGCTGAAGGAGAAGGTTTCGCCCAACGCCTCGCAGGCGTCCACCTTCGGCAGCAACATGTTCCTCACGGGGCGGCTCGCCATGTCGTCGGAGGGGTCGTGGATGATCAAGGGCTTCTCCGCCGCGGATCATTTCCAGTGGGATGTGGCGCCGTTGCCGAAGGGCGAGCAAAGCGTGGGCGTGGTGAACGGACTCGGCAACGCGATCTACTCGGGCTCGAAGCAGAAGGACGCCGCGTGGGAGCTGGTGAAGTTCCTCGGCTCGCGGCCCTACCAGGAATCCCTCGCGCGAAGCGGCACGTCGATTCCGGCGCTGCGCTCGGTGGCGGAATCGCCGATCTATCTGGATGGCAAGCCCGAGGGTAAGCGCCACTTCCTGTCGCAGATCGAATCGGGAAGGGTGCCCGACTATACCGCTGGTTCCACCCAGTGGGAGGCGGCGATTCGCGGCAAGCTGGAGCTTGTGTGGATGGGCCGCATGGACGTTGCCACGGCGGCCAGGGAGGCCACCGCCGCGGTGGATGCGATTCTGGCAAAGGGGTCGGCGAACCCGTGAAGAGCAGCGGCGTCGCCAGCACCGAGCGGTTCTGGGGGCTCCTCCTGTCGGCGCCCTACATCGCCGGATTGCTGGTGTTCGCGGTGGGGCCGATCCTGTTCTCCTGGGTGATCGGCTTCTTTGCGTGGGACAGCCTGACGCCGCCGCGCTTCGTGGGATTCGGCAACTGGACGCGTCTCTTCGGCGATCCGCTCTTCTGGAAGGCGCTGGGGAACACGCTCTACTTCGTGATCGGAACGGTGCCCATCGGTATCGCGCTGTCGATGCTGCTGGCGATGCTGGCGAATCGCCCCCTGCGGGGGATTGGCTTTTTCCGCACACTCTATTTCACGCCCGTCGTCACCTCCACGGTGGCGGTGGCGCTGGTGTGGGCGTGGTTCTACGATCCCAACTATGGCGTGCTGAACTATGCGATCGCGAGCGCGTTCAAGCTGGCGGGCCTGAAGCCGCCGAGCCCCATCCCGTGGCTGGCCGATCCCGCGACCGCGATGCCGGCGATCATGCTGATGAGCGTGTGGAAGGGCCTTGGCTATAACATGGTGATCCTGCTGGCGGCGCTGCAGGGCGTGCCGCGCCACCTGTACGAGGCGGCGGAGATCGACGGCGCGGGCCCGCTGATGCGGTTCCGCCACATCACGATCCCGGGCGTTTCCCCGGTGCTGTTCTTCGTCGTTACGGTCGGCGTGATCTCCGCGTTTCAGGTCTTCGACCAGGTGTATATCATGACGAGGGAGGGTCGCCCGGCGGATTCCACCCTGACCATCGTGTACTACCTGTATAGACACGCCTTCTCCAACCTGGAGCTCGGCTATGCCAGCACCGTGGGCACGGCGCTGTTTGCGATCATCTTCGCCGCCACGCTGGTGCAGCTCCAGTTGCGCCGGCACTGGGTTCACACATGAGGGGAAACGCGTCCACGCCCATCGCCATGCTCAAGGACGCGCTTGTCTATGCGGCGCTGACCGCCGTCGCGTTCTTGATGGTGTTCCCGTTCCTGTGGATGGCGAGCACCTCGCTGAAGACATTGGGCGAGGCGTTCGAGTATCCGCCGCGGTTCCTGCCGGCGAGCCCCCAGTGGTCCAACTACTCCCGCCTGGCCGAGGCGATCCCGATGGCCAAGTTCCTCCTCAACAGCGTCAAGATCACGGGCCTTACCGTGATCGGCACGCTGCTGTCGTGCTCGATGGCGGGATTCGCGCTGTCGGCGCTGAACTTCCCGGGCCGCGGCGCGTTGTTCACCACGACGCTGGCGACGCTGATGGTGCCCTATCAGGTAACGCTGATCCCCGTGTTCATCCTGTGCCAGCATCTCGGGTGGAAGGACACCCACTATCCCCTGTGGGTGCCCGCCTTCATGGGGAGCGCTTTCGGCGTGTTCCTGCTGAGGCAGTTCTTCCTCGCCATCCCGCGCGACCTGTATGAGGCCGCGATGATCGACGGCTGCACGCCGGGGGGCATCGTGTTCCGCATCTACATCCCGCTGGCCAAGCCCGCGCTGACGACGCTGGGCGTGTTCACGTTCATGAATAGCTGGAACGATTTGCTGAACCCGCTGATCTACATCGACACGCTGGACAAGATGCCGCTTACTGCGGGCCTCAGCTTTCTGCAATCGCAGTACAGCAGCGACTGGCCGATGATGATGGCCGGGGCGATGGTTTCGATCCTGCCGATTCTGGCTATCTTCGTCTTTGCCCAGCGGACCTTCGTGGAGGGAATCTCCACCAGCGGCCTGAAAGGATGACACTCATGGAGATCCCAACCCGCGGCGACCTCGTCGTGGATTTCAACGGCGCCACACCGGCGGATCGCTCGATGGAGAAGCGCCGCCTGCGCAAGCACTCGGTCCTCAATGTGATCCGGCGGCACGGGCCGCTCTCCCGCGCCGACATCACCAAGAAGTCCGGCTTCAACCTCCCCAGTGTTTCCACGCTGGTGGACGAGCTTGTGGCCGACGGGCTGGTGCTGGAGGAGGAGGCCAAGGCTGTCCCGCGCGGGCGCCGCCCGATCCCCGTCTATCTCAATGTGGATGCCGCATCGATCGTGGGGCTGGATATCGGCAAGCGTTCCACGATCATGGTGGTGATCAACCTGGGCGGCAAGCTGCTGACGCGCTACGAGTGCAAGACACCCGCCCTCAAGAAGTCCCAGGCCTACGCCGATTGGGCGCGCAAGGTGATGGAGAAGGTTTTTCGCGAGCACCCGCCGTCGACGCCGCTCTCCGGCATTGGCGTCGCGATCCCGGGCATGAACTCACACCCCGATCACCTGTCGCCGGCGGAGATGATCCGCAAGGCGCTGACCGACCGGTTTGGCGTGCCGACGCTGGTGGAGCAGGATGGCCGCATGATGGCGCTCGGGTCCCACTGGTTCGGCGCGGGGCGCGACCTCGCCAACTTCCTGGTCATCAACCTGGGCCACGGCACCGGCATGGGCGTGTTCATCGATGGGCGGCTGTATCGCGGCAAGGGCGGCTTCGCCGGAGAGATCGGCTACATCCCCATCGGCGACGAGGACATCGACGGCTATGCCGACTGCCCCTCGGCGATGGAGAACATGGCCTCCGGCGCGGGGTTGATCCGCCGGGCGCGGGCCCGCGGGCTGGAGGTGGACGACGTGTCCCAGCTCGCCGAAATGGCGCGGGGCGGCGACCGCCGGGCGCTGAAGGCATTCAAGGACTTTGCCCAGCGCCTTGCCCGCGGCATCGCCACGGTGGCCAACCTCTTCGATCCCGAGGCCATCATCCTCAGCGGGCGCGTCTGCCGGTCGGCGGACCTTTTTCTGGAGGACCTCCGCGCGGAGACGGCGCGGCACACCCTGGGGCCGATCATGCAGAGCACCCCCATCATCCTGAGCAATCTCGATGTCGATCTGGGCCCCATGGGGGCCGCGGCGGCGATCCTGCACCAGATTTTCAACTCCTCCCACGTGCAGGTGGACGAGGTCATCTAGAGCGGTTCTCGAAAGTCTTGTCGCGATGGAGGACGCCGTAAAAGAGTATCGTGGGCATCTTGCCCGCGTGTGGGGGCGACGAGGCTCGGGCGAGACGCCCAAGCTACGTTGGAATACGACAGGACTTTCGAGAGTCAC
>JBBQYG010000019.1:0-37307 GCA_038208905.1 Candidatus Sumerlaeia bacterium | reverse complement strand
GGCGGGAACGGCGGGAACGGCGGGAACGGCGGGAACGGCGGGAACGGCGGGAACGGCGGGAAAGGCGGGAAAGGCGGGAAAGGCGGGAAAGGCGGGAACGACGGGAACGACGGGAACGACGGGAAAAGCGGGAACGACGGGAGCAGGGGTTGGGTTACACTACCGTAGGGCTGAGGAGTTTACAGAAGTCGCTTTGCGTGAGAGCGGTTCGAAAGTCTTGTCGCGATGGAGGACGCCGTAAAAGAGTATCGTGGGCATCTTGCCCGCGTGTTGGGGCGACGGGGCTCGGGCGAGACGCCCAAGCTACGTTGGAATACGACAGGACTTTCGAGAGTCACTCTACGTTCCGCCTTTCCCGCCGTTTCCGGCTTTCCCCGCTTTTCCCCGCCGTTGAATAAACCTCCTCCCTCCATCGTAAGTCATTCCAGAGCGGGTCACCAAAGGAGACACGAAACATGGACGCGATGATGGTCATCTCGACGATTGCGGTCGCGATGGGGGCGAGCTGGACGGCGGGTATCAACCTGTACGCAACGGTGGCGGTGCTGGGGCTGATGCACCGGTATGCGGATGGGTTCACTCTTCCCGGGGACTTGTCGGTCCTCGGCAGCCACTGGGTCATCTGGCCCGCGCTGGCGATGTACACGATCGAGTTCTTTGCCGACAAGATTCCCGCCGTGGATACCGCGTGGGACGCGATCCACACGTTTATCCGGATTCCCGCGGGCGCGTTGCTGGCGGCGGGTGCGCTGGGGGATGTGCCGCTGGAGCTTCAGATGTTCGCGGGCCTGATCGGCGGATCGCTGGCGCTGGGTTCCCACTCGGTCAAGGCAACCACGCGCATCCTCGCCCACAGCACGGGGACGAGTCCGGTGGTGAGCCCCGTTGTCAGCTTCCTGGAGGACGTGGTTGTCGTTGGCTTCATGGGCATCGTGGCTTTCAGTCCGGTGCTGGCGATTTTCCTTCTGTTGCTGATGCTGGTGGGCGCCTTCTTCTTCCTGAAGGGCTGCTTCAACGTAACGCGCAAGGTGTTCCGCTCGCTGTTTGGGCGGCGCAGTGCGGCGCCGCCCGGCGGGGGAATGGTTGCCACGGCGGCATGATGTCGCCCGGCCTCGCAGCATGTCGATTCCTCGCGGGCGCCCGTGTTGTTTTTGCTCGCGAGCGTGCTCCGCTCTGGCGGGGGAGCGAGTCCGGATAGCAGCCCGCCGCGTTGACAAGTTCGTGGCGACGGGCGCGCGGGATTGACGGGGGGTGTGCCGCTGCGTTTTCATGGCTTCCCAATTCAGAGAGGTTCCCAAAAGATGAATCAATCGCGTCGTGGTTTCTTGCAGACTGCCGGGCTTGTGACTGTTGGATTCGGGGGGCTTCGGCTCGCCTCGGCCGACCCAACCGCCGTGTCGGCGATGATCGCCACCGGCGGGTTGGGGCATGGCCCGCTGATCCCCGATCCCAAGGGCGTGCTCGATCTGCCCGCGGGATTCGCCTATGCGATCATCGCGCGGCAAGGCGCCACGATGAGCGACGGATTCATCGTTCCATCGCGGCCCGATGGCATGGCGGCGTTCCCCGGGCGCAACGGGACGACGGTGGTGGTGTGCAATCACGAGCTCAATCCGGAGCACTCGGCGGATGGGCCATTTGGCAAGGACTTCAGCCTGCTTGGCAAGCTGGCTTCCGAATCGATCTATGACATGGGTGGCGGCAGGCCCGCCGGCGGCGGCACCACCAGCATCGTGTATGACACGCGCTCGGGAAAGGTGCTGGAACACCGCCTGTCGCTCGCGGGCACGCTGCGCAATTGCGCGGGCGGGCCGACCCCGTGGAATTCGTGGATCACCTGCGAGGAGATCGTGCTGGACGAGGGCGACGACGTCGGGGGGATGAAGATCCAGAAGGCCCACGGCTACAATTTCGAGGTCCCCGCGTGGCTTGGCCGGGGCCTCGCGGCGCCGGTGCCGCTCAAGGCGATGGGCCGCTTCAACCACGAGGCCGTGGCGGTCGATCCGCACTCCGGCATCGTCTATCAAACGGAGGACGTCGGCGATGGATTGATCTACCGTTTCCTTCCCGACCAGCCCGGCGCGCTGGCCAAGGGCGGGCGGTTGCAGGCGCTGGCGGTGAAGGGACAGAAGAGCCTGGACACGCGCAACTGGGAGTCGGCCACCGTCGCGGTGGGCGAGGCGATGGAGGTGGAGTGGATCGAAATGGACAACGTGGAGGCGCCCGAGGACGACCTGCGGCTGCGCGGCTTCGCGGCGGGCGCGGCGCGATTCGCGCGCGGAGAGGGCATGTGGTATGGCCGCGACGCGGTGTACTTTGCCTGCACCAACGGCGGCGCGCGGAAAAAGGGCCAAGTCTGGCGCTACATTCCCAGTAGCGACGAGGGGCTCTCCGGCGAGTCGTCGAATCCGGGCAAGCTCGAGCTCTTCGTGGAGCCCAACGACGGCAAGATCGTGGACAACGCGGACAACCTGACGATTGCTCCGTGGGGAGACGTTCTGGTGGTGGAGGACGGCGCGGGGCCCGACCAGTTCCTGCTCGGCATCACGCCCGCGGGAAAAGTCTATCGGCTTGGCCGCAACGCCATCAGCGATTCCGAAATGGCGGGCCCGTGCTTTTCGCCCGACGGCAGCACGCTGTTCGTGAACATTCAGGGCGATGGCCTCACGCTCGCAATCACCGGCCCGTGGCAGCCGGGCAAGGACGCGATGCGGGGGTAGCGCGCGTGGCGCGTGCATCTTGGGCGCGAGTTTGGAAACGAAAGGCCCCCGGAAGATTTCCCGGGGGCTTCTCGTATATACAAGCTCGCGAGGGGGACGCTTACAGGACTTTCCAGTCATCGACGGGCGTCGTGGGTTGCTCGATGGTGACCGTGAATGCAGAGGGCGCGGATGCGACGGCGCTCTCGTCCTCGACGGTGACGCCGAAGGTGTCGCCGAGCACCAGCGCGGCGTTGCCGGTGAAGACATAGGTGACCCGCGACGCGGCGAGGTCGGCCTGGGTGAACTGCGTTGCGGGTACACCAGAAACGTTCACGGTGCCGTGGGCCGGCGCGGCGCTCACGCGGAAGAGGACGTTGGCGGCGGGGGAGTCGGGATCGGTGGCGCCGAGTGCCGCGGCGATCGGAAGAATCGTATCGCCGATCGGCAGTGTCGCCGCCAGCGTTCCGGTGATCGACGGAGCGTCGTTGATGTCGAGGATCGTGATGCTGACAGTGGACGGCGCCGAGGCGACGGCGCTCTCGTCCTCGACGGTTAGGGCAAAGGCATCGCCGGAAGTGACGTTGGAATTTCCAGTGAAGGCGTAGGTCACGAGCGACGCCGCGAGGTCGGCCCGGGTGAACTGAGTGGCGGGCGTTCCCGAGACGTTGATGGTGCCGTGGGCCGGCGCGGTGCCGACGCGGAAGACGACGCTCGCGGCGGGCGAGTCGGGATCGGTTCCCTCAAGCGTCGTGGTTGTGATCGTCAGGGTCGTGTCGCCGCCCGGCAGCGTCGCCGCCAGCGTGCCCGCGATCGCCGGTGCGTCATTCGCGGCGGCGATGTTGATTGTGATCGTGGCGAGGTTGGACTCGTTGGACTGGGCATCCAGCGCGCGGAACGTGAAGGTGTCCACCGTGTTCGCGGCCAGGTTGTTCGGTGTATATGTATATGCGCCCGTGGCGACGGCGAGGTTCAGCGTGCCGGATGCGGGCTGGCCCACGATCTCGTAGGATGTGACACCGCCAACGTCTGTGGCCACAAGCTGGCCGTTGAGCGCGACGATTTCCGTGGCGTTCTCGGTCGCGGGGGAGGCGGAGGGATAGACGGCGGGGTCAGCCTTGAGGCGCCAGATGCGGCCGGTGGCGGAGTAGCTGAGGATATACACCTCGCCGGACTGGTCCTGGCCGAAGCCGGCGATCAGGTGGGCGGTGTCGAGCAGTCGGAGCGTCGTGGCCGCCGAGCCGTCGCGCTTCATCGCAAAGATGCCGCCGTCCACATAGTCGGCGTAGATGAAGCGGCCGTCGAGCTGCGTCGCGGCAGACCCATGGTAGGAATACCCGCCGGTCAGCGAGCGATAGAGACCAGTCGTCCAGATGTGCTCGACGAGCGGCGGTGTCAGCCCCGTCGTGACGCACGGGTCCGGCGCTGGCGGAGATGGAACGCAGCTATTCCCCTCCATCAGTCGCCAGCCATAGTTCTGCCCCGGGAGGATGAGGTTGATCTCCTCCGCCGACTTGGCGCCGACATCCACAGCCAGCAGGTCGCCGGTCGCATTGTCAAATGCCATGCGCCAGGGATTGCGCAGGCCATAGGCCCATATTTCCTTCCGCGTCAGGGCGCCCGCGGGGCCGCCGCTGTAGAAGGGATTGTCGGTGGGGATGCGATAGTTCAGCCCCGGGTCGGGCGCGCCATCCACGTCGATGCGGATGATGGCGCCCAGATTGTTCTCGGTGTTCTGGGCGTTGCCGAGAGGATCGAAGCTGAGGGGGTTCGTATTCGCATAGAGCTGGGGCGAGGTGGACCCGCCATCGCCAAAGGCGATATACAACATGCCGTCGGGGCCGAAGGCGATGGTGCCGCCATTGTGATCCTGAAGCGGGAAAGTCAGCTCGGGAACCTTCGGCTTGCGGTGCTGATAGAGCACCTCCTCGTCCATCGCGGCGCTGCTGATCGCATTGTCGGCGGGGTTTGCCGCGACGATGCGGGAGATGCGCCCCGAGCCGTAGTCGAGGTCGTCGACTCCCAGGCCGTTGTTCCAGTTGTAGTGTATATACACCTCGCCGTTCGCCGCGAAGTCGGGGTGGAAGGCGAAGCTGTTGAGGGCGAAGTCGCGCTGCGTTGCGACGCGGGCGCTGATATCCAGATAGAGGGCGACCTCGGCGGGGGTCACGGAGCCCGACTTGGGGAACACCTTGATCCTGCCGGCGCGCTCAAGCACGAAGATGCGGTTGGAGCCGTCCGGTGCTTCCAGCATCTGGATGGGATGGGCGAAGGTGAGGGCGGGAAACGGCTCCTCGATCTGAAACGTGTCCGGCGTGATATCGGCGGCGGCGGTGGCGGCTAGGCAAAAGAGGGCGAGTCCAAGCATTCTGCGCATGGTGAGGCGTTCCCCTGTGTTGTGTGGGTTGGGAATGTGACTCGTGCGGGGCCGCTGGCGGGTGGCTCCCAGCCAGTGGTAAACTGTCAGACGGCGCTGCTCTTGCGGCGGTGCATGTCCACGGCGATGCAGAAGGACTTGTAGAAGTCCTTGATGGTGCGCATCTCCCAGTCGGACAGGAGGCCTTCCTCGTAGCTCTTGCGGACGTCGGTGAACATGCTGATGAGCTGCTGGCGCATAGCTTCGAGCTGATCGGAATCGAGTTCCTTCATGTCGCCCAGGCACAGCGCCACGCGGCGGTCCTCCGGCGAAATCTCCGACGTCTCGTCCCGCGAGCTGCCATCGGACGATGCGGCGCCGACCGAGTCCTTGGGAGCCTCGAAGACGGGAATGCCGTCGGTGCTGACCTTGACGCCGTCGCGCAGGGACGTCTGGAAGGTGCCCGACTGCAACTTGGTGTCCACGTCGGCGAGCCACTCGATAAAGTTGGCCTCGTCTTCCCGAAGGGCGAGCGGGTCGTTGAAAGAGGAGTTCACTTCCCCGGGGGGGAGCTTGGCGAATGCCTCGTCAAGCTGTCCTTTCAGTTCCTTCAGGCGGGAATTCGTGGGAGCGAGTTCGATCGCTTCGGCCAGCACCTCGGAGGCTCGGTTGAGGTCCTCCGCTGCGAGGAGAAGGCGGACGGATTGCTCGTAGTTCTGCACGGCGGGAACGCGCTTGCCGGTAAGCTGGAGCAGTTTCCCCATCAGGAAATAGGCCATGCCGTTGGTGGGATCCAGCTCGATGATCTGCTCGCAGGTTTCCTGGGCGCCCTTGTGCTGGTTGTACTTCAGATAGAAGTCCACCACCCACTTGAGCTGCTCCGCGGCGGCGTCGGGCCGGCCAAGGCGCGCGAAAAGGAAGGAGAGTTCCTTGCGCGCCTTTACGGCGCCCGGCTGAAGCATGATGAGGATGTTGTAGATGGAGAGCGTCTTGTCGAGTTCGCCGCGAACGGCGTAGCTCTCCGCCGCGGAGAGGTACTCGCGATAGGCGTCGTCCTTGCGGCCCAGCTCCAGATAGAGCGCCGCCAGCTTGCATCGCGTGATCTCGTGCCGCGGGTTCAGATCCGTGGCCTGCTCAAGGTAGGGCAGCGCCTCCAGATGGCGCCCTTGGTTGATGAACATCTCGCCGCGGAACAAGAGGTCCGCCGACTTGTCTTCCTCGCCAAAAAG
Source organism: Candidatus Sumerlaeia bacterium (assembly GCA_038208905.1). Taxonomy (GTDB): domain Bacteria; phylum Sumerlaeota; class Sumerlaeia; order SLMS01; family SLMS01; genus JBBQYG01. The sequence continues at coordinate 31,023 of JBBQYG010000019.1, read as the reverse complement.
GGCCTTGGAAACTTCGGAAATCTCGCAGTCGTAGTACAGCGCGACGAGTTCCACCATCAGCCCGCCCTCGTGGGCGTCGCAGTTGGCATACTGGCAGCGGAACGTGCGCTCCGCCGTGTCCACGATCAGGGACTTGCGGACGAGGTCCTTATGGATGGGGCAGTGGACGCGGACAATGGCACCCTCCTGATACATGGAGTGCTCGGTGAAGCCCATCTTCTTGAGCACCATGAACGGGTCGAGACTCGCATTGAACGAGTAGTCGGTGTCTTTTAGTTCGAAGCGTGCCATATCCCCTTGGTCCCGGTGGCGATTCCCAACCCTCCACCTGCGCGGTCGTGGGCCATTGCGTGGCCTCCACTTAGTCGGCCTTGAGGCAGGTTTAGAGTCTGGGGCATTGCACGGCAAGCCTTTTGATGGCAGGGAACGGCAGCGAAAAGCAGGGAACGAGAGGGAGAAGGAGGGAACGGAGTCGGCGCTTCCTGCCTCAACCCTTCAGCGGTCTGAATCCCAGGCGCGTTTCGAGCGGGCAGGCGCCGGGAGGGCAGTGGAGGAGGGCGAGGGTGGCCTCGGCGACGGCGCCGGGGCGGAGGGAGTCGCTGGTTTCCTCCTGGTCCTCGTGGGCGAGGCGGGCAAAACGCACGAGGGTGTGCCATGCGCCCGATGGAAATGGAGGCGGTGATCCGGCGTCATCGGGCCAGATCGTTGCCAGTCGCACGGCGCCACGGCCAGCGATCAGGTCGAGCACGGCGGCGTAGAGCTTTCGAGACCAGGCGTCGTCGGCGCCCTCCACGGCGTGCATGGCGTTGATCAGGTAGTGGACATGGCCCAGCAGGTCGCGCTTCTCGCGCAGGAGGGCGACGGCTTCGTTGATCGTTTCGGGCAGGGCGGCCTCGACGGGGTTCCCCTTTTTATCGAGGATCAGGCGGTGGAGGAGCTTGATGGCTTCAGTATCGGGGCCGGCCACGATGACCTGGCCACCAGCGCGAGCAAATTGGAGTGCCGCGCCGCGCCCCACGGCGTTGTCGGCGCCGAGCACAAGGGCCGTCCTTCCCTTCATCGGGAACTGCGTCATCGGCCTCTATCCTCGTATCCTGCTTGGGGTGATGTTACGGGTCGGGTTCAGGATTTTTTGTGCTAGTCCCAAACTATGGCTCTCTTGTTGCGAGTCACCTAGCCAGAGCAACGGCGCTACCCCTGAGCAGGGCAAGTCTAATCCCGGAGGCCAATCACCTCCGGGATTGCGCTATTTAAGGCGTTAATGCTGTGAAGAAGCGTTGTGGGTGTCTTTGTTTGCGCGGGGGAACAAGGTGGCTTTTGGCACCCCGCCGGTTTCTTGCGATGTTGCGTTTCTGCAACGTGATTTGGCGCCGCTGTGGGTATGAATCTACCTACTAACTCCCCGGCATTCGGTTTTTGCCCCCCCAAACGCGGGTTACTCCGCCAGCGACTCGGCTTCGGCGCGGGCCTCGGTGGCGATCAGGCGGAATTTTTCCTCGACGCGTGCCAAGTCGGTGCGCTTGTTCCGCGCCATCCATAGCGGCTCGTAGTCGGCATAGAGTTTGTCCGCGTTGTCGGCAAACCGGCGCAGGCGCTTGGCCAAGCCCGGCTTGGGGCCGTCCTTGAGTTCCTTGACCAAGAGGAACTTCTCCGCCAGAAGGGCGTTGGCGCGGGCCATGTGGTGGAGTTCCTCGGCGATCCAAGGGGCGCCGGCGCCGGTGGTCAGGTAGCCCTCGAAGGTCATCTGCGCATCCGCTGCGGCGCCCATCAGGTTCAGGGCCATCTCCTCTGTCATGTTTTTCATGTGTTCCTCATCGCGGAAGCCGCAATACAGCGCTTTCCAGGTGGGGATGTCCTGAGTGGCGATGGACTGCTCGCGGAGCGCGGCCACCCCCTTGCCGTCGTTCACGCCAAAGGTCATGTCGTTCCAAGCCCGGTCGAATTCCATCTCGTCCGGCCCGTCCACGTTCCACGCCATCGCCGCGCCCAGCACGATGCCGTGCAGCGATCCCGCCAGCAAGTTGTAGTGGCCGTGGTCGCCCCAGTCGGTATTCAGCAGCCCCGTGGCGCCGTACTTCTTTCCGGTGGCGGCATAGCGGCGGATGTTCAGGTCGGCATTGGCGACGTCGTTGAGGATGCGATTCCAGCCGCTGGTTCCCGGGCATACATAGAACTCGAGGCCCGCTTCGGCGAACTTGGCGGTGCTTTCGAAGTCGGTGGTGCGGTGATAGCCCCAGTTGAGCAGGATCGCATCCTTGGGGATTTCGGGAATGCTTTCGGGGTGCTGCTTGACCACGTCTCCCCAGAACATCATGCGGCGGCCGTGGGACTTTACCAGGTTATTGAGCCAGTTGATGTGGCGCAGGTAGAGGGTGCCTTTCCCTTCCTTCCCGGCCAGTTCCTTGTTCTTGCCGTTGCCCAGGGCATAGGTTTCGTCGGCGCAGACGTTGACGTAGGGCGAGTCGAAGAGCGGCAGGAACTCCGCGTGCATCTTCGTCAACAACTCCAGCGCCTCGGGGTTCATCATGTCGATGGTGGCGCCCTTCATGCGATCGTTCCAGCTTAGCTCCTCCCACGGGCCGACCTCGATTTCGGCGAGGTGGCGGTACTCGGGGAGGCTCAGCACGCCGGCCATGTGGCCGAAGGACTGGAGCGACGGCACGAAGTCGATTCGGCGATCCTTGCAATAGGCGCCGAGGAGGATCAGCTCCTCCGCCGTCAGCGCATCGAGCCCCTGGGCGATGCCCGGCGCGAAGCGGAAATTGTAGGGGTGCTCCACGTAGAGCTGGAACTGGTTGATCTTATGATCGGCGAGAAGATCGATCAGCCACTGGAGGGTCTCCAGCGTCGGCACCTTGCCGCGCGACACGTCGAAATAGAAGCCGCGGAATCCGAAGTCCGGCGTGTCGTCGATCTGGAGGCAGGGGAGTTCCGCGCCGAACTGGTCGGCCAGTTGACGCAGTGTCTGGAGCCCGTTGAAGAGCCCCGCATTGCCGCCGCCCAGAAGCTCGATTCGCTCCGGCGTGATGATGAGGGAGTAGCTGTCGCGCTTGACCGGATCGATCTCCGCCGCGTTGCGGACGCCGAGAAAGACGCCGGCGGCGGGCTGTGCCTCGCCGACGGCGAGGCGGTCAAGGTGCGCCGCGCGCGTGGCGACGTCCCACCAGGCATCGCGGAGGCGGAGCGCGGCGAGGAGTTCGGGCTGCTCGATTCCCGTGGGCAGGTAGATGCGAGTGCCATCCTGAAGGACAAAGCGCCCCGGCGAGCGCTGGATGGACTTGGGAAGCGGGAGCAGGTTCAAGGCAGGTTCCTGTGATGGAGGGGTCTGGGCGCCAGCGACCGTGGCGCAGGCGAAAAGGAGGACTGCGATAATCCGGAATAGATGCCGCCGCGCGGCGCGCCGTGTTTTCATGGTGCGTTGATGGCCGGGGCCGCGCGACGGCGCCAGCGGAAAAATCGGGCGATGCGGCGGGGCTTGCCTCCGCACGGGGGGAGCGCCGTCCATTTCCCGCGAGAGGCCCCACTTGAATGCCCGCATCACGCCGCATGACGTTTGGCCGCTACGACTATGCCACCTTCATCAGCTTCCTTGCCTATGCCGGCGGGTCGGTGGTGGTGCCGGTCGCGTTGGTGGAGCTGGCGCGCGATCTGAACTTTCCGCTGGAGGATGGCGGCATGGCGGAGGGCGGCGCCCTGCACCTGGGCCGGACTATCCCCATGGTGGTGGCGATGGTGCTGTGTGGGTTTGCCGCTGGGCGGTGGGGTAAGCGGCGGACGTTTGGGTGGTCGGTGGTGCTGATGGCCGTTGGCGTGGCCGTGTGCGCGGTGGCGCCGATCTATGGCATTCTGATGCTGGGGATGCTGATCGCGGGATTCGCCGAGGGCATCATCGAGGGCCTCGCGACGCCCTTCGTCCAGGACCTCCATCCACAGGAGCCTGGCCGTTACATCAGTTTCGCCCACGCCTTCTGGTCGCTGGGCGTGCTGGTCACCGTGCTGGCCGCAGGCGTGCTGCTCACGATGGGTGTCTCGTGGAGATGGCTGACCGGAGGCCTTGGCGCGCTTGCGCTGATCCCGGCGGCGATGCTGCTGCTTCCCGTCGGGCGCAAGGGAACGCCCTTTCCCGAGCACCCGGAACCCCTGCACTGGCGCACGGTCATCAATCACGCGCGCGCGATCATGCGCATCCCGCGATTCTGGCTCTTCTTCGCCGCGATGTTCGTGGCGGGCGGCGGCGAGTTCTGCCTGACGTTCTGGTGCGCCAGCTATGTGCAGCTTTCCTTCAACCCCGCACCTTGGGCCGGCGGGGTCGGCACCGCGTTCTTCGCGGGAGGCATGGTCGCGGGGCGTATCGGGTGGGGGTATTTCATTCGCCAGCGGCAACTCCCGGTGCTCATCGTTGGCTCCGCCGTCGCAGGCACGGCGATCACGCTGCTGTTCCCGACCATGCAGAATTTGTGGCTCTTCTTCGGCCTGCTGTTCCTCGCCGGAATCGCCACGGGGCCGTTCTGGCCAAGTGTCCAGAGCTACTGCTCGGACCGCCTCCCCGGCGTGGACACGACGATGCTCTTCGTCCTGCTCTCCTGCGCGGGAATCCCCGGGTGCGGATTCTTCGCGTGGCTCATGGGCTACCTCGGCAGCATCAGCGGCGACCTGCGTTCGGCGTTCTACCTGGTTCCGGGTTGCTATATGGTGCTGGCGGTTTTGATTGGCTGGGATATGTGGGGGGTGAGGAGGAACCAGCGAGACCGCCAATAGTTCCGGAGTGGCGCCGAGTCGGGCTTGCGCTTAGTCTCGTTGGCGAGGATTATCGCACTAAAGCTTCCCTTAAAATGCAGGCCTTATCCTGCTCGATTTCCACATGGTAAAGCCCCATCGATTGGATCCACATTGACGAGCAGAAAATGGATCACCCCCAACGCGCTCCTCATGGCGGGCGCAGTGGCGCTACTCGCCGCGCACGCGGCAATCCACCTTCCCTTCCTTACCGACGACGCCCTGATTTCGCTTCGCTATGCGGAGCGGCTGATCACCGGGCAGGGGCTCACCTGGAACGATGGCGTTCCACGGGTGGAGGGTTACTCCAATCTGCTCTGGGTGCTGCTCTCCGCGGGTCTGGGTTGGCTGGGGATGGATTTGGTTTTGGCGGTTCGGCTTCTTGGTTTTGCGGCGCATGTGGGTGTGCTGGCAGCTTTTGGCCGCAGGTTTCTTGGCGGCACCCAGCCAAACATTGGCGCGTTCACCGTGGCGGCGCTTGCGATGGCACTGTCTCCGCCGGTGGCCGTCTGGACAATCGGGGGGCTGGAGGCGCCGCTGATTGCTTGCCTGGCGGTGTGGGCGGTCCTGCTGACGCTTGTGGGCGAGGATGGCATCCCCGCGCGGAGGCATTTGCTGGGGGCGGGATTCTGCCTGGGGCTGCTATGCCTAACGAGGCCCGATGGGCCGATCTTTGTCGCGACGACGATGCTCGGCCTCCTGATTGCCGGGCGGGCGACGCGCTCGGCATGGGGGGCCGCCATTCTGGTGTCCATCATTCCCGCGCTGAGCGTGGCGGGGCAGTTGGCGTTTCGCCTTCTCTACTATGGCGAGTGGGTTCCCAACACCGCGCTCGTCAAGATCAGCCCGTCTGCCGCCCACGCGATTGGCGGCGCCATCTATGCGGGAGTGCTGCTGCTTTCGATCGCCCCGGCTGTGCTGCTGGCTGGTTGGCACTGCGTGGGGGTTTTCAGGAGTGGGGATACTGCACTGCGCTTGCGGACAACGCAGATCCTTTTGCCCATTGTCGCGTGGTTGGCCTATCTCGCCTATCTCGGGGGAGATATATTCCCCGCGTGGCGGCACGGGGTTCCGGTGGTGTGCCTGATCGCGCTGCTCTGTGGCGAGGCAGTTGCGGAAGCGAGTGCTCGACTGGATGTGCTGAGGTCGTGGCGCGGCGGCCTCCTTGCGACCGCGGCATTCGCAGCCGCGATGCTGGTGGCGGGATACTTGCCGGAGTCGAATCGCAATCCGTTCTCCGAGCGGTGGGAGTGGGATAACCAGTTAGTGGGCGCAGGACTCAAGAGGGCCTTTGGAGACAATCCCCCGACTATCGCGGTCGATGCGGCGGGCGCCGTGCCGTTCTGGAGCGGGTTTCCCGCCATCGACATGCTGGGATTGAACGACCATCACATCGCGAGGACCATCCCAGTGGACTTTGGAACGGGGCGAATCGGACATGAAAAGGGCGATGGCGCCTATGTACTCGCCCTCAAGCCCGACATGGTGCTCTTAAACTATGACATGGGCATCCATCCCGTCTATCGGTCGGGGCTCGAATTGATTGTCGATCCGGGCTTTCTGGCGATGTATTCGATTTGCCGCTTCGTGGCGGCGGAGCCGGAGCCGGGGAAGGGCCGCAAGAAGTTCTATGCCTGGGTGCGAAGGGACAGCCCCAGTATCGGCTATCGCCCGGACGGCGAGGGAAACGTCCGATTTCCAGTGCACTTCTTTGCGGGGGTCGGAAACAACGTCGCGAACCTCGGATGGAATGGCAGAGTGACGCTCCGCATCAAGGCAGGCGATCCCGCAGTGTTTCATGACGCGGATATCGAGCCGGGGGCATACACGATTGTCATCAAGGCCGATGGTCCCGTCGCGATCACGTTGACGGAGGCCGACACCGGAATCCCCATCGCCGAGGGGACGGCCCCCCTGAATGTCATATTGAGGGATCATCCGGGGTTCGATCACCATCAGGCGGTTTTCGACGCAGGACTTTCCCCCGCGGTTGGAGCCAGCGTGACCGTGGAGAGCGTCATGTTCATGAAGCAGCCCGGCAATAGCGCGGATCACCAGTGAAGAACAAGCACCGACAGCGTCGGCGAGGTTGGATCCCTATCGCGGCAAGGGTGGGCCTATTGCTCGCCAGCTTGCTCATTGCACTCGTGATTGGCGAATTGGGCCTGCGTATCGGGGGATTCCGCTATGTCTTCTATCCGGACAAGATCGAGTTCGGATGGCCCGATCCCAAGGAATTCTCGAACGCCTATATTCAGGACGAGGACCTGATGTGGACGCAGCCCTACTACCGCGACAACCTCGCCGCCGCAGCCAAGGGCGGCGTGGACCTGGTCTTCATGGGCTGCTCCTGCACGGAGTTCGGCAAGTATGACCGCGATCTCGTGGATGGCATCGAGCAGGATTCGCCGGGGTCGAAGGTCTCCTATCTGAATGTTGGCGTCGGGGGATGGACGACGCACCAGGGCGTGAGGCAGATGAAGCGCGACGTGCTGCCGCTGAAGCCAAAGGTCGTCGTGATCTACTATGGCTGGAACGATCACTGGTTTGGCTTTGGCGTTCCCGACAAGGAGATCGAGAGCTACCGCGATTCTCCCCTGTATCCATACCGGAATCTCCGCATCGTCCAGCTTGGGATCAGGCTGTCGGTGGCCATGGGGCAGAAGCAGGGCGGCAACCGCCCGCCGCGCGTTGCTCCGGAGGACTTCCGGCAAAACCTGTCGGAAATGGTTCGGCTCGCGCGCGAGGCGGGGATCGTCCCCGTTCTGGCGACGGCGCCGACGTCGTATATACAGGGGAGGGAGTATGCCTACCTCGCCCGGCGATGGATGTCGGACCCGTCCCAGGTGGTTCCAGTCCACGAGGCCTATGCGCAGATCGTCCGCGAGGTGGCCGCGAAGGAATCCGTGCCCCTTGCCGATCTGAAGGCGAAGTTCGATGATCTCCCCAAGGCCGACGTCCTGCGCCGCTACTTCCAGATGGACGGTATCCACCTGCGGCCGGAGGGGGACCGGGTCCTCGCGTCGTTCCTCCTTGAGGCGTTGCAAAGCGAGGATCTGGTTTCCCGCCTCCAGAAGCCCCGGAGTCCGGGTGCCGCCGTGCAACTCCCCGGAAGGGACTATCCCGGCGGCGGATCTCCCCTCGCTCCTCCCAAGGAACCGCGATCCGAAAGCCTCCCTCTGGTGCTGGAGATCGAAAAGGTCCGCTACAGTCGCAAGAGGGGCGAACTCCGCCTGCGCGGCTGGGCGCTGGCCCCCACTCCCATCGACCATGTGGTGATCGTGGTGGAAGGCAGGAACGTCGGCGCGGCAAATTATCCGCTCAATGACCGCGCGCTCGCCGAAGCCCATCCGGAGTACAACGATCCCTGGGGTGAGTTCTTCTACGAGAGGCCGCTGCCGCCGGAACTGCGCCGCGAGAGCCTGAGTGGCGAAGTGATTCTATACAGTGGCGACGATGAAATCCACCGGGCGCCTTTTGCTACGGAGGATTGAACGGCGCCGCCGCGTTTCTTCGAGGATCCGTTTTCAGGCGGCCTTGACTTTCAGTGATTCTTCAGCGAGGCCAGACCGCCTTCCACGCCGATCACCTGGCCAGTGACCCAGGACTGCCGCGGGTCGATGAACCAGGCCAGAGCCGACGCCACATCCGCCGGTTGGCCAATGCGGCCGAGGGGGTGCATCGCGAGGGAGACCTTGAGGGCCGCCTCGTTGCTCACGATGCGGGCGGCCATTGGCGTGTCCACCAGTCCCGGCGCCACGGCGTTGACGCGAATTCGCGATGCGGCATAGGTGGCGGCGGCGGACCGGGCGAGCCCGATGACGCCGGCCTTGGCGGCTGCAATGGCCTCGTGGTTGGCGAGGCCGATCTGTGCGGCGGCGGAGCTGCACAGCGCGATGGCGCCCCCGCCGCGGCGCATCACTTTGGCGGCCTCGCGGACGGTGTAGAATGCGCTCGTCAGGTTGAGCAGGATCGTCTCTTCCCACTCCGCGTCGGTGGTCAGGTGGGCGGGCTTGAGGAGGATGGAACCCACGCAGTTGACCGCGGCGGTCACGGAGCCATGATGCTCGGCGGCCTCGCGAAAGAGGTTGGCGACATCGGCTGACTTGGTCGCGTCGGCGGCTGCCCAGGCGGCCCCGGTTTCGGTGGCGAGCGCCTCCAGTTTCTCCGCGTTGCGGGCGCAGAGCGTGAGCCCCCATCCGTCGGCGGCAAGCTGGCGCGCGAGGGCCGAGCCGATTCCGCCCGTGGCCCCTATGATGACTGCGACCTTCTGTGACATGGGTTGGCTCCTGATTGCTGGTGTTTTGCGGTCCCGGGGCGGGGTGCTGCCTTGTCTATGCAAGAATCGGTGCCGATGCCGTGTCGTCCTTCAGGATTGGCTGGGCTGTCTGCGAGGGCGGAGGAGTTCGTCGACTCGATGCAGAACCCGGTAGTCCCGATGATGGTGATTTACCGCATCGCGCTGAAGAATGACTTGGCGGGTTAATCCGCGTTCTGCCGCCGCAGCGCAAGATACGCTTCCACATCGTCGATGGCGTGGCCCATGAGGCGGAGCTGGCGGCGGGCGTAGAGGGTGTTCTGGGCCGCGAGCTGGTCGTCGAGATTCTCGGCGAGCACGTCCAGGCGCAGGGCCGCGTCGCGGAAGGCGGTGGCGGAGGTGACGGGGACTTCGTTGACGCGGGTGGCGAGCTGGCGGGCGAGTTCGGCCATCTCCCGCGCGGCGATGGGATCGTGGAATTGGCGATTGCGGCGGAGCGCGGATTCGATCTGGGCGTGGCGCCCGCGATAGGAACCCAGCAGGCGCGCGCCGTCCCAGTCGGCTATCTGCGCCGCGAAGCGGGGACTGCCAAAGCGGCTCGTGTCCCAGTCGGCGGGTAGCACCGTGGCGGCGGGCGAAGCGAGCCCGCGGTCGAGGTCGGAGCGGAAGAGGAGATACTGGGCCTCCTTCATCGAGCGGCGCAGGAGTTCCTCGGTGGTTTCCAGCTTTCGCCACTCGCCCGCGGCGTAGTCCTCGATCAGGTAGCCCAGCTGGCGGACAATGCGAGAGCGAATTGCCCCCAGGCCGCCCGCCTGGCCGGGCGCCTGGAAATTCGCCATGCGGACGACCGCGTCCAGGTCTCCGATGAACTTCTCCTCCTGAGCCGCGATTTCCTGCGATGTGGCGCGGGAAATCATCAGCATGCGGATTTCCTCCATCCCGGGTTCGAGGCGTTCGCGCGTCTGGAACCACGTCGTGGTGGAGGGCGTGTCGTCCACCAGGAGCTGGGGGGCGGGCGTCGGAGGGACCGACGGCTCGGGGGCGGGCGTCGGCGCCACCGCCTCTTCGGAGACGAATCCGGGATACTGGGACTGGCGGAAATCGCGAAGCTGCCGCAGGCGCTCGCGCGCGAGGTCGTCTTCGGACGGCGCATCCTGGGCCACCGCCGGACCCCATAGCGCAATCGCATATACAAATATACATACAAGGGCGCGCCAATAGCGGCATGGGCACCCTGCCCATGCCCCGCCGCCACAAGGGCAACGCGCGGGCGAGACGCCCACGCTCCCTTGGAATGCGACAGCATCCTCTGGGGTCGTCCCGCTCACGTGCCCTCGATCACCGCGTTGGCCGCGGCGACCAGGCGCGAGTGGGTCATGCTCAGCCAAACACGCTGGCCGCGAAGTTCGGCGAAGACCACCCGCGCGCGGCGGTGGAGGATGATCGACGGGCGCCCCGCGCTGTCGCGGACCACCTCGATGTCGATCCACTGGATGCCGCCGGCGATCCCCGTTCCCAGGGCCTTGGCCACGGCCTCCTTGGCGGCAAAGCGCGCGGCATAGCTCGTCCCGGGGTTGGGGTGCGCGTCGCAGTATTCCTGCTCGGCCCGAGTGAACAGGCGGTTGCGCAGGCGCTCGCCGTGTCGCTCGAGCGCCTCCTCGAATCGCTGGATCTCCACCACGTCCATTCCAATGCCCCTAATCATGGGGTCGCCCCCTCCTTCTCTGACTTTTCCATCTGGCCGACAAGCGTGTCGCGCTGATCAAGTTGGTCGGCATAGCTGCCGCCGGTGTCAACGCTGCGTGCGATGGCAAACTCCGCGCGGGCGCCGTCAAAATCGCTCAACGCCAGCAGGGCGTCGCCGCTCTGCACGCGCAGGTAGGGGTCCTCGGGATTCAGCAGCGCGGCGGCGCGAAAGACCGCTGCGGCTGCCCTCGTATAGAAGTTGTCCTTCAGCGTGTCGCCCAGCAGCGTCAGGGCCTCCGCGTCGGCGGGATTGTTGCGCGCCAGGCGCAGCGCCGTCCAGATCGCCAGTTCGCTTCCCGCCGGGCTTTTCTGGCTCGACGCGATCGAGAGCGCCACCACGTTGAGCGCGTCGTTGGCGACGTCCAGCTTCTCCATCGCCGGCCTGATCGCGGTGAGGTCCGCGACGCTTGCCGGCAGGCCCGCGTCCTTCCACTCCTTCGGGATCAGGCTCTCGCCGGTCTCCGCGCGCAAGTTCTCCACCAGATGGATCGGAGCCTTCCCGCGCGCAGCGATCTCGGCCACGGTCGCGGAGAGCGAGAGCCCCGATGCGATGCGCTCCCGCGCGGCGCCCATGGGCATGACCAGGGTGAACTCCAGGCTGCGACGCCATGTTTCGCCCGCCACGTCCTGGCTAAGGGCCTTCGTGAACGTCTCCGCCGACCAGCCGCGATTCGCCGGGAGCGCGTCGGCCATCGCGCCACCAAGAGCGAGGATCAGCGCGGGGTGCTCCTTCAGGTAGGGTGCCGCGTCGTCGAGCCACAGATCGATGCGCCGCAGGAACACGCGCGGATCGGCGTCATTCACCTGATAGTGCTTGGCCATTGCCGCGCGCAGCGCCGCCGCCATCGCGGCGAAATCGTCCGCGGCGGGCACGCGGTCGAGCGTGGGCGCGAAGTCGGCCTCCTCAAGCGCCGCGCCAAGGGGGCGCTTCTCTAGCGTGAGCACCAAATCGCCGACCACCTGGCGGGCGCGCTCGACCTCCGCGTTCCACGCGGCGGCGCGGCGCGCAGCGGGTTGATGCTGGGCGGGGATGTCCCCGGCGCGGAATCGGCGCAGCGCGAAGCCGCCATCCTCCGCGGTGACGGTGGCGCCCCACTCGCCAGAGGGGGACATTGCCACATGCCAGGTGGGCGCGTCGGTTAGCTGGAGTTCCGGGCCGTCCTCCGCGCGGATCAGCTTCCACATCGCGCGCCCGGTGTTGCTCTCGCGGCGATAGGTGCGAATCCACAGGAAGTGGCCGTTGGCCCCGGCGGCGGGCTGGATGTCGGCGCCGCCGGATTGCGACGTCAGCGGACCCAACGGCGTTCCATCGTCCAGGCGATAGAGCCGCGCGGGAACCGGGTCCACCTGATGGGGCTGGGGAAAGATCCCCCACAGGACCCCGACGGCGGGAAGCGTCCCCAGCGCGGCATAGCGGCCAAAGGGCGCCCATCCGGCCTCGCGCTCGCGACTGGAGGCAAGGTCGTATAGATAGATATCCAGATCGATGCGGTCCTTGACGCTGGCGGAGTACTCGATGCGCTCCCTCGCAAAGAGGAGTTGCCCTTCCCGGGTGTCCCAGCTCGCCGCGCCCGGCGGGTGCTCCGCGATCGTAGTCGATTGAGCGAAGTTGTCTCCGGAGAAAATCAGGACCTTGTCCTCGCGCTGTGCCAGGAGCCGCGCGCCCTTCGCATCGAGGGCTAGGCGTCCTGCGGCGAACGGCGAGATCGCCTTCGCTTCGCCGGAGTCGCCCTGCAGAAAGATGCCCAAATCGTCGGAGTAGATCGCGTGCCCGGCGTTTGTCAGCGCCAGCGCGTGGGGATTGCGCGGCAGCGTGGTGATCGTCTCGCCGAGCGGCATTTCGCGCGGGCCCAGCGGCGCGATGGGGCCCGCATCGGGGAGCGGAGGAATCGGGGCAAGGATTGGTTCCCGCGCGGGAATTTCGAGCCCCGCTCCCTCCAGGCCGGCGATGCGATGGGTTGATTCGCGGCTCTGTGCCAGCGACGCGGCAAGGATTGCGTCCACCTCCGCGGCGAGTTTCTCCTCGCTGCCCAGCGCGCCGGTCGCGGGGCCGACGTAGGGGGCCTCGTCCTTGTCCGGGCTTTCGCCACAGGCGCAGAGCGCGAGAGCCAGAATGGCCGAAAGAGTAGCGTGGGCGCCTCGCCCGCGCCAAGTGGGGCGGCGGGGCGCGGGCAAGACGCCCACGCTACCCTTAACGCTCGTCGTCATCCTCGTCCTCGTCCTCCATCTCGAACAGGTCGTCGAGCGATTCGATATCCAGCTCGTCGCGGTCCTCGTCCTCATCCATGCCGCGCGATGCGCCGCGCAGCCGGTCGGAAGGCACGCCGGTGTCCAGGAACTCGACGCCGTCCTTGCCGAGGACGGCCTCGATGGCGTCGCTGAGGTATCCGGCGGGGGGCTCCTTGCGCAGCGCGCCGAGCTTGAGCGCAAAGCGCAGGATGTTCACGCCATCGCGGCTGGTGAAGGGGAGGTCCACCGAGTGGGCCTTCTGGAGGAAGTCGGCCACATAGGCGAGCAGCGTCTCTTCCGAGAAGGGGACGTTGAAGCGCAGAATCTCGATCTCCTCGTCGCGGTCGGGAAACGTCACCTCGATCTGGGGCTGGAGGCGCGAGGCGATGTACTCGGGAAGCTCGTAGGTAGAGGCGTCGTCGTTCATCGTGACGCAGACGCGGAAATCGGGATGGGCGGGGATCTTGAGGCCGGCGACGATGGACTCAACATAGCGGCGGCGGTCGAGGAGCGGGGCGAGGGAGGCCCAGCTCTTCTCCGACATGCGGTTCCCCTCGTCCAGCACGCAAACGCCGCCGGCGATCATCGCCGAAACGAGCGGCGACGCATGATAGGCGATGCGGCCCTCTCCCGCGATGACCGGCGTCACGATCAGGTCCTCTGGCCGGGTGTCCATGGTGCACTGCATGATATACACGTTCTCCACCAAGGAGCGCGCCACGGCGTATGCCAGCGTCGTTTTTCCCACGCCGGGCTTGCCGATCAGGCGCGGGTTCAGCGGAAGGTCCCCCGGGGCGATCACCAGCCACGACGCCAGAAGCTGCTCCCTGACGCGGTCGTTGCCGATCCACTTCAGCTCGATGGTATCGGGATGGGCCAGGTGGAGGTCCACGCCCTCGATGGTGGCGATTCGGCTCATGTCGCGATGGTTCCCTTGCGTTTCATGGGGTTGTGATGGAGCAGGTAGGAGGGGCGGTCAAGGAAGAGGACAAGCGGCATGGCGACGGACGGCGGCAAGGCGCGGGGGGTTTGATGGTGGGCTAGGGTATGGTTCGTGTTGGAGGGCCACACCATCGTGGTCTTCCTCCTAGGGAATTCCGTACTGTTCAGCTTTGACGTAGAGAATCCGGTCCTCCGCCTCATTGCCGAGTTGATGATGGTCGGCTCCTTCCTCTTGCGGTGATCTTGACTGCTTCCGCTCCCATTGTCCTGTCCATGCGGATGCCACTGGATGGATCACAAGACGGCGACATTGCTGTATCGCGACGCCGGGGCGGAGTCCATGCGACTTCCTCCGTGGGAGGACGTGGGAGTTCTGCCGGGGGTTGGCGAGGGCGATGTGAAGGCGCTGGCGGAGTTGGCGGGGACCCTCCCGCGATGATTTCCTGCTGACTCCTTCTCCCGAATCGATCATTCCCTTTTCCAATGACTCAGGCGAATCCCTCCGACGCGGCGATGATTCCGCGACCGCTGCTCCTGCTGGGGCTGGTGGTGGCGCTGGTGGTGCCTCAGGCGCTGCTGTGGAATCACACGTGCGACGATGCGTTCATTTCGTATCGGTATCTGCTGAACCTGCGCGCGGGTCATGGGTTGGTGTTCAACGCGGGGGAGCGGGTGGAGGGGTTCTCCCATCCGCTGTGGATGGCGCTGATGATTCCGGCGCTGGTGCTGCCGAATTCGGCGGCGGCGCTGGTGGCGTGGGGAAAGATCGTGGGGCTGGCGTGTGCGGCGGGGACGGGATGGTTGATGCTGAGAGTGTTGTGGAGGATGGGCGCGCCGGAGTTTGCAGTGGTGGCGGCGGTGGGACTGTTTCTGGCGGCGCCGGGGGTGCATGTACATGCGACGGCGGGGCTGGAGACTCCGTTGCTGGGGCTGCTGCTGATCGCGGCGCTGGAGCGCGAGCAGGCGGGGCGCGCGGCGTGGGGGACGGCCGTACTGCTGGGGCTCGCGGCGCTGTGCCGGCCAGAGGCGGCGCTGTTTGGTCCGCTGTGGGGGCTGTGGCGAATCGCGAACTTCGGTTGGCGGGGAATTCCGGTTCTGTTCATGACGTGGCTGGCGTTCCCGATGTCGTGGCAGGTGTTCCGACTGGCCTATTTCGGCGAGTGGCTGCCGAACCCGTTCTATGCGAAGCCGCCCGGGACGTTTGGGGGGATGCTGGGGCTGGCGTACCTAAGCCCGTTCATCCTCGCGTCGCTGCCACCGCTGGTGGTGCTCGGCCATCTGTCGCGGCCCCGGCGCATCGGTGCGCTGGCGGGGCTGCTGACGATTCCGCCGGTCCTGCTGGTTGTCTATACACGGGGCGACTGGATGCCGTTTGGGCGGTTCCTGATCCCCGTGTGGGCGCTGGTGTGTGTTCAGGCGGCGCGTGGGTTGGCGGTGCTGCCGGTGGCGGGAATCGGCGTGTGGCTGGTGGCGGGGGCGGCTGTGTTGACGGGCGCGCTGTCGCTTTCGCGCGAGGTGCCCGCGTATCTGCGCGGGGACGGACTGAACGAGCCGATGCGCGGCGCCAACCAGCTTGCGGGGGGCGACTGGCTTGCGCAGCGCATGGCGCCGGGGGAGTCGGTGGCCGCGAACCGGCTCGGCGGGATTTCCTATCGCCTGATGGATCATCGCGTGGTGGACATGCTGGGGCTGGCCGACAAGGAAATCGCGCGGCACCTGTGGCGCAACGGCGGCAACGTGGCGTGGGCGACGCATCCGCTCGCCTCCGCCAAGCCGGATTGGATCGCGATCGTGAACCTGAGGGGGAACACGGAGCCGATCTATGGCGACGCGGACCTGGAGGCAGACTTGCGGGACAACTATTCCCTCGAAGGCGAACTGCCGCAGGGGCCTGTGCAGGTTTGGCAATTCTATCGACGGAGGCCGACTTCATGACGCGGTGGATTTTCATTCGAGTGTCGATTGGATGCTTGCTGGCGTTCCTGATGCCAGGGTATTCGCGGGCCGCGCTTGAGGGGTTCGAGACGCAGGGGGTTTTCTCGGAACAAGTCCGCGCGTTCACATTCGATCCGGGGGTGCATGTCCGCATCGTCGCGCCTCCGACGGTGGACCCCGCATTGCCTGTGTCTATCATTCTATACGCGCTTCCAAACGGGAACACCACCGACCAGACCATCGGCCGGGCGCGGAAGGAGGGGCTCGACTGGCATTTCGATATCCAGCACATCGGGGCCCAGACGCGGGTCCTCCGCGAGGCAATGACGGATCGCAATGTGGTGGTTGTCTATCTGGAGGCCGAGGGACGCAGCTGGCCCACGTGGCGTAAGAATCAGGCGGAGCCGGGTCCGATCATCCTGGCGCTAGTGGAGGAGATTCGGAGGCCATTCGCGGGGATGAAGCACACGGTGACGCTGACAGGCCACAGCGGCGGCGGCAGTTTCACCACGGGATTCCTCAATGCCGTCGAGGCAATTCCTGAATGGGTGGACCGGATCGCGTGGCTCGACAGCAACTACAGCTACAGCGACGAGGAGCGCCACGGCGACAAGGTCCTGGCATGGCTCGCCGGCGATCCCGCGCGACAGGTTGTGGCGATGGCCTATGACGACCGAAATGTGGAGCTGAATGGGAAGAAGATCGTCTCCGACACTGGCGGCACCTATCGCGCGACACATCGCATGATTGACCGGATTCGCAAGGACCGCGAACTGCCGGAGACAACTCTTGGGGATTACGAGCACTTCCGCGCGCCGGGAATCGAGATCCTGATCCACCGCAATCCCGAGTTGAAGATTCTGCACACGGCGCTCGTTGGCGACCGCAACGGATTCATCCACGCGATGACGGTGGGCACGAAGCCTGAGGGGAAGCTGGCGTCCATCGACGGTCCGCGCGCGTATGGACAATTCATCGAGGACATTCCGACGGAGGGCGAAGCAGCGGGAGAGAAGCCGATTCCCGCGCGCGCGGCCGACGCCTCCACGGGGAGCGCGTTCATCGCGTCTATACAGGGCCTATCCAAGGAAGAGCGCGAGGCGGCCGTGCTGGCTCAGTTGACGGCGGGCAATGTTCCCGAGTTCTTGCGCAGGACCGTCCCTGTCACCGTCGTGGCGACAACGCTGGACGGCACGCGGCGGGTTGCAACGTTCGAGGCGATGCCGGACTATCTCTCCATCGGATCGGACGCGGATTTCGTCCGCATGCCGATGAATCCATACACGGCCCAGGCGTTCTGCGACGCGTTTGGATATACGCTTCCCACGGTGAAGATGGTGGACGACATCTGGACGAGCGCGACGCTTCATCTGGAGCCCCAGCCGATGACCGAGCGCCGCGAGGAACCTGCGACTTATCTGGAGAATCACCGCCTCATCGAGGAGCAGCGCGGCGCGGCGCCGCTGGGACAATTGATCGCCGGAACCAAGAAGGACGTGGTGATCTCCAACCGCCTGAAGGAGAAGCCCCATCGCGTCGCGATCTATGGCTGGCACTACAAGACCGGGAAACCAATCCAGCCGCTGACGATCGTGCATGTGGATTGGTACGTGGACTACAGCCACGGCATCCGCCCGATTCGGCGCATGGTGGAGGTGGACGGGCGCAAGCTGCCGCTGGCGGATGCGCTGGCGGATCCGAACCTCGCCGACCTTTTCAGTGGCGAGGGCCCCATCGCGACGCCGCGATACGTGGGGCCCGTGCAGCCGCCAAAGTAGTCCGCGTCAGCCGCTGGTCAACTTGTCCCTGAGCGATTGGCTGAGTGCGTGTTCCGAGACCCAGATGCCAATAAATGCATCGGCGAAATCGTCGCCGGGAATGGTCACTTTCAGGGTGCCGTTGAAGCTGACGGCGGTGCCGGTCCCGGGTGTATAGACAATCTCGTAGCTGTCGCCCTTCCTCACGTCCACATACGCGGAGTAGAGCAAGTCCAGGCGTTCGGCCAGCTCCGCGCGATTGGCGTCGGGGTTCTTCTCGATCCCCTTTTCGGTCGCCCTCACGATGTCCTTCTTGGTGATCGTCCGCAGGTAGTTGAGGACGAGCTTGCGAGAGGGCGGCGCATCGGCGGAGCGGTTGCCTTCATAGTAGCCGGCCGTATAGATATGGAACCCCCAGAAGCGCAGGAGCGCTGCGCCGCGCAGGGCGACTTCCTTTTCGGCAATGGTCGCGACGCGGGGGTAGCAGTTCTTCTCAACGCAGACCTGCGAGGACGAGGTTTTCGCCGCGAGCGGAATCGCCCACGCCACAATACATAGGATCGCGGCAGCAAGATGCCTGAGTTTGATCGCCGTCATTTGGTTCGCCTTCCGTGAAAGAATTGATTCATGCCACCGGGCCCCGTTGCCGACCGAAGCGCAATCAGAACGTAGAGGAGTGTTGCGACGTTGCCAAGGAAGAGAAATGCGATGGGCCAGAGGACCCGCGGCAGCAACGCCGCCTCTCGATAGATCACCCAAGCCGCAAAGATTGCGACCCCGATGTAGAGGTCCACCAGCATCGCCCGGCCCCAGAACTCGCTCATCACGGCGGCGAAGCTCGACGGCATGTTGAACGCGAACTCCCAGCACAGGTAGCCGACGAAGGCGACCAGCACCGCCGTGGCCGCCAGGCGGACGGCCCGCGTGGGGTTACTCGCCATGGACGGGCAGCGTGATGTTGTTGGGCCGCGTCAGCATCAGGTGCATGGTGCCCAGAAGGCGGCTCTCGAAGCCGGCCTCGCAGTAGCGCAGGTAGTAGTCCCACATGCGGCAGAACCGGTCGTCGAATCCCATCCCGCGAATGGAATCGATGTTGGCGAGGAATACTTGGCGCCACTCGCGCAGCGTGCGGGCATAGTGGATGCCGATGTTCTCCGCGCGCTCGATCATGAGCGACGAATCGCGCGTCATCGCGTTGGTCAGCGCGGTCAGCGATGGCACCACGGCACCGGGGAAAATGTGCTTCTGCAGCCAGTCCGTGCTGCGGCGGTATCTGTCGTAGCGCTGGTCCGGGATTGTGATCACCTGGATGGCTGCGATGCCGTTGGGCGCCAGGAGCCGATCCACCGTCTTGAAGAACGTGCCCAGATACTCGTGGCCCACGGCTTCAAGCATCTCGACCGAGACCACCTTGTCGAATTGTCCCTGCACGTCGCGATAGTCGCAGAGCATGGGAGTGATCCGGTCCTCGAGGCCGGCGGCATTGACGCGCTCCCGCACGACCGCGAGCTGCTCGCGGGAAAGGGTCACCGTCGTGACGCGGCATCCGGTCTTGTGGACGGCCTCGATTGCGAGCGCTCCCCATCCCGAGCCGATCTCCAGCACGTGGTCGTTGGGCCCTATGCGGGCCTGCGCGATCAGGGCGTGGATCTTGCCGAGCTGGGCCTCGCGCAGCGTCTCCTCCGGCCGCCGCCAGAGCGCGCAGGAGTATGTCATCGTCTCGTCGAGGAAGACGCGAAAGAAGTCGTTGCTCAAGTCATAGTGGCGCGCGATGTTCTTGCGGCTGCCGAGTCGAGTGTTTGCGTTCAGGAAGTGGCGGATGCGGTCGCCCGCGCGCACGATCCGATTCGCGAGAAAGCCACGCTCGTCGGCGTGCTGCATGTTTTCGGCAAGGACGCGGAGCACCGCCGTCGCATCGGGGGAATCCCATTCGCCCTCCATGTAGGACTCGCCGAATCCAATGTCGGCGCCGACCAGGCTGCGGCGGAAAAACTGCGTATCGCGGACGCGGACGATGCCGCGCAGCGCGGAGGACTCGTCGCCAAATGCGTGACAGTCTCCGTCGGGCGTCTGGATCTCCAGATACCCTCGGCGGATTTTTGCGAAGTGCGAGAGCACAGCCTTTTGGGCGAGCCGCTCGATGGGACCCGACCGTTGGCCGCTCAGCGCGATCGATTGATTGGTAGTGGCCTCAGAGTCCATTTCGATCCATCCGCATCGGGGAGATAGGGGTCGCCTGCAATTCAGCGCCTCGAGGTGTTTCAGCGTTTTGCACTAGAGTGTAACTCCGAATCCCGCGGCCACCGCGGCGCCGGATTTCGCACCATCCTCGTGAAACCCGAAGCCGTGATAGCTTCCGCAAAACCATGTGTTGTTGGTTCCGCCCAGCGCGGCGATTTCCGCCTGGGTCGCAATGGAGGCCGTGGTATAGAGCGGGTGCCGGTAGTGGAACTCGCGAAGGACGCGCGACTCGTGGATGGGGCCCTTGCGATTCAGAGTTACCAGATAGCGACGGCGCGTTTTCAACCCCTGGAGGCGATTCATGTCGTATGTCATCGATAGGGCCGCGCCGCGGTCGGCCCGGGCCTCGCGCGTGTAGTTCCACGATGCCCACGCGCGGCGGTTGGGCGGCATCACGGCCTCGTCGGTGTGAAGGACCACGCGGTTGCGCTCATAGCGCCACGCGCCAAAGAGGCGCCGTTCGTCGGGCGAGGGATCGCCCAGCACGCGCAGCACCTCGTCGGCGTGGGCCGCGATCACCACTTGGTCGAAATGCTCGTCTTGGCCGTCGTCGTGGCGAATGGTCACGCCGGATTCGGACCTGATCACGGCGGCGAGGCGCGCGTTGAGCCTTACGGTGCCGGCAAAGCGCGCGAGGAACGCCCTCACATAGGATTGACTGCCGCCCACGATGGTCTGCCACCGCGGGCGATCCTTCAATTCCAGTAGGCCGTGATTCTTGAAAAATCGGATAAAGGTCCACGCCGGGAAACGCAGCATCCTGTCGGCCCGCGTGGACCAGATCGCCGCGCCCATCGGCACGATAAAGTTGTCGATAAAGCCCGCGCCGAATCGGTGGCGGCGCAGGTACCAGCCCAGACTGATCCGGTCGAGGCGGTGGTTGCCGAGATCGCGGAGCGCCAGGCGGCTGAAGCGGCGAATCTCCCACAGCATGTGGAGGAACCGCGGATTCAGCGCGTTGACGGGCTGGGCAAACAAGCCCGACAGCGTGGTTCCCGCATACTGAAGGCCGGTGGTCTCGTCGTGAAATCCGAATGACATGTCGGCCCAGCGCCACCGCACGCCAAGGTCCTTCAGGAATCGGTGAAACGTGGGATATGTCTTGTCGTTGCAGACAATGAATCCCGTGTCCACCGGCGTTCCCGCGTCGGGTCCGTCGTCCACGTTCACGGTGTTGGTATGGCCGCCAACATAGCTCTTCTTCTCGAAGAGCGTCACCGCGTGGCGCCGCTGAAGGAGGTGCGCGGCCACAATGCCGGAGATTCCCGATCCGATCACCGCGATGCGGAGCGCGCCGCTGCTCACTTGGCCACCTTCGACTGGATCAGCCAGCTATAGATCGGAAAGGGAATCACGCGCAGCAGCTTCATCGTCCACGTGAACTGCCACGGGAAATGAATCTCGCGCCGACGCTTCTCCATCCCCGCGACGATCTTCTGCGCAGCTTCCGGGGCCGTGATGCGAAAGGGCATCGGGAACTCGTTCTTGTCCGTCAGATCGGTCTTCACGAATCCGGGATTCACCAGCGACACGTCGATGCGGTGGCGCTTCAGGTCGAAGCGCAGGCCCTCGAAAAAGTTGATCAGGGCGGCCTTGGTCGCGCTGTATGGCGATGAGTTGGGCAACCCGCGATAGCCGACGATGCTGGACACAATGACCAGATAGCCGGCGCGCCGGGCGATCATGGCGGGAAGCACCGCCTGGACGCAGTGCATCGTGCCGGAGTAATTCACGCGCATCGTGTGCTCGATCCGCGCGCTGTCGAATTTTGTCGCGTCAAAGGGCTCGTAGTCGCCCGCGCAGGAAAAAAGGACATCCACAGCGCCCAGACTGGCGGCGATGTGTTCCCCGGCGGAAAGCACCGCCTGCCGGTCGGTCACGTCGGCGGGGTGGACTTCGACGGTGGCGCCGGTTTTTCTCAGTTCTTCGGCCAACGCCTCCAAGGCGTCCCGGCGGCGGGCGGTCAGGGCGATTCGACGCCCCGGAGCGGCTAGGCGGCGCGCCGTGGCGGCGCCGATGCCACTGCTGGCACCGGTGATCCAGAATGTCTTGTTATCCAAATCGGACACGAGCGCCCCCGATGCTTGCGCCGGGCGGGGATACTATCCCGTTCCCCGTGTCGCACTAATTGTCTAGGCAATTACCATTCCAGAGCGGTGGCGAGAGAAAACCTTACGGGGTTAGCTGGCCAACCCATGCGGCATACGACGCAATCTCGCGGAAAATCTGGACTTTCTCCACACGGATCTGTCCGGCGACGGCCCCGCCAAACACGACGGAAACCCGCTTGGGCAGCAGATCGAGCAACTGGCGGGCGGCGGTGTTGGCAAGGCGTGGCGGAGTCGCCCCCGACACACCGACACAAACGGCCGCAGCCTTGGCGATCTGTGCCGACTGGGCGATTTCCTCCACAGGAACCCCGGAGCCCAGAAAAACCACGCGCCGCCCGGCGACCGTTGTGCTGACAGCCGCCATGAGGAGGCCCATGCGGTGAAGGTCGTTGGGGAGTGTCGCCAGAACGAAAGGCGCGCCGGCGGCCTCGCGGTTTAGCGCGCGCCACTTCGCTGCGAGGAAGTCGCTCAGGCGCTCGCTGGCAAAGTGCTCCTGGGCGACGCCGAGACTCCCGCACTTCCACTCCTCGCCAAGGTCCCGCATGAAGGGCACGCCGCGGTCCTCCATGAATCGCAGCGGGCCAAGGGCGACCCAATCCTCCTCCAGTATCCTGCCAAGGCTGGCCTCGTCGAGTTCGCGGGCCGCCGTCATCATTTCGCGGAGCCTGATGACGACGCTGCTGTTCGCCTCGATGGCGGCGCCCCCAAGCCCCGAATTAAGCATGTCGTCGATGGCCTCGATGGTTGCGGGCACTACCGTCCCAGCGCGAAGCCCCGAGGCCAGGGCGCGGGCCACGGCGCGCAGGCGGGGGACTTCGTCGGGGGAGTAGCGCCGATGCCCGGAGGAGCGGCGCATCGACACCGGCGCCCCATAGCGGCGTTCCCACATCCTCAGGCTATGGATGCTGATCCCCGTCGCGCGGGAAAGCGCGCCGATGCTCAGTGCTCCCTCCGTCTCTGCTTCCAACTCTTGCATGGGCATTTCCATTCGCTCGGTATCCCTCGCCGCCGTTTCGGGGGCGACCCGGTTTCCGTGGGGACAAGAAAGGCTATGCCAGAGTTTCACCTTGTCAAAACGAAATTCAGACACTTCCAAGGGAATTTTTGATGGCTGCCTAAAAAACCGAAGACCGGATGGGGGCGCGGGGCCCGCCATCCGGTCTTCTGGTAAAGTCAGACAACGGCGAACGACTGGATCAGTAGAGGTTCCAGTCGGGAACGGCGGTCACGTTGACGGTGTAGCCCAAGTCCCTGAGCGTCTGGATCTCGAAGGGCAGATAGGCCCGGTTGGAGACGCCCGCCGCAACGGCAGGACGCATGACGGCGTTGGAGGGAATCGGCGCGATGAGCTGCCAGTGTGAGATGCTGGAGCCGGACTGAAATGGGTTGGGGGAGTAAATGGGGGGGAAGGATCCAAAGCTCGTCTGGGTGTTCGTGCCGCGGAAGTCCAACGTATTGTCTCCACCGGCCAAGGTTCCGCCGACATAGTTGGGGGAGACTCCCGACCACAGCTTGGCCGCGCCAGAGGTGCGGAAAAGGAGGTTGTCCCACTTCGTGAAGGCCTTGTTGGGGGGCGGCTCGCTCGAGTATTGGCTGGCGCCCGACGCTTGGGCCAGGGATGCGAAGCCAAGCCCGTGTGTCACTTCGTGGAGCAGCACGGTGAAAAGGTCGAACTCGCTGATGGCGGGCGCGCCGAGGCCGTTGTTCCAGATATAGCCGAAGTCCATCGTGATGAAGATGTCCTCGAATCCAGCACCCGGGACGGGATCGACACCCGTGACGATGTGTTCCTTCGAGATGGCGTCAAAAAATCCATCGCCGACCTCATAAAGGGACCCGGCGGAACCCAATGCGCCGGAGGCGTTGAAATCCGAAACCTGGCACACCACATCAATCGTGGCCACATGGTTCAGGACGCTATCGACGTAGGCAAACACAGCCTGCAGCGTGGCCTTGCGGGTTGCCCCGACTGTGGTATCGTTCCAGCCCACGGTGGCGGGATCGCTGTAGATGAAGTTCACGGTCAGGCCGCCAGCGCCCTTCCAGGTTGTCTTCTCGGCAAGAGCCTTGGCGGAAGGGACGGGGATGTCCTTGGCGGCGACCTTCTCGCCGGTGTGGGGATAGTACAGGAAGTACTCCTGCGCCTGGGCGCCGCCCGCCATCGCGACGGCGGCCAGCATTGCGAAAACATGCTTCTTCATGTGGGGTGCTCCTTCACAGTGTGAGATGTATTCGGTCGGGTCGGAGGGGGGAATCCCCTCTTGCGAACGAAGTATCAATAATTGCAATTAAAGTATGCGACAATGAATCGCGGCAGTCAACAGGTCTTGCCGGGATATTGGCTCGGCGCATGGCGTTATATGGCGTTGGAAGAGAGCAGCTTTCGGCATTGCCCGGCGGCGCGCCGCCCCGCGATCAGGGCGCCGTGGAGGGAGGCGGTTTCCAGGTAGTCGCCGCAGTACACAACGCCTTCCGCGGCGCTCGCCTCGGCGGCTTTGCGGCGGGCACAGAACCCGGGTCCCTGCATGGGCTGGGCGTGGCGGATTCGGTAGATTCTAAGGAACTCCCACTGCTTGGCCGCGCGGCCATACCACTCGACCATCTGGCCGCGGACTGCCTGGACCAGCGCGATGTCGGAAACTCCCGGGTCGCCGAGGACCGTAGCGGAGATGAGGTGTGTGCCGTGGGGCGCGTAGCTGGGGGAGACCTGCGAAGCGACGACAAGGTTGTTCACCGGTCCTTTGCCGTCGCCGTCGAGCACCAGCCACGCTCCCTCGACGGGCGTGCGCGGGGCGGCGAAGTACAGGCACGTCACGTCGCGCGCGCCGGGATCGGCAATGGCGCCACCGCTCAGGGCCGACGCGGCGGTGCCGTCGGTGGCGACCACGACGACGCGGGCGCGGGCCGTGTGGCGGTTGGAGAAGGTGATCTTCCCCGGTTCGATCTTCTTCGCGGGCTGGTTCAGGTGAAGCGTTCCGGGCCTGAGGCGGGCGGCGAGCTGGCGCGGGATCGACTCGATGCCCTCGGCGGGGATGGAGGTGTTCCCCTTTGCCATCATGCGCACGACGAAGTCCATCATGCGGCTGCTGGTCTCCAGATCGCGGCCCAGAAAGATGCCGCCCAGATACGGGCGAAAGAAGGAGTCGATCATTCCGCGCGAAAAGCCGATCTGGCGGAGCGCCTCAAGCGCCGTCGTTTCACTCCGCTTGAACACGGATTGAAAATTCCCCGCCAGCGCGCGGCGGCGTAGCTTGAGCACCCGCAGCTTGTCGCCCAAGGTGCCGATGCCGCTGAGGAGCGACTCCACCGCGTGGCGCGGCCGCCTCAGGGGGTCGGCGACGCGCTCGACCTTGCCGTTGAGATGGATGAGCGCGCCGGGTTCGAATCGCTGGAGGTTGAGTTCGCCGTAGTCCAGCATCCGACGGCACTCGGGATAGGCCTCGAGCAGAACCTGAAAGCCGCGGTCGAGGATGAAGCTGTCGATGCGGTCGGTGCGGACGCGTCCGCCCGGGGCGTCGGCGGCCTCGAATACCTGAGCGTCGATGCCGGCCTCCTGCAGGTGCAGGGCGCAGGCCAGCCCCGCCAGACCGGCGCCGACGATTGCTATGTCACATTCGGTTGCCATGATGGCGGGAAAGGTGGCGCGGTCGCGGGGGGCTGTCAACGCGCAGGAAAAGAATCCGCGCTCGGGTAGCCTGTCGGGCGTTTATCGCGCAGGCTAGGAAGCCGCGATAGTCAGGCCTTTCGGAGGTGGGGAGCGGCGAAACGCATGGAGAATCTCCGATGCCTGAACTTGAGGCAATACTTCGCCGGGGCTTAGCTTGCCGTGTTCGCCATGCGCGCACCCTTGGTGGGCTTGCGGCCTAGTATTAGGCGAAAAGCTGCTTCGAGATCGGTATGCGCAAAGGCGAACCCGTTGGCCAGCGCCCGCGCGGGGATCATGCGCGCGGAGGTCAGGAAGAATTCATCGCCCATGCCGCCGGGCGCCGCGCGCAGGACAAACGCCGGAGCGGGCATGCCCACGAAGCTGCCCAGCGCGCTGGAGAGGGCGCCGGTGAACTCCGCATTGGTGGCCGGGTTGGGCGAGCCCGCGTTCACGGGCCCCGACATGGCGGGGGTCGCGATGGCGTGATGGATCAGGCCCACCAGGTCGTCGGCGGTGATCCAGCTCATGTACTGCGTGCCGGAGCCCAGCCGACCGCCAAGCCCCAAGGTAAACGGAAGGCGCATCGCCGCCAGCGCTCCGCCGCGCGGGGAAAGCACGATCCCAATGCGCAGGTTCACCACCCGAATTCCCGCTGCGCGCGCGGGCTCGCAGGCATTCTCCCACTCGCGCGCCACCTCCGCCAGAAAGCCGTTTCCCGGGGTCGATTCCTCCGTCAATTGCTCGGCGCCACGACTGCCATAGAACCCGACGGCGGAAGCGCAGACCAGCACCTCGGGCTTCTCCTTCATCCGTGCCAGCGATTCGCACAGCGCCCGGGTGCCCACGGACCGGCTCTCGCGGATGCGGCGCTTCTTATCCTCCGTCCACACGCCCATGACGGGCTCGCCCGCAAGGTGCACCACGGCGCGGACGCCTTCGAGTTTGGCAAGCTCGGCTTCGCTGATTCCCGTGGTTGAATTCCACACCACGCCGTCGGGAGTCGGCTTCCTCACGAGCGGAACCACCGAATGCCCGCCCGTCGTCAGGAACGCCGTCAGGTCGGTGCCGACCAAGCCACTGGCCCCTGTCAGGGCGACGCGCATCGGCGTCAGGTGTGCGCGCCAGTGACGCGCGATGTCATTCTGCGCCACGTTGGACCGATAGGCAAACATGGCGGCAATCTTGTCCTCCACCAGGCAGCGGGGCGCGACCCGGCTGAGCGGTTCCATCGGCAGCGCGTATTCGATGTGGTCCTCGATGCGGCAGGCCGCGTCGCCCTCGGGCACAAATCGGTGGATGTGACGCCATGATGCAAAGGGGCCGCTGACCTGTTCGTCACAAAACTGCTGGCCCTCCACATACCCGAAATGGCGCGCGTGCCAGTGCTGCCAGAGGCCGGGCGCCAGGCGGATCTTGAACTCCAGCTCTCCGCCGTCGCGGATTCCCCCGCTCGCGCGGACGATGCGCAACTGCTCCCAAGGCGGTGAAAGCCGCTGGAAGGCGCCGGGCCGCCCGTGCCACGCAAAGGCGAAATCGGCGGGCGCAGCGATGGGGGTGGACTTCTCGAAGGTGGTGGGCATGCGGGAGCTCCTTAATTGTCAAGCAACACGATTCGCGCCAGTTTGCGGGGTCGCATCAGCTAACCTCCGTGAAAACAATTCTGGTGGCCCGCGAAACACACACCCGGGGAGAATTGTCACGATGAGCGGGAAGAAACTCCGATGCCAAAGAATCCATGATGGTCCTGTCTGGCAATGCTTGTGTTGGGAGCATTGTCGATGCTGGCAACGCGCCCTCTCGCCGCCTCGCGCTTTCCGACGCCCCTCGTCAACCCCGCGACCTACGCATCGCCGTCCGGCGAATACCAGCTCCACATCGAGCCGAGCGAGCGCCAGGGGACGGGGCCGGGTGTCTATACGCTTACCCGCGATGGCGCGGTGGAGTGGTCGTGGCAGCGGGGAGTCACGCTTCGCGACGCCATCGTGACCGACGGGGGAGTGATCGTCGGAAACGCCCTGACAAAGGGAGTGGCCCACTACCCGAGTCCCGGCAATTCGAGCGACTACGGCGAGCTGGCGCTTATCATTCTGAACCCTGTTGGCACACCACGCCTGGACAATCGGTTCTAGCGCGCGCGGTGCAACGTCATGGATACGGATCCTGCGCCGATGGTCTCGAGCATGCATGTGAGCGTCGAGGGCGACTGGGCGCTCTTCACTATCCGGGGGTGCGGCACCACCGAGGAGTTCTCCGGGCTTTGGGCCTTCCGCCTGAGCGATGGCGAATTCCTGCATCGCCAGAAGAACCATGAGGATCGCACCCCGGCGGGGAATTCGTTGGACTATCTGATGCCTTCGGCTGTGGTGAAAGGAACTCCTTGGCTCCTGTGCATGGGTATCGATCTCAAGACGAGATCCGCGGTTCTGTTGGACCCGCGCGCTGGGATCGTTTGGTCGCAAACATTCCCCGTGGGCCCGTATCTCAAGGGGCGCGGTCCGGCATTCCCCCCTCTGCTTGGCAGCGACGACCCCGGGGAGTTTCGCCGGCTGGTCAGCATGAAGGCGGGATGGGGCCGCGATCCCAACTATCCAACCGACATCGTGGCGGCGCCGAATGGTGGTTTCCTGATTCGAGACTTCAACGGCCTCCATCGCATGGTGGATCGCGCGCCCCGCCGAGAACGCGGTTTTTTTGACCCGGGCGGACGGGTCTGAGAGCCTGCGTATTGCGATTCCGGGCGCCAACAAGACATGGCCGCGTCCCTATCTCCTTCCGGCGCGGGGAGAACTGTGGACGTGGGATGGGGCGGCGCTTGTGTTGAAGAGGTATCGGTTGCCGGAGTCAGAGTTGCAGCATTCCCATGAATCTATTGGCCGCTCGAAGGTAGCCCGACCATCCTCCGCCCATGCGAGTGTATTCGGATATACCCACATGGGCGAGATCCCCATTCTGCCGTGTATGGCCCGCCCGCCCTCGAGGGCACCGCTTCCCAGCGAATAAGCTTATGCTATCGCGAGGAACGCTCTACTGAATAGCATACACTCCCACTTGTGTCCAATCCGCGCATGGGTCATGATTCTCGCGTGGCCACTCTCCGTTGCGGAATCCTACGATGCTCCGAATTGCAGGAATACTAGTCGCCCTCTCGTTGATCGCGCCGAGTGTGCGCGGCCAGGATGTTGTTGATCTCGATTGGCCGGTTCCCTTCGAGGGCGAAAAGGACAAGCTCGCCGGTTTGGTGATTACCCTGGACCCCGGGCACGGCGGGAGCGCCCACCAGCCGGGCTATTCGGGGAGCGCGCGCGGCGTCAATACGCAGGTGATCGAGGGCGACGTGAACCTGAAGGTGGCGTCGCTGCTGCGGCATTTCCTGAAGGATGCCGGGGCGGAGGTCCACATGACACGCACCGACGACCGCAAGGTGGCGCCCGGCAATTCCGGGCGTGCGGAGGAGCTGGGCGCACGCACGGCTATCGCGGAGGCGACGCGTTCCCACCTCTTCCTTTCGCTCCACCACAACAGCTCGCCGCGCCGCACCGCCGACGGCGTGATGATGCTCATCTGGCCGACGGACAAGGCGGGGCAGCCCCAGCCGCTGGAGAGCGCCCTTGCGGGCATCATGGAGGAGGAGGTCAAGAAGACCATTCACTGGAAGGAGGACTTCAGCTTCTATGTGATCGATCATCCGCTGGTGTCGAGTTCCGATATTCCGTCCGCGGTGGTGGAGTTCGGCTTCCTCTCCAATCCCGAGTTCGATGCGTGGGTCGTGAGGCCGGACTCCGCGGAAAAGGAAGCCATCGGCGCCTACAATGGTGTTGTCCGCATGTGGGAGGAGCAGCGTGGCGCGCTGGACGAGGAACGCCTGCGCCTGTTCCCCGACGCCGCTCCCGTGCCCCCACGTGAAGAG
The DNA here is from genome assembly GCA_038208905.1 of Candidatus Sumerlaeia bacterium. GTDB lineage: Bacteria > Sumerlaeota > Sumerlaeia > SLMS01 > SLMS01 > JBBQYG01. Next base: position 1,475 of record JBBQYG010000019.1, on the reverse strand, counting down.
AGCGATCCCTTCGCGGGAATCGCGAGTCGACTCTGGTCGCAGGAGGCGCCGCCGACGACGGCGGGACAGCTTCAATCCATCATCGCAAATTTCAAGAAGTTCCAGCTATCGGATTCCACGTTCTTCCTTCTGGACGCCAAGGTGTCGGCGAGCGACGGCGGATGGAAGCTCTCCGGCGTGGCGAATCACCCGCGCCTGATCGCGGCACTGCCAGAGGTCTTTCGCGCGCTGGGCGTTGGCCCCGTGGAGAACGAGATCCGACTCCTTCCCGATGCGGCGCTGGGCGAAGAGATCTACGGCATCGTGCAAATCCCGATGGCCTTGACCTGGGGAGACCCGCGGGAGGGCGGAACCGTGCAGAGCCAGCTCATCCTTGGCGACGAGGTGTGGCTGCTGGAGGAGAACGCCGACAAGACGTATATACGCCTTCATGGGCCCGAGGGCTACATCGGCTGGGTGCGGTCGGAAACCGTGCGGCGCATGGCGTGGGGGGAGCTCTCCGAGTGGATGCGCCGCCCGCGCGCGGTGCTGAGGGAGGACCTGATGGCGCTGGACTTCCGCCTTCCCGCCGGGGCGGCGCTTCCCGTGGAGGGATGGGACGGCGGGACCAGCGTGACGTTGGCGCTCCCCAGGGCCGTCCGCGGCGCGGGGAACTCGGCGTCGTATTCCGTGGCTGTGGAGGCGCTGCGTTTTCATCCGGCCTCCAGCCCCGGGCGCGCCGCCATCGACACCGCTGCGCGGATGCTGGGCACGCCCTATGTCTTTGGCGCGCGGACGAGTCAGGGGATCGACTGCAGCGGCCTCGTGGGCGTCGCCTGGGCGGCCCAGGGAGTTCAACTACCGCGCGATGCCTTTCAGCAGGTCCTCGTGGGACGACTCGTCGGCACGTTCTGGCAGAAGGGCCTGCTCCAGCCGGGCGACGTTGTGTTCTTCATCGACGAGACCACGCGCGTCACCCACACGGGACTCTCCCTCGGCGGCGGCCGCTTCATCCACGCCTCGCCGCCCGAGGTCCAGATCAGTAGCTTCGACCCCGAGGACCCGCTGTACGATGCGTACTGGACGGCGGCGTTTTGCTTTGCGCGCCGACCCGTATACTGAAAGGGACGAGGGATGAACGGCCTGTGAACGGAAGGGATGAGGTACGAGGGCTGAGGGATGAACGGGACAGGCCTATGGGCACGGCCCGGCCAAATTTCCGGCTGGCCCCGTCCAACTCTGCCCACCCAATACTTCCCAAGTAGTTGCCGTGCATCCCTCATCCCTCATCCCTGCCTTTCATGCCAATTCGACACTACATCGACATCGACTGTCCCCCTCGCGCCGCCATCGGCGGCGAGGAGTTGGTTGCTTTGCTGGCGCGGTGGGAGCGCGCGGAGTCGATCCGCGCCAAGTTTTCCGAGCAGTATGGCACCGCGGACGAATCGAAGATGCGTTTTCGCGAGAAGGTGACGAATGCGGAGGGGGAGGTGGAG